>NZ_JAEQNB010000005.1:0-300000 GCF_016722965.1 Tumebacillus amylolyticus
CTCCTTTTACTCTCGAACCATGCGATCCAAGAGATTATCCGGTATTAGCACTCGTTTCCAAGCGTTATCCCAGACGATCAGGCAGGTTACCCACGTGTTACTCACCCGTCCGCCGCTGACCTCATCGGAGCAAGCCCCGAATCAGTCCGCTCGACTTGCATGTATTAGGCACGCCGCCAGCGTTCGTCCTGAGCCAGGATCAAACTCTCAATAAAAGTTTGGTTCGCTGACTCGAATCGATCTTCATCTATCACTCGTTTAGTTTTCAAGGATCAATCGTGTGCCACCGAAGCGGCTCAATTAAGATACCACATTCACAACCAAACAATCAACAACCAGATTCTCTCAGATCGGACATTCAAAAAGTAAAGAGAAGAAAAAAGACCTGCATCCCCAAGAGGATACGGGTCTTCTCTTATGGCGGAGAAAGAGGGATTCGAACCCCCGAGACGGTTACCCGCCTACTTGATTTCGAGTCAAGCTCCTTCGACCAAACTCGGACATTTCTCCAGATGGCTCCCCGAGCAAGACTCGAACTTGCGACCATCCGATTAACAGTCGGGCGCTCTACCAACTGAGCTATCGGGGAATAAAACATGGTGGAGAGAGAAGGATTCGAACCTTCGAAGCTTACGCAACGGATTTACAGTCCGCCCCATTTGGCCACTTTGGTACCTCTCCATATGAAACTGGTAGCGGCGGAGGGATTCGAACCCCCGACCCTCCGGGTATGAACCGAATGCTCTAGCCAGCTGAGCTACACCGCCACGGTGGCGGAGAGAAGGGGATTCGAACCCCTGAGACGGTTTCCCGCCTACACGATTTCCAATCGTGCTCCTTCGACCAAGCTCGGACATCTCTCCGTGTTTCAGAACCTCTCGTCGTCCACATCAGCGGCGACAGGAGTAATAATAGCACCCTTTGCCGCATCTAATCAATAGGCTTGTCCAGCCAAAACCCGACAAAAACACCTATTCCCCGCAACCACGATCATCAAACTCTCTCTTGCGACGAATTTCTACACTTTGTGTATAGAACGGTTTGTCCATATCCCACACTACAGATAGACCTTACACAAAGGCGGGTGCGATCCGAATGAGCGAGCAGCAACGAGACGAAGGGTTGGAGTTGGAAAAGTCGAATGAAGGCTGGAGAATCAACGCCAGCACCTCCATAACGCTCACCGCCATCACAGCGGTCACCCTCATCCTCCTCACCGCAATCTGGGCCACTGTCACCCACCCGGAGACCGTCCTGAAGATGCTTCACTAATCCCCGCACCCCATCGGACCAGCAGACGCAGCAATAGATACAGAAACAGCAAAAAGCCCGATCTCAAATTGAGATCGGGCTTTTCTCGTGCCTCGCGACGTCCTACTCTCCCGGGACCCTGCGGTCCAAGTACCATCGGCGCTGGAAAGCTTAACTTCTGTGTTCGGGATGGGAACAGGTGTGACCTTTCCGCCATCATCACGAGACTTATGAAACGAATGGTGGGCCCAAGAAGATTCGAACTTCCGACCTCACGATTATCAGTCGTGCGCTCTAGCCAACTGAGCTATGGGCCCATTTATTGAAAAAATGGAGCGGAAGACGGGATTCGAACCCGCGACCCTCGCCTTGGCAAGGCGATGCTCTACCCCTGAGCCACTTCCGCGAGCAGGATGCGAGCGTCCCACGTTGCGGCCTGGACGGCCGCGCTTGTAGTGGGGCTACTATGGTGGCTCGGGACGGAGTCGAACCGCCGACACGTGGATTTTCAGTCCACTGCTCTACCAACTGAGCTACCGAGCCAAAATGGCGGAGCTGACGGGATTCGAACCCGCGGTCTTCCGCGTGACAGGCGGACATGTTAGGCCACTACACCACAGCTCCGTATGAAAATGGTGGAGGTTGACGGGATCGAACCGCCGACCCTCTGCTTGTAAGGCAGATGCTCTCCCAGCTGAGCTAAACCTCCAACTCTTGGTGACCCGTACGGGATTCGAACCCGTGAATGCCGCCTTGAAAGGGCGGTGAGTTAAGCCGCTTCTCCAACGGGCCAAACAAATGGTGCCTTTTACCGGAATCGAACCGATGACCTCATCCTTACCATGGATGCGCTCTACCTACTGAGCTAAAAAGGCAAATGGCTCCCCGAGCAAGACTCGAACTTGCGACCATCCGATTAACAGTCGGGCGCTCTACCAACTGAGCTATCGAGGAACAAATGGTGGAGAATAGCGGATTCGAACCGCTGACCCCCTGCTTGCAAGGCAGGTGCTCTACCAACTGAGCTAATCCCCCAAGAAGTAAATGGCGCGCCCTGAGAGATTCGAACTCCCGGCCTTTTGATTCGTAGTCAAACGCTCTATCCAGCTGAGCTAAGGGCGCATCATGAAGTTGAAATATGGTGAGCCATGAAGGACTTGAACCTTCGACACCCTGATTAAAAGTCAGGTGCTCTACCAACTGAGCTAATGGCTCATGTTCTCACCATCGTGCCGTGTACCTCGCGGCGACAAGAGTTAATATAACACACCCTCCCGAACCTCTCAACAGCATAATACAAGCAAATAAGGCAACCTGCCCAAACCAACTCCCCTACTCTATCAATATCACCCGATATCACGCAGCACTCGCCAGATTCCTAGAATCCATAAAAAAGGACTCCCATACAGGGAGTCCTCTCGAATTAGCGGTTGTTACGGCGCAGGAACGCCGGGATGTCGAGGTTGTCCGAGGAAGCAGTGTTGCCCCCGAACGGCTTGATATCCATCTTGTTGAGCGGTTTCTGAGCCGGCGGACGCTCCTTGTGCTCGAAGCCCGTCGCGATCACGGTGACGATGATCTCGTCCTTGAGGTCCGGGTTGATGACCGCACCAAAGATCATGTTCACTTCCGGGTCAGCTGCCGAAGAAACGATATCAGCCGCTTCGTTGACTTCGAACAGAGACAGGTTGTTGCCGCCTGCGATGTGCATCAGCACGCCACGTGCGCCGTCGATCGAAGTTTCAAGCAACGGCGAGCAGATTGCTTTCTTGGCCGCTTCTGCTGCACGGTTCTCGCCGGTGTGTACACCGATCCCCATAAGGGCCGATCCACGCTCGGTCATGATCGTTTTGACGTCTGCAAAGTCGACGTTGATCAAGCCCGGTACCGCGATCAGGTCGGAGATCCCCTGGACACCCTGACGGAGAACGTTGTCCGCTTCACGGAACGCTTCCAGCATCGGGGTGTTTTTGTCTACGATCTCCAACAGACGGTCATTCGGGATGACGATCAGCGTATCGACTTTTTCCTTGAGGGACGCAATGCCGTTCTCAGCTTGGCCCATACGACGACGACCTTCGAACGTGAAAGGCTTGGTGACAACGCCGACGGTCAGCGCGCCAAGTTCCTTCGCGATCTCAGCAACGACCGGAGCAGCACCCGTACCGGTACCGCCACCCATGCCCGCAGTGACGAAGACCATGTCTGCACCACGCAACGCGTTTGCGATCTGTTCACGGCTCTCTTCGGCTGCTTTCTTCCCGATATCCGGGTTAGCGCCAGCGCCAAGTCCACGGGTCAGTTTCTCACCGATCTGGAGGCGGTGCTCCGCCTTGGAGAGGTGAAGTGCTTGAGCGTCGGTGTTGACGGTGATGAATTCTACACCCTTGATGCCCGCTTCAATCATTCGGTTTACCGCGTTGCAACCGCCGCCGCCGCATCCGATGACCTTAATCTGAGCAAAGGCCTCTATATCAAAATCAAACTCCAACATAAACCTTGATCCTCCTTAAACGTACCCTGTCTCTTAGACGAATTCGCTGAACCAGCTCTTGATGCGGTCGACGAGGCCACCGCCGCCCGTGTTGCCGCCACCACCATTGGTTTGCTTGCGGCGCGGTGCAGACTGGGCTTCCGGCTTCCGGGTGATGTTGCGGCCAACGTATTTGATGATGCCCACCCCGTTGACGAAGGACGTGTCCTTCACTCCGAGGTAGTCAGGAATGGCAACGCGAACGTTCGCATCCAACTCATATTCACCAAGCTTGTCCACGCTCGGGATCGCCGCGACGCCGCCCGTGAGGACGTAGCCGCCCGGCATGTCCTTGAAGCCCATACGTTCGACTTCTTGGCGTACCATCTGAAAGATCTCCTGCATGCGCGGCTCGATGATATTCGAAAGATCGACTTGGTTGAATTCCTTGTCCACATTGCTGCCGACGCGGGAGACTTTGAATGTCTCCTCTTGGTTGGCCGCCGAGACCAAAGCACAACCGTGGCGCACCTTGACGCGTTCCGCGACGTCGGTCTGCGTGCGCAGTCCGATGCCGATGTCATTGGTGACATGGTCACCGCCGACCGGAAGCACGCCGGTTGCTTCCAATATACCGTTCTTGAAAACCGATATGGTCGTCTGGCCGGCGCCGATATCGACGAGCCCGACACCGAGCTTGCGCTCGTCGCTGGTAAGTGCGATCGTGCTCGCCGCCAGCGGCGACAAGACGAGCCCCGCAATCTGTACACCTGCGCGCTCCACACAGCGCATCAGGTTGTGAATGACCGTGCGGGAACCGGTGATGATGTATGCTTCCACTTCCAAGCGAACCCCGATCATGCCACGCGGATCCGCGATTTCATCCAAACCGTCAACGATGTACATCTTCGGCACAACGTCGATAATCTCACGCTCCGGCGGCAATGCGATCACGCGCGAAGCTTGTAAGACGCGATCTATATCCTCCTCACCGATCTCGCGATTCGGTGAATTGACAGCTACGACGCCTCGGCTGGACTGAAGGGAAATGTGGTTGCCGGAGATGCCGACATATGCAGAAGCGATCTCGATACCTACCATGCGTTCAGCATGATCGATGGCGGAGCGGATCGACTGTACGGTCTTGTCTATGTCAACGATTGCACCTTTACGGATTCCATCGCCTTCAGCAGAACCGACGCCTATAATTTGGATGCCCGTGCCACTCATTTCACCAATGATGGCTCGCACTTTGGATGTTCCTATGTCTAAGCTGACGATGATGTCGCCGTTTGTCAAGCCGTGGCACCTCCCTGTTTCATTGCAAAAGCCAGATGTTGATCAGTTCTTAAATTCAACACGGGGCGTGAATTCCCTCTTTTTCGGGATAAGTTTTTCAACTATTTTTCTCTTGGGAGCGGGATCGGTTGACAATCAGACGGCGGATCGAAGCGAGGTTGTTGAACAAGCGTACCCCGAACGCAAACACAGCCGCCAAGTACAGATCCACACCCAATTGAACCCCGATAAAGGCCAAAAGAGCTGCCAGCAACGTGTTAAAAAAGAACCCGCTGATGAACACTGAGCTGTCGAAATGTTTCTCCAAACTCGCACGAATCCCGCCAAAAACGGTATCCAACGCTGCGAGAATGGCAATGGAGAGATAAGAGCTGTACTGCAACGGGATGTAGAGGTTGAACGAGAACCCGAGCAGGACGCCGAGCACAAGTCCGAAGACCGGAATCCAAATCATAGTTTTTTATCTCCTTCAGGTTGGGCATACTTGAATTCGACGGGCGCATCATACGCCGGGATGGTCAGGCTGCCGTTGGTGACGTCGGTGATTTTGAAGTCTTTCCCCATCTCGCGGAAGAACTGCGGGAACAAGTTCATCCCGATCTTCATCTGCTCTATGTTCCCGACCGCTTTGATCGTGATCGACTTCGGGTTGATCATCACGGCGTTGACTTGCAGATTGTTCATGGAGATGGAACGGATCGAAGACAGTGAGATGATCCGATGGTTCTCTACAGAGATCGCCTGTGCGTCATTGCCGTTGAGGTAATTGATCAGTTGGTACAAGTAATAGTCAAGAGACGCGGCCTTGCTCGGGTCGCCCCCGGCTGCAATCGCGTCGAAGGAATCCTCGATGGTGATGATGATTCCGTTGCCCTTGAGCGGTTTCACGCCGGCGAGCCCCTTGATTTTGTCGAGGTCGTCTGCCATCGCCTTGGCCAATTCCTCGCGGTTACCTTGTTTGTTTTGATACGTGTTCACCTGTTGCTCCAGACGATCGATCTCGCTGTTGTAAAACTTCTGGCGATCCTTCTCCGTCGCGAGCTCGGCGTTCAGCTGGACATTGTCCACCACGTTGTTGTCCTCGCGCGGACGATGCACGGTGGAAAACTGGACGGTCAGCATGCTGCCAAGTAGGAAGCTGACCAGGAACAAACTGACCTTGTGCTTGGTTTGCATGTCAACCCTCCTATTTCTTCATCCCGTTGAAGTCGCCCGCATACCCCGGAATGGTAACGGTAGGGCTTTGCTTCGGCGGCGTGATCGTCAGATAGCGGCCGTTCTCCGGGCGGGTGAGCAACTCGATGACCCCGCCTCGTGTTTCCAGGGCATTGATCATGTTCTTCGGGTCCCCGATGGCGGTGAACACAAACGGCGTGGTGATACGCTGGTTGTTGACTTTAACCATTGTGCCGATGCAGACGATGCCCGTGGTCGTCGTAATGCGCTGCCCGTTGATCGAAACCGCTTCGGCTCCGGCGATGAACAGCTCGTTGACGAGCATGCGCAGGTCGGAGTCATGAGTGATGTAGAGCAGGACGTCCTTGTCCGCGGGGATGTCTTTTTTGTTGTCATCGACGGTGAACGTGATCCCCGGGCCTTTGACGGCAAGCAACCCGGACATGATCTTGTACTTGGTCAAATCGTCGCGAATCTCCGGGGCGAGGTTCTGGTCCACATCGCCCGCTTGCTTCTCCAAGCCGTGCAACGTTTTATTGAGCTTCTCGATCTCTTCTTCCAACCCTTTGTTCTCATCCTTGATCCGATTGAGTTGGTCGGCGGTGTACTGAGCCTTGGGATCGATCGTCGGCAGTTTTGCTTGTGCATCGGCTGTGACGCGCATGTTCTTGTATTGCATCGAGAGCATCAGTCCGAGAATGACAGAGATCATCGTCAGTGAGACGGTCAGGCGCAACCGTTTGTCAGGTTTGAACGGCATCTCTACTCCCCTTCCTTCTTCGCAGTCGATTTGTACTCTTGTAAATAGTTCGATTCCAGCAAGTTGAGTACGCCCGGCGGCGTGTCGGCCGGGAGCGAGTTCCGGAACTTCTGGTAAGCGTTCATCTTGACCGCAAACTGCAACTCCGGCACGCGAACTTCGAACTTGTCCCGCATGAAGACCTGCCACGGCCCTTTCGCCGGAATTCGCACTTCGGAGATCTGATCGAGCGTGTTGCGCTCAACTTCGGGAATTTGTTTCGCCAAAGCCTGCACGTTGGCATCTTGAACCACTTCTCCCGCCTTGATCGGCGGCAGGTTCTCCATCGTGATCAGCGGCATCGAATCACTCGGTTTCGTCGTCTTCTCAAGCACCGTACCGTCTTGCAAGATGCTGTAGAAGCCGTCCTGTCCGACAAGCGTCCCGGAAACGGCCTTCTCTGCGACGGCGATTACGACGTTGCCTGTCCACGACACTTGGATATCGGCCGTCTGCACCACCGGGTACGCCTTGAGGATGGCATCGGCGGCCTTCGTCTCCGAGATGCGCCAGAAGCTCATGCCTTTTGTGATCCCGGACGCGCGCACGATCTCTTCGTAACGGATCGCATGGTTGCCCTTCACGTCGATGGTCGTGACCGCCGACAGAGGGGATTGCAAAAAGCCAGCCACTAAGAGGAGTACGAAAAACACGACAACAAAAAGCAGCGCCTTCCAATTCGGGCGGCGCTTGCGGGTCGGCTCTGCGGTCTTGGCGGTGTAGGTCTCGGCGATAGTGGAGGGCGTTTCGTGCATGATAACAGACCTGCTCCTTTGCGTAAAAAAAATCGAACGGCATATACTTTTGATATATGCCGCCGTTGTAAGTCTAGGGGTTTGCCCTCATTATAACATGTTCAAATGTGTTTTCAAGAGATGCCATCCGGCCTTTCACGCCAGATTCTGGCACCCAAACTTCCAAATACTTCCTCAACCTTCTCATACCCTCTGTCGATGTGGTGCACGTTGCCAATCGACGTCCGACCGTTCGCGGCGAGGCCCGCCAGTATCAAGGCAGCACCTGCCCGCAGATCGGTCGCCTCTACGTGCGCCCCCGTCAACTCCGGCACGCCTTCAATGAAGGCAGTCCGCATGTCGACTTTGATCTTCGCCCCCATGCGCGCCAATTCATTCACATGTTGGTAACGTCCTTCAAAAATCGACTCGGTGATGACCGAGGTTCCGTCTGCCAGACTCAAGTACGCCATGAACGGCGACTGCAAGTCGGTCGGGAAACCGGGGTAGTACGCGGTGCTGATCCGCTCAATGCGTTGCGGTCTGGAATTCGCGCGCAGGAACAACTTGTTGCTTTCCACGCGAATGTCTACACCGCTCTCTTCCAACTTCGAGAGCACAGCTCCCAAATGATCCGGTTGGACGTTGGTCAGTTCCACTTCGCCCCCCGTCGCAGCGGTAGCCAACAACAGCGTGCCGGTTACGATGCGGTCCGGGATGACCTTGTACGCTCGACCCTGCAAGCGGTGTACGCCCTCGATGACGACATTCGCCCCGCCTGCTCCGTGGACTTTGGCGCCCATCGCGTTCAAGTAGTTGGCGAGATCGACGATCTCCGGCTCGCGTGCGGCGTTATGAATCGTCGTCACACCGTCAGCAAACACCGCGGCCATGATCAAGTTCTCCGTCGCTCCGACACTTGGCAGATCGAGATAGATGTTCGTACCGCGCAGTCGATTGGCTGTGCAAAGGATATAGCCGTGCTTCTCCTCAATGCGGGCTCCGAGCGCCTGCAAACCTTTCAAATGCAGGTCGATCGGACGCGATCCGATGGTACAACCGCCCGGCAACGAGATGCGAACTTGACCGCAACGCGCCAGGATCGGGCCCATCAGAAAAATAGAGGAGCGCATCTGACGCATGAGGTGCTCCGGCACTTCTGTACCTGTCAATCCGGTTGCATCCACTCGCAACGTCGAGCCTTCGTGGTGTACCTGACACCCCAAATGACGAAGGATCGCAACCATCACGCGAATGTCCTGCAGATCCGGCACGTCTTCGATCACGCTTTCTCCATGCGCCATGACGCTGGCCGCCAAGATCGGCAGGGCCGCGTTCTTGGCACCGTGTACGCGCACGGAGCCCTGAAGTTTGTGCCCACCTTCAATGGCTATGCGTTCCACGCATGTCACCCCCCGATAGAATCGTCTCCTACGATCCGAACTTCCGGGTGAAGGTCATGTCCGTATCTTTCTGAAATAGTCCGTTGTACGAGTTCGATCAGTGCCACGACATCTGCTGCCTTCGCTCCCCCGACGTTCACGATAAAGTTGCCGTGGAGTTCCGAGATTTGCGCACCGCCGATCCGTGTGCCCTTGAGCCCCGCCTCTTGAACCAAAAAGCCCGCGTGCGTGCCTTCCGGATTGCGGAACACACTGCCGCAACTTGGAAGTGAGAGCGGTTGCGTGCTTTGACGGCGTTTCGCCCAGTTGCGAACCCGTTCGCTCATCTCCTCCGCGTCTCCCTTTCCTAATTGAAAGGTCGCGTCGAGCACGATCATCGGGTCGTCCTTGAGCACACTGTAGCGGTAGTCGAATTTCAAGTCGGCATGCGTCAGATGGATGACGTCTCCCTGCGGGCTTAGCACGTGACAATCGATCAACACGTCTTTCACCTCACCACCGTGCGCCCCGGCGTTCATCATCACCGCGCCGCCGACCGTTCCCGGAATCCCTGTTGCAAACTCTAAACCGCTTACTCCTTGTCGAATCGCATGGTGGGCGGCAGAAACGAAGGAGCGTCCTCCCTGTGCAGTCAGACGGTCGCCTGTGATGCTCAAGTCGGAAAAATTG
Organism: Tumebacillus amylolyticus; assembly: GCF_016722965.1. NCBI lineage: Bacteria > Bacillati > Bacillota > Bacilli > Caryophanales > Alicyclobacillaceae > Tumebacillus > Tumebacillus amylolyticus. The sequence continues at coordinate 9,805 of NZ_JAEQNB010000005.1, forward strand.
TCAGCCAGTTTGATGACGACACCTCGCCACCCGCCGTCCCGCACCAGCAAGTTCGAACCTTTGCCGATCACGTACCACGGAATGCCGTGTTGATGAGTCAGTTGCATGATTCGCACGAGGTGCTCCTGTTCGGTCGGGAGGATGAACACGTCGGCCGGGCCGCCAATGCGCCACGAAGTGTGTTTGGACATGAGTTCGTCAAACAGCACCTCGCCGACTTGTTCGCCTGTGAACAGTTTCTGGATCTCTTCTCGTTTCATCGTCGTACCTCCAACTTCACTGACAATTTGTGATCGCTCCTCGATGTTCCGCGCCTCGTACCCTCATGATATGGGGGAGTGGAGAAAGTGGTGACACCAGCCCAGAGAAGCGAAAAAATCCGAGCGATTCCGCGTTTTCTCGCGGTGTCGCTCGGTGTTTTTTCACTCCGGACAGACGTTGGGCTTCACCTCGTCTGCCTGGAGATGTTTAGTAAGATCCCGATCCCGGTCAGCATCAGCGTCAGGGACGATCCCCCGTACGAAATCAGCGGAAGCGTGATCCCGGTAACCGGCATGGAGCCGGTAACAACGCCGATGTTGATGACCACCTGTACCGCAATCATGCCGGTGATGCCGACGGCAAGCAGCGAACCGAACGTATCGGGCGCCGTAATCGCCGTACGCAACCCCCGCCAGACCAGCAGCAGGAAGAGCAACAGAACTGTCGCACCGCCGATGAAACCCAGTTCCTCGGCAAGGATGGAGAAAACAAAGTCGGTCTGGGGCTCCGGCAAATAGAGGAACTTTTGACGGCTCCGTCCCAAGCCCAGTCCCATCAGACCGCCCGGACCCAATGCGTAAAGCGACTGGATGATGTGATACCCTGCATCCAATTCGTACGCCCAAGGGTCCATGAAAGCGAAGATCCGTTTCAAGCGATAGGGCGCCACCACGACCAGCCCGACGAACGCCGGGATGGCCAAGCTCGCGAGACCGAGGAGATGTCCGACTCGTGCGCCGGCGGCAAAGATGATGATGATCGCCGTTCCCATCAGGACAACAGATTGTCCAAGGTCAGGCTCCAACATGATCAAACCGACGGCCGAGACGACGATGGAGAGCGGCGGCAACAGACCTCGCTTGAATTGAGAAATGCGATCTTGCGTCCTCTCTAACATATACGCAAAGAAGATGATGATCCCGAGCTTGGCGAACTCAGACGGCTGAATACCGAACGATCCGATCCCAAGCCAAGCACGCGACCCCCCGCGCACAGAACCGATGCCCGGAATGGCAACGGCAATCAAGAAGAGGAAACAGATCAGGAGGAGCGGTTTGGCGACTCTTCTCAGCTTGTGATAATCATAGTTCATCATGACGAACATCGAGATGATCCCAAGCACGGCCCACATCAATTGACGTTTGGCGTAGAAGAATTGATCGTCAAACTTTTGCGCAGAGAGCACCGCACTGGCACTATACACGATGACGACGCCGATCCCCAGAAGCAAAAGCGTGGATAAAATGATCAGCGTATCGGGATACGATTTGATCTTGCCGTTGACGTTCATTGCGGCAACTGTCACCCCCGGATACTCGGTCTCGTCCAATCGCTATAATGTATGCACAGCTTTTTTAAACATGCTCCCTCTCTCTTCAAACGAACCAAACATGTCCCACGACGCACACGCTGGGCTCAACAGAACGGTATCCCCCGCTTCTGCACGAAGTGCCGCGAGTTGGACGGCCGTCTCGAGCGAGTCGGCTTTTTCCGCTGTCTTGCCTGCAAGATTGGCGACGTTCAAGAAGCGTTCTGCCGCTTGCCCGATCGCCACGACGTGCTTGACGTGCTTCTGAAAGACCGGCACGAGTTCCTGGAAGTCCATGCCACGGTCCAAGCCACCTGCGATCAGCACGACGCTTGGAAAAGCGGTGATCGCCTGTGTCGCCGCTGCTGCGTTGGTCGCTTTGGAGTCGTTGTAGAAGTCCACCCCGTTTTTGGTGGTCACATATTCGGTCCGGTGCTCAACACCGCGGAACGTGCGCGCCACTTCAGCGATTGCATCTGCTGAGGCACCTGCCGCCAGAGAGATCGCCGCCGCCGCGAGGACGTTCTGCAAGTTGTGTTCCCCGGCTAAGCCCACTTCGGCCACCGGGAGGAGAGGTACGTTTTTGCCGTTCAAGATAGCGTGGATATGACCATCTTTGACAAAAACGCCCTCTTCTAAAACTTCGGACGCTGAGAAAGGCACGACCCGCGCCTGCATACCCTTGGCTGCCGCACGCACGTCTTCCTGATCCCAGTTCAACACCGCGATGTCGCTGGGCCCAAGGTTTGCAAACAGTCTGTACTTGGCGTCGCGATACTCTTCGTACGTTCCATGATAGTCCAGATGGGCGGGTGACAGGTTCAAAAGCGCTCCGATCTTCGGTCGGAACGCGCGCGTCCCCATCAGTTGAAACGAAGACAGCTCCGCGACCAGCCATTGGTCGGCCGTGACACTCTCTGCCACTTCGGACAGCGCGAGACCGATGTTGCCGGCCACGACCGGTTTCAAGTCGGCCGCTTCGAGCATCTTGCCAACCAGCGTCGTGGTCGTGGTCTTGCCGTTGGAGCCGGTAATGCCGATCAAAGGAGCTTTGGAGAAACCGTACGCCACTTCTACTTCCGTCACCACGGGGATACCCAATTCCAGCGCTTGGCGCACCGGAGCGGCCTTGTACGGAATCCCGGGGTTTTTCACGACGAGGGCGAGCCCCGGATGCACGATGCCCTCCGGATGCCCGCCGCCAATCACTTCAATACCGAGCGCTTGCAATTCCGCCGCCAGCGGATCGTCGCTGAGGTCTTTTTGGTCATTGACCGTGACCTCAGCGCCGTTGTGATGCAACAGACGTGCAGCGGCCGCGCCGGAACGGGCAAGGCCAAGCACGAGAACTTTTTTTTCAGTGTACTCCACGATGCGTCTCTCCCTACGGTTTCAGGTACAGTGCCAGCGAACCGACTGCCAGCAACAGTCCGACGGTCCAGAACGTGCCGACGACGCGCCACTCCGACCAGCCGATCAACTCAAAGTGGTGGTGAAGCGGTGACATTTTGAAGATGCGTCGACCAAATGTCTGGAACGAGATGACTTGCAGGATGACGGACAGCACTTCTGCCACGAACACGCCGCCGATCAGGAACACATAGATCTCCGTCTTGGTGAGGATCGCGACCGTGGCCAGCGCACCGCCCAAGGCAAGTGACCCTGTGTCCCCCATGAACACTTTGGCCGGGTTGACGTTGAAGACGAGGAAGCCGAGCAACGCTCCGACCATCGACGCACAGAAGATCGCCACTTCCATGTTCGACGTCCACCAAGCCAAGATCGCATACGATCCAAACGCAATGGCGGTCGTACCCGCTGCGAGACCGTCCAGACCGTCGGTCAAGTTGACCGCGTTCGACATGCCGATGACCATCAAGACGAGGAACGGCAAGTAGAAGAATCCGAGGTTGAGCGGCGTGTCGATCAGCGGGATGTTGATCTTCATATCGATGAGACCGGCGTAATTCATGACGATATACAGCACAACGCCGAGGATGATCTGCCCGAGCAATTTCTGACGGGCTTTCAAGCCGAGGTTGCGCTTGAGGGCGACTTTAATGTAGTCGTCGAGGAATCCGACGAGACCGTACCCGAGCGTCACGAACAACAGCAGATAGGTCGCGAACTGATGGTCGGAGAATTTCAGTGTGGTGATCGTCAACGCAACGAGGAAGATAATGCCTCCCATCGTCGGCGTGCCCGATTTTTTCTGGTGACTTTGCGGGCCCTCTTGACGAATCGCCTGCCCGAATTTCAGGCGTCGTAAAAACGGAATGAACAGCGGACCCAGGATCACCGCGATAAGAAACGCGACCCCGGTCGTCCACAACATGATCGTGATATCCATGACCTTTGGTCCTCCCCTAGTGTCTTCGCAACTTAGGTCAACGCCCGAACTACATCGACGAGACCGATACCAAGCGAAGATTTGACGAGGACGATCGCCCCGCCCGTTTCGTCTTGTGCATGGTGTTGCAGCAGTTTTTCAAGGTACTCGATTGCTTGCGGCTTGTCGGCCACCTCATAGATCACGCCGGAAAAAGCGCCCTCGCGAGCTCCCGCTGCGATGTCGCGGGCAAGGTCTCCGATGCAAACCAGTTCGTTGATTTCAAGACCTGCGAGGTAGGCGCCCGTCTCGCGATGCATGAGAACGGAATCAGGACCGAGTTCCAGCATCCCGCCGAGCGCCGCGACTTTGTATCCCCCCGGCATGTCGGAGAGCATCTGAAGGGCTGCCCGCATCGAGGTCGGCGAGGCGTTGTACGCATCGTCGACCACGGTGCCGCTTCCCTCGCGAGCCTTGTGAACTTCAAAGCGGCGTGCCGTGAGTTTGGCGTGCGCAAGACCTGCTCGAATCTCATCGCGGGTCATGCCAAGCTCTTCCCCGACTGCGATGGCGGCGAGCGCGTTGCCGAGTTGGTGGAGGCCCGGAACTGGGAGCGTGTACGCACCCTTTTCCCCTTCCAGTTGGAAGCGGGAGCCTTCGATGCCTAAGTTCTCCACTTCGACGGCGCGTACGTCATTGCCTTCTCCAAATCCAAACCAGACGATCGGCGCTTTGGTTTTCCCCGCCCGCTCCTGTAAAAGCGGTTCGTCGCCAAACAGAATCGCTTTCCCGTCGGGAGCAAGCGCTTCGATCAACTCGCACTTCGCGTCGGCGATGCCGTCCCGCGAACCGAGGTGCTCGATATGCGCCTCCCCGATGTTCGTGATGACCCCAATCTGCGGGGACGCGAGTTTTGCCAGCAACTCGATCTCATGGAAGTGGTTCATGCCCATTTCCAAAACGGCGACATCGGTGTCCTCCTCCACTTGCAGGAGCACCAGCGGGACGCCGATGTGGTTGTTGAGGTTGCCGAGGGTCTTCTGAACTTTGAAGCGCTCGGACAGAACCGAAGCGAGCAAGTCTTTGGTTGAAGTCTTGCCGTTGGAGCCCGTTACGCCGACGACGCGCAGGCGGGTCAACTCGTTGCGGTAGCCCGCCGCCAAGTTTTGCAACCCAAGCAACGTATCTTCGACTTCGATCAGCGCGAGACCTTGCGCTTGTTCCGGAATGAATCTGCCTGTTTGCCAGAGCGCGGCCACCGCACCCTGTTCAACAGCCGCTTGCACAAAGTCATGCGCGTCGAACCGTTCGCCGACGAGCGGGACGAACAGACGTCCGGTCATGTCTTTGCGAGTGTCTGTCGAGACACCCTCGATGAGCAAAGCGGCGTCACCTTGGATCAATCGACCCCCTGCCAACGCTGCGATTTCACCTGCAGTACGCTTGATCATGATTGCTCACCTCGAATTGCGGCCGCCGCCACTTCGCGGTCGTCGAAGTGGGTCTTGGTCTTGCCGATGATCTGGTACGTCTCGTGCCCTTTGCCCGCGATCAAGATCACGTCGTCCTCTTGGGCTTGCTCGATCGCGAAGGAAATCGCTTCGGCACGGTCTGCGATGCGGACATAGCGGTTTTTCTCCACATCTTGCACGCCCGCCTCCATGTCGTCCAAGATCAGCTCGGGGTCTTCCGTGCGCGGGTTGTCGGAGGTCAACACCGCCAAGTCCGCATAGTCGGTTGCGATCTTCGCCATGATCGGACGTTTCGTGCGGTCACGATCACCGCCGCATCCGACGAGGCACATCACTCGACCCTTCGCGAATTCACGAACCGTTTTCAGCGCGTTCTCCAGCGAATCCGGCGTATGCGAGTAGTCCACGATCACCGCGAACTTCTGCCCTGCATTGACGCGCTCGAAGCGTCCGTCCACACCCGACACGGATTCGAGCGTTGTCTTGATCTGCTCCAAAGTCAAGCCTTCCAAGAGACAAGCCGCTGTCGCCGCCAACGTGTTGTAGACGTTGAACTTCCCGGTCATCTGCAGGTTGAACTCGGCCGTTCCCGCGAAAGAGATCAGTTTATACGAGACGCCGTGCGACTCGATTTTGACATCGATGGCCCGCACGTCCGCTTCGTGATCAATTCCGTAGGTGATCACTTGCGCCGTCGTCGCCGCACGGAAAAAGTCCGCTTCCGGGTCGTCGACGTTGATCACGGCGTAACTGCCTTCCGACGGCGTGTCGCTGTAGGTGTTGCCAAGGCGTGAGAAAAACTTCGCTTTGGCATTGCGATACTCTTCCATCGAACCGTGATAATCGAGATGGTCCTGCGTCAAGTTGGTGAACACGGCCGTCCGATACTGCGTGCCTGCGACACGGCCCAGTTCCAGCGCGTGCGACGACACTTCCATTACGGGATATTGAACACCCGCATCGAGCATCTCTCGGAAGATTCGCTGAAGCACCAACGCTTCGGGCGTCGTGTTCGACGTTTCATACTCCACGTCCGCATATTTGACTTTCAGCGTCCCGATCAGACCGGTTTCCTGCCCGTTCTCACGCAAGACGCGCTCGATCAAAGACGTGGTCGTCGTCTTGCCGTTCGTCCCCGTCACCCCGATCACTTTCATCGACTTGGACGGGTGTTGATAAAAAACGGACGCAAGCACCGCAGCCATCGTCCCTGTGTTCGGGACGATGACCTGCGGTGCTGCAAGCCCAACAAATTCTGATTCGACGACGACAGCCGATGCTCCGGCTGCAACCGCCTTTTGTACATAGTCATGCCCATCCACCGTGTACCCGCGCAGGGCCACAAAGAGACTCCCCGGTTGTACCTCACGGGAATCCGGGGTGATGTGTGTGATCTCCACGTCGTCAGAGCCGACGACGCGCTTGAGGATGATGGGGGCAATCAACTCGCGCAACCGCAACTGCGTTTCCTCCTCGCACTTCCGAATAATCTACCAACCAGTATGGACCATTCCACCCGTTCCAGACAAGGTTATTGCTTCTTCTGCTCCGTCGGCGCCTGTTGATCGGAGAGATACAGACGGACGGTGGAACCGGGCGGAACTTTGGTTCCGGCGGCCGGTGATTGATCGACGATGTATTTGCCCGTTCCTGTGGTCTCCGTTTTCAGTTGGAGGCCCGCACCGAGCATTTCTTTTTGTGCATCTTGGACCGACATGCCTGCGATCAGCGGCACTTCGACCGGTTTGACGTCGAAGTAGTTGTACTCCTTGGCAAGGCCTTCCTTGGAAGTCGGCACGTTCAAGTAGTGCAAGCTGTCCCCGAGGATGTTCCCGACGACCGGTGCTGCGATGACGCCCCCGAAGATCAGCGGTGCTTTCGGGTTGTCAATCGCGATGTACGCAACCAGACGCGGGTTGTCGACAGGAGCCATGCCAATAAAAGATACGATGTAATGTCCGCTTTTATAAGCGCCGTTTTCTGCAACTTGCGCCGTACCAGTCTTGCCGCCGACTCGATAGCCTTCGAGATAAGCGTTTTTACCGGAGCCGCGTGCGACGACCGATTCGAGCGTTTCGCGCACTTGGCGGGCGGTATCTTCGGATACGACGCGGCGTACCGCTTCCGGCTTGACCTCTTCGATGACTTGGTTGGTTTCGGGGTCGCGCCACTCTTTGGCAAGATGCGGTTTCATCAACGTGCCGCCGTTGGCGACCGCTGAAACGGCCATGACTTGCTGAATCGGCGTAACGGAAACGCCTTGGCCAAACGAAGTGGTCGCAAGGTCGACCGGCGTCACTTTGTTGACGTTGAAGAGGATGCCCTTGCCTTCACCCGGCAGGTCGATGCCGGTTTTTTGACCGAAACCGAACTTGTCGATGTAGTCGAAGAGTTTTTCCTTGCCCAATTTCTGACCCATCAGCATGAAGCCCGGGTTGCAAGAGTTCTCGACGACGTCAAGCATCGTCTCTTGCCCGTGCCCGCCCGCTTTCCAGCAACGAATGTTGCGTCCGCCGACGGTGTAGTACCCGGGGTCGTAGAACGGGTCTTGGAGCGTGATTTTTTTCTCTTCCAGCGCCGCCGCCAGCGTCACGATCTTGAACGTCGAACCCGGTTCGAAGTTTTTCCAGATCGCGAGGTCGCGGTTGTACGTTTCTTGCGGGTAGCTGCGATAACTGCCGTTTTTGAAGGACGGGTAGTTGGCAAGCGAGAGAATCTCGCCCGTCTTGGGATCGGCGACGATCGCCATGACCCCGTCGGGGTTGTACTGCGCGACGACGTTCTCGATCTCGCGTTCCACAAACGTCTGAATCTCGCTGTCGATCGTGAGCGTTAAGTTCTGCCCGTTCTGCGGTGCGACGTACTCATCGTCTTCCTTGGGCATCTCTTCCCCGCGCGCGTTGGCGAAGAACGAGATGCGTCCGGGCTTGCCTTGCAGACGGGAGTTGTACCACGACTCGACACCGGTCAAACCTTGGTTGTCAACACCGGCGAACCCGAGAATGTGCGAGGCCAGCCCGTCTTCGGGGTAGTAGCGCTTGCCTTCCTCGGTGACATAAATGCCCGTGAGGTTGAGGTCGCGGACCTGCTTGGCTTTTTCATCGGTGACTTTGCGTCCGCCGGGGGCCAGATAGACCATCAGCGCACGTTTTGAGATTTGCTGTTGAACTTTTTCCTTGGTCATTTCGAGAACCGGGGCGAGCTTCGCCGCCGTGCCCTCCTTGTCCTTGACTTGCGCCGGAATGACCACGACAGTCGGAGCACTGCCATTGTAGGCGAGCACTTCGCCGTTGCGGTCCGTTATCTGCCCGCGCTTGGGCTCGACCGGAATGTTGCGTCGCCACAGGTCTTCCGCCTGTTCGGTCAGCCAAGGCGCTTGGATCATCTGTATGTAGCCCAGTCGCAAGATCAGGCAGAGGAACAGAACGGCAAGCATGGCAAGGACGATCATCAAACGTTTGCGCAGCGTGACTTGAGACAGCAATTGCACAGCCAGACCTCCTTTTCCGTACTGCTCTAAAACTATGCAGGAAAAAGAGGTACAAGAACCCGGCTTGACCATGCCCGTCCGCCGTCCATTAAACACAAGAAAACCCGCAGCGTCAAGACTGCGGGGAGAAATCCAACTTGACTGTGGTACCGAATGGAACCATCGTGCCGGGTGCCGTGGCTTGTTTGGTCACGTAACCGGAGCCACTCGGTTCCATCTGCAATTGCAGGAGTGACAACGTTTCCATCGCTTCCCGCATCGAGAGGCCGCGCAGGTCGGGCATCTTCACTTTTCCGTCCTTGCTGCCTTCGGGCCCGAAGTAGACTTTGACTTCGGTTCCTTCCGGAATTTGTCCGTAGGTGATGTCCGGCCACTGGCCAGTCACTTTCGGTCCATCGCCAACTCCTTGAATCTTGAGACCGTTTTGCTTGGTCAATTCGTTGGCTTGGTCCTTGGTGGTGCCAATCAGGTCCGGCACTTTGACGAACGTTTTCGGCTCGGCCGGTTTGGTGGACGCTGCAGCGTCGCCCGGTTTCGCGTTTTTGTCCGGGACGGTGTTGTCATTCGGGTCGATCGGTACTTGCAAGTAGCGCAGGGCTTCTTCCAAGACGACTTTGCCGGACGGTGCCGCGACAATCGAACCGAACTGCAACGGTGCGTTGCGAGTCGCTTGGTCGACGTCGACGTAGATCAGCAGACGCGGGTTGTTCGCCGGTGCGAAGCCCGTGAAGGACAGACGGTATTTGCTGTCATCGTAGCCTGCGCCTTTCTCCTTGGGCACCTGAGCGGTACCGGTCTTGCCCGCGACGTGATAGCCTTTGATGTAGTCGGTCTTGTTGGCGTCGGCGAGTACCGTTTCCTCCAAAACTTGGCGAACCGTTTGGAAGACTTCCGGGTTGGCCACTTCGTGCGCAACTTTGGGCTGGACTTCTTGGACGGTCGCTCCCGACTTCTGGTCACGGAATTCCTTGACGACGTGCGGTTGGAAGACTTTGCCGCCGTTGCAGACCGCCATCATCGCTGCGACCTGTTGCATCGGCGTGACAGAGACACCTTGACCAAACGACGTGGACGCGAGGTCGATGTCGCTCATTTTTTTCGGGTCAAAAAGCGAAGAGTTCTCTTCGCCCGGCAAGTCGATGCCGGTCGGTTTGTCGAACCCGAATTGGTAGAGATAATTGTAGAGAGACTCCTTGCCAAGCTTCTGCCCGATCTTGACAAACCCGACGTTGGAGGAGTTGTACACCCCTTCGCGGAAGGTGATGTTCCCGAAACCAGTGCCGTTCCAGTCGCGGACGGTCATGCCGTCGACGGTGATGGAGCCGGATTGGAACGTTTCCGAGAGATCGAGTTTGTGTTCGGCCAGTGCTCCGGTCATGACGAACGTCTTGAACGTAGAGCCCGGTTCGAACGAACGGAGCGCCCAGTTGTTCCAGAGCGCTTCCTTGTCAGACGTTGCGTACTCGGCCGGTTTGAACGTCGGACGGTTGCCAAGCGCGAGAATTTCACCGTTGTTCGGGTCGGCGACGATGATCGTCGCGTGTTTCGGTGCGTACTTCTGCACGATGTTGTCCAGTTCGTCCTCGACAAAGTGCTGAATCGTGCCGTCAATCGTCAGCACGATGTCTTTGCCGTCGGTCGGTTGCTTGGTGACTTTCGGCTCGTAGTTCGGCAGTTGGTAGCCGTCACGGTCGGTGAAATACTCCACATGACCCGGCACCCCGGTTAACTCCTTGTCGTACACAGACTCCACACCTGCGAGTCCGGTCTCGGTGTCGCTCGTGCCGCTGATGCCGTAGAAACCGAGAACGTGAGACGCAAGCGCTCCATTGGGATAGCGGCGGATGTCCACTCGGTTGGCGGTGATGCCCTTGTACTTTTTTTCCTTGTGCGCCGCGTCGAGCTTCTCGGCGATGCTGGCATCGACTTTTTTCCCTTTGGGGCCCAAGCCGACGCCTTGCACTTTGGGATCGGTGTTGGCGATGTAGCCCAACACCTCTTGCTCTGTCATGCCAAGCAAAGGAGCGAGGAATTTTGCGTATTCCTCCGGCGTGTCGCCTTTGTCCTTGGCATTGGCTTGGCGGAACGTGCTCACGTCCACGTTGATGTCGTAGGCGACACCGGTGAAGGCGAGCTTTTGACCGTTGCGGTCGTAGATGGCGCCCCGTGTGCCGACGACATCCTTCTCGGTCTTGATCCAATCTTGGGCTTTGTCCGAGAGGGAGTTCGCCTCGGCGACTTGTACATAAAAGAGGCGCAAGACCAGGGACGACATGCCGACCAAGAGACCGAAGCGCAAGAGCTTCGAACGCTTACGGAAGGTGCGGTCCTGCTCTTTCATTAGTTTTTGCTCCCTTGCTGAACGACGATCATCTGGTTGTCTTGCACTTGCTTCATGCCCAGTTGGTTCGTCGCAACGCTTTTGATGCGTTCTGCCGATTCCATTTGGAGCACTTGCTGTTCAAGCTTGAGCTGCTGGTCCTTCATCGCTTGCAGTTCCCCGCGTTGGTTCTCCAACTGGTAGTTGAGAGACACCATGTGCGCATAGCGGCCGGCCAGCGAGATCGTGACGGCGAGACAGAAGATGACGGTGATCAGCCATTTTACTTTGTTTTTCGCTTCCGCTTTCTGCTGCGGAGAGCGGTTAGGTTGCTTTTTCGGTTGGTATGAGGGCGCGGGCTCTGCTTGCGGCAGCGGACGCGCGAGGTTATCCCGGTATGTTGACATCTTCGGTCTTGCTCCCTTCTCCCAAGTTCCAGTGTACAGGTTCCGTTGGTTAGAGTTTCTCGGCGATACGCAGTTTGGCGGAACGTGCCCTTGGGTTGTGCGCCAGTTCTTCCTCAGAAGGAACGATCGGCTTTCGCGTGATCAGTTTCACGCGCGGCTTGTTGTTGCACTGACAGATCGGCAATTGTGGCGGACAAATGCAGCCACGGGCGGCTTCTTGCAGGGCAAGCTTCGCCATGCGGTCTTCTAAGGAATGGAAGGTAATGATTGCCACCCGACCCCCCGGGTTCAAAACGTCGATTGCTTGTTGAATCGCCTCGGCGAAGACGTTCAACTCGTCGTTGACCGCGATGCGGATACCTTGGAACGTCCGCTTGGCGGGATGGCCACCTTCTCGGCGTGCAGCGGCGGGAATGGCCGCTTTGATGATGTCAACCAATTGTCCAGTCGTCTCGATCGGCGCTTTGGCACGATCGCGGACGATGAATTCAGCGATGCGTTTCGACCATTTCTCTTCCCCGTATTCATAGAGGATCTTCATGATCTCATCTTGACTCCACTCGTTGACCAGATCGCGTGCGGTAAAGTCTTGCGTCTTGTCCATGCGCATGTCAAGAGGCGCATCGTGCTGGTAACTGAATCCACGCTCTCCCTCGTCGAGTTGCGGCGAGGAGACACCTAAGTCAAACAACACTCCATCCACCCCGGAGAGTCCCTGTTCGGCCACGATGTCCGCTAATCGGCGAAAATTGGAATGGACAATCGTGAACCGCCCTTCGTAGGGGGCGAGTACTTTTTCGGCATTGGCGATGGCGATGAGGTCTTGGTCGATCGCAATCAGGCGGCCGGTCGGCGAACTGGCCTCCAAGATGCGTCCCGAGTGACCTGCACCTCCGAGCGTGCAATCCACATAGATATGGTCAGGCTCCGGTTGCAGAGCCTCCACCGCTTCTTTTGCAAAAACGGAAATGTGATGAAAGGTCGATGTATCCGACATTGGTTAACACTCCTACAAATCGAAATCGATTAGTTTTTCCGCAATCTCAGCAAACGAGTCTTGAGATTGGGCACAGTACTGATCCCAAGCTTCCTTGCCCCAGATCTCGACGCGATTGGACACGCCGATTACGACACAATCCCGGATAAACTTGGCATATTCTCGTAGATGGTTCGGGATGTTGACGCGACCTTGCTTGTCGAGTTCACACTCAGTAGCCCCTGAGAAGAAAAAGCGACTGAACGCGCGGGCATCTGCTCTCGTAAATGGTAGAGTCTTCAACTTTGCCTCTAGACTCTCCCACTCGCTGCGCGGGTATACGAACAGGCATGAATCTAGTCCACGGGTCACAACAAAGTTCGCGCCAAGCGCGTCCCGAAATTTCGCAGGGATGATCAGGCGTCCTTTGTCATCAATGTTGTGTTGATATTCCCCCATGAACATTGCCTCTTCACCCACCTTGCGGAAAAGTGCACCACTTTCCCCCACTTTCCACCACTGTTGTCTGGTATTCGGTTCTATAAAAAGAAATCCTGCCATGTGAATGGCAGGAATGTCATGTTTTTCACCCATTACATTAAAATGGTTCTAGAGACTCAAAACATACGTTCGTCTCTCTGTTACCAGAGATACAGTCTGACTTAATAAGCCCGGGCATATGAGTTCGGCAACTCAAATGTCACTTTCAATTCTTGCGCCGCGACTTTGGCCCAATGTGCGTTTCGCAGCAAGCCGCGTCCAACTGCGACGAGGTCTGCCCGGTTGTTGCGCACCACTTCTTCGGCGAGGGCCGGGGTGTCGAGCAGGCCGACCGCGATGGTGGGGATGTCTGCCCCTTGCTTGATGGCGTCCGCAAACTGCACTTGGTAACCCGGATAGATCGCCGGCGGTGCCACCGGCAGAGTTCCGCCGGAGGAGCAGTCCACCATGTCAACGCCCGCTTGTTTGAAAGCGGCGACCATCTTCACCATTTCGTGGATGTCGATGCCTTCGTTCGAATACTCGGTCGCCGACACGCGCAGCAACAGCGGCATCTCAGCCGGGAGAACTCCTTTGACCGCTTGGATGACGTCGAGTGCGAAGCGCAGGCGTTTTTCAAACGACCCGCCGTATTCGTCTGTGCGTTTGTTGGTCAACGGGGAGAGAAATTGGTTGATCAGGTACCCGTGAGCGCCATGCAGTTCCACCGTGTCGAACCCAATTCGCACCGCGCGTTCGGCCGCCGTTGCAAAAGCCCCCACAATCTGGGTGATTTCCCCCACCGTGAGCTCTTGCGGTACCGCATAGCGCTCAAAGTGCGAGAGGGCAGTCGGAGCGACGTTCGGTTCATCGGTTTCCGCTTTGACGCCGGCGTGTGCGAGTTGGATCGCCATCTTGGACCCGTATTGGTGCCCGAAATCGACGATGCGCTTCAAGCCTGCTTCGTGCTCGTGGGACCAGATGCCGATGTCGTGTCTCGAAATGCGACCCCGTGCTTCCACCGCGCTCGCTTCGAGCATGATCAGCCCGATTCCGCCAATCGCCCGTGCGCCGTAGTGAACAAAGTGCCAATCGGTGACGGTGCCGTCTGTGTTCGCTTGGTACTGACACATCGGCGACATCATGATTCTATTTTTTAAGGACAACCCTTTGATCGTGTACGGATCGAATAAGCCTGCCATTGAAAAATCCCCTTTCCTTAATATGGGTTCACGATAGCAAATGCACTTTCGATAGTAAAGTAAGCGTACTTACGGAAAGACTGTGCTATACTGATACTAATAGAACTCTGAGTAAGGGAGCGAGCGAGATGTCTGAATTGAATCCGTGTTGTCCGATCGAAGTGACACTCGGTGTCATCGGCAAAAAGTGGACCGTTCTGATCATTCGCGAGCTGTTCGATGGCAAGAAGCGTTTTTCCGAGATCGCCACGTCCTTGCCGATCTCCTCGAAACTGTTGACCGATCGGCTGAAAGAATTAGAGGAGCATGGCATCATCAACCGTACGATCTACCCGGAGATCCCGCCGCGCGTGGAGTACACGCTGACGGAAAGCGGATTGACGTTGACCAGTGTCTTAGATGCGTTGCGCGAATGGGGCTCGCAGCATTATGCGAACCACCTTTGCCACGAAGATGAGGAACAACCGACGACCGAATAACGAAAAACCCTGACCCTAGACGCAACTCGCGTGGTGGATCGGGGTTTTTTTGTGTCTTTTGACCCAAATATAGGCGTTTATCCCTTCCGTCTATGCCCGTGACGTCATTTACTATCTCAGCAGGAGTACAACTCGCGGGAGAGGAGGCGTTCGAAGGTGCGCGTGTTGTTTTTTGACAGCAATGAGGTTCTCCTCCATTTGTTGCCCAACGGGTTCTATGACGGCGGCCATGACATCATGGTGGTACCGGCCGAGAGTGAGGAACGGGTTCGGCAAGTCATCTCCGGATTTCAGCCGGATGTGGTCCTCACATACGGCTGGGGCAATGAACAGCTCCCGGAAAAGCTGTGCTGGATTCGCGCCTGTACGCGAGAAGTCGGCATCCCCCACGTCTACTGGTCTGTGGAAGACCCGACGTTTCTGGACAATTTCGTCAAGCCTGTCGTATTGACGCATGGACAGCCGGACTTCGTGTTCACCATCTGTGAAGAATCTGTGCAAGAGTATGCCAAACTCGGCATCCCCGCCGCTCCTCTCGATTGGGGGTTCCAGCCTTCCATTCATCGCCCTTTGCCTCCGATCTCCAAGTACGATGTCTCGATTGCCGTCGTCGCCAACTCCTACCATTGGGTGCTCGGGCAATATGACATCGACTACCGGATGGAATCGATGCGCGTGCTGATTCAACCCTTGTTGGAGCAGGGCATCCGCATCGACTTCTGGGGCAAGGGCTGGGAAGGCATGAAACCGTTTCTCGGGCAAGACATCCCCGCAGACTGGTTGCACGGGCAGCTGTCGTATCTGGAATGCAACAAGGTCTACAGCTCCGCCAAGATCGTGATCGGATTGCAGAATTTCCTGACGCAGATGACCCAGCGAACGTATGAGATTCTCGGGTCGGGCGGTTTTTTGATCACCTCCGACACGCCCGCGGTGCGCAAGGTGTTCACGCCGTGGCGAGATTTGGTGGTGTCCTCGACTCCGGAAGAGACACTTTTTCTCGTGGACTATTATCTCCGCCATCCACAGCATCGGGACACCATCCGCACCCAAGGGCAGATGGCAGTCCAAAAAAACCACAGCTACCGCGAACGGGCGGACTACATCTTGCGCGTGCTTCGCGAAAAAGGCATCTTGAAACAGGAGGGAACGGTATGATTCCAGCCTCTGCAAAAATCGGCGATTCTGTGGTGATCGAAGACGGAGTGATTCTCGGCGAAAACGTCACAATCGGGCATCACTGCGTCTTGCTGGCCGGAACCAAACTGGGCGACAACGTCACCGTCGGCCATCACTGCGTCCTCGGCGTTAGACCGGGTGGCAACGCCACTATGCGGACCACGGGCGTGTCGAATCTGACGCTCACCATCGGCTCCGGCACGCGCATCGGGCAATTGGTCTCCCTCTATACAGGCACCGTGATCGGAGAGAATTCGTTCGTCGCCGACCATGCCAGCATTCGGGAAAACGTGGTGATTGGGCCCGGCACCGTCATCGGACGCGCCGCAATCGTCGAGTTGAATACGACCATCGGCGCCTCCTGCACGATTCAAACGAACGCCTACGTCACGGGCGATACCACGATTGAAGACCATGTGTTCATCGGGCCCTGTGTCTCGATGTCCAACGACAAGTACATGGGCGCACAACCCTATTCTCTGGCAGGCCCGACGATTCGAAGCGGTGCCAAGATCGGCAACAACGCAACGCTTCTGCCCGGCGTCGTCATCGGCAAACTCGCCATCGTCGGCGCAGGCTCCGTCGTCACCCGCGACGTGCCGGACCAGACTGTGGTCGTCGGCGTCCCTGCCGCCTTGCTGGATCCCAGTTGACGAGGAGGCGACCCCACATGCAAGTCCCGTTTTTAGATTTACAGGGAGAATACCAGCTGCTGGGTGATGACATACGAACCGCCGTGTTGGAGGTACTCGCCAGCGGTTCCTACATCCTCGGTCCCAAGGGGCGGCAGTTGGAGCAAGACCTCGCCGCTTATGTCGGAACCAAGCACGCGCTCGGCGTCGCCAATGGAACGGATGCGTTGCTGTTGACGCTTGAAGCGCTGGGAATCGGTCTTGGAGATGAAGTGATCACCACGCCGTTCACGTTTTTTGCGACGGCGGAAGTCATAGCCAGCACGGGTGCCACACCCGTTTTTGTCGACATCGACCCGGCGACGTACAACCTCGACCCGAACTTGCTGGAAGCAGCGATCACAGCCCGCACCAAAGCGGTGCTCCTCGTGCATCTGTTCGGGCAAGTCGCGGACATGGAAAAAATTCAAAGCATCGCAGCCGCCTGCAACGTGCCGGTTATCGAAGATGCCTGCCAAGCGATGGGGGCCTCGTACCAAGGGAAAAAAGCAGGATCGTTCGGCATCGCCGGATGCTTTTCTTTTTTCCCGACCAAGAATCTGGGCGGTTTTGGCGACGGCGGGTTGATCACCACCGACGATGACGACCTCGCGCACAAGATCATCGGCCTGCGCAACCACGGCAGTTATGAAAAGTACGTCCACGTGCAACTCGGTCTCAACTCCCGATTGGATGAACTGCAAGCTGCCGTCCTCAGCGTCAAATTCAAAGTTCTCGACGCATGGAATGAAAAACGCCGCGCTCTCGCTCAGCGCTACACGCGCCACTTACAAGGGATCGTGCAAACTCCGGCGGTCGCTCCTGACCGTGAACATATATACCATCAATATTCAATCGAGAGCCCGCAACGTGACACGTTGGCAGCCCATCTCCAAGCAAAGGGCATTGCAACGGGCATCTACTACCCGATTCCCTTGCACTTGCAGCAGGTCTTCTCTCCACTCGGACATTGCGCAGGTGACTTCCCCGTTTCCGAAGCCGCCGCCCGACGCATCCTCGCGCTCCCGATTCACCCGCTGTTGACGGAAGTTCAGCAAGACTACGTGATCGAAGCCATTCGAGAAAGTGCAGGCGATCGCTCATGACACCTCTTCGAATCGGCCTCGTGGGGCTTGGCGCGATGGGCCAACACCACGGGCGAGCCCTCAGCCGGATGAAGCAGATCGTCCTCGCCGGGGTGTTTGATGTAGATTCAGTTCGCTGTCGGGAGATGGCCGCCCAATTGAACACCACCGCCTGTGGCTCGTATGCAGACCTCCAGCAACAGGTGGACGCCGTGGTGCTCGCCGTCCCCACTCCGCTCCACTTTGCCTACACCCGCGACGCGATTCAATCCGGGAAGCACGTCTTCGTCGAGAAGCCGTATGTGACGACGCTCGATGAAGCGGCGCAATTGGAAAACCTCCTTCAAAAACACCCGGTCATCGTCCAAGTCGGCCATATTGAGCGTTTCAACCCCGCCGCCCAGCAGTTGTTCCTCGCCGTGCAACCCTCTCAGATGTTGTTCTTGGAAGCGCGCCGCTACGGACCGGCGCAACGGTTGATGAAGTCGGATGTGATCTTGGACCTGATGATTCACGACTTGGATATCGTCTTGCAACTGGTGCACTCCCCCGTCAAAAAAATCTGTGCCCAAGGAATTTCGCTACAGTCCGGTGGAGAAGCGGATGTCGCAACGGCGGTGTTGGTTTTTGAAAACGGCATGCTGGCAAACCTCGTCGCCAACCGCGTAGCCTCGCGCAAAATCCGCTCGCTCTCGATCACGGAGACCCACCGCTTTCTCAACCTCGACTTCCTGACGCGCGAGCTCTCCATCTCCCGAATCGATGCCACACCCGCCGCGACCCCGTACCGTACAGAACACCTCGTCGAGCAGGTCGCCGTTCCACCGCTCGACCCGCTGACGAGCCAGTTGGAGCATTTCGTGCAATGCATCGAACGTTCACAGTCTCCACTGACCGGACCTGCTGAGGGAACCAAGGCGCTGGAAGTCGCGTTGCAAATTCGCAAGGTCTTGGAGGGAGGCACAACTTCTTGGTGAAATTGGCTGAACTGAAACGGGAATTTGATGCGGTGCTAAGCCTCGGCGGCAACTGTCAAACCGCCTACCAATTGGATCGCATCGGGCTGCGAAGCTCCTCCGGACCGCTGGATTGGATGCTCACGTATTCGTTGCCGATGCTGACGGAGTTGTTGCAATCTCGCTTCCAAGAGTACTTTGCGCGGGAGAACATTCAATTGTTGCCTGCAGGCGAAGGTGCGTATCATCACGTCCTGTTCGATGACAGGTACCAATCGACGTCCATGCATGACATCGACATCGTGCCGGGCCGAGAGTGGGTGGAAGACTATCCCGCGTTTCGAGAAAAACTGGATCGCAGAATCCGGCGTTTTTTACAACAGGTTGAAAAAAGTGACTCTGTGCTGTTCGTGCGCTTAGCGGGCACTCGGGAGCAGACGGAGGCCTTGGTGACCGCCCTGGAGGCGTTGCGTCCACAGGGCGATTTTTTCCTGCTCGTCGTGAATTACACAGATGATCGTCGGTTGATCGAGCTGGATTGGGGGTTGGATCGGGTCTGTTCCGTGCTTCTTCCCAATGACGACATCCGTTGGGAAGGCAATGATGCGGCGTGGGATGCGCTGTTTGACGGAATCACGCGACGCGAGGAGGTACAGCCGGTGACAAACACGCACTCCTTGGAAGGCTACAGCCACAAGGTCAGTTACGAGCCCGGTGAAACGATTCTGTTTAAAGTTCACTCGCCACAGCCGCAGTTTTCGGTCGAATTTATCCGTTTCGGGCTGGAGGAGCAATCGATGTACGAAGCCCACGGGATTGCGGGGTATGTCCAGCCCTACCCGCTGCATGCGTATCGGGACGGATGCAATTGGTCGACGAGTTATGCGTTCACGGTGCCGGAGGAATGGCCGTCGGGGCTGTATGCGGCGCGGTTGTTCGATGAGGCGGGCGGGTGGTTTTATATCACGTTCGTTTTGAAAGCACCACCGAAAAAAGCCAAACCCTCCCTGGTCGTACTTGCTTCCACGAATACATGGCAGGCATACAATGACTGGGGAGGAGCCTCCCTGTACGAGTATCATCTTTCAGACGGTCCGGGAAAAACGCACTCGGCGATCCTCTCGACGCAACGTCCGAATCCGTCGACCCTTCCGATTACGGAGGTCGGACATCTGGCGGGTGCGGAAAAAAATGTGCTGGCCTGGTTGGAGAAGCAAGGCCATCCGTATCAACTGATCGCCGATTGGGACCTGCACCACACGCCGGAGGTCTTGGAGGGAGCTTCGGCGTTGGTGATCAATACGCACGGAGAGTATTGGACGGAAACGATGTATGATGCGTTGGAAAGGTTTTTGAACCGCGGCGGTTCATTGTTGACGCTGTCGGCGAACAGCGTGTATTGGAAGACGGTGATTCAAGGGCATCAGTTGGAAGTGCGCAAGGATTGCGGTCTGCATGAGTTGACCGGGGAGCCCGGGGGTACGTGGGTGCATGTGAAACGACCGGAAGCGCGTGTGGTGGGAGTGGCTTTCAACACGGTGGCGCATGATTACAGCCCGTATCGCGTTGTACAGGCGGATCATTGGATTTTTGCGGGGACGGGTGTGAAAAACGGGGATTTGATCGGGCAGGCGGGACGCAATTTAGGCGGTGCTTCCGGCTGGGAGACTGACAAGGTCACGGCAGACTCTCCGGCGAATGTGGAGTTGCTGGCGAAAGGGACGAATGCGTTCGGGGCGGGTGCCGAGATGATGTATTACGCCCATCCTGGCGGCGGGGGCGTTTTTTCGGCGGGGTCGATTACGTTTGGAGGCAGTTTGTTGGTTGATCAGGTGTTGACCAAGATGGTGGAGAATGTGCTGACAGCTTTGAATGCAAGGAGTGATGTGAGTTGTCGAGTCAGAAGAAGCAGCCGACCTTGTTTCATAAATACATCTGCCCCGTGTGCCGCAACATCTCTCGGAAAAAAATCGACCGCCTGCGTCGCTCGAAAGACCCCAAAAGCAAAACAAAAGCGTCCTCGACCATTCTGCCTGATGGAGTGAAACCGAAGGAACCGGAAAAAGTCGGGGTGTTCTGGCAGGAATTGAAGCAGTCCTCGCCATTCGGTGATTCTGTTGACAGCAAACTCGTCGCGCCCACAGAACTTTTGAAGATTGTGGTTCCCACTGGGATCACGTGTCCGACCGGCATCACGTCTCCCACAGGCATCACATGCCCGACTGGGGGTTTTTTCGCACAGAGGGACTCGGTTTCAGATTCGCACGATACTTCTCTCCTCGAAGACTCCACATCCTTCTCGTTCACGCCACTCTCCATTGAGGACTTAGCCTTCGCTCCTGTTGAACTCACCGTCCAAGAACCCGGCCACTATCTCATCACCTACGAAATCAGCACGATTGAAACCAGCTACTTCGTCCTCGACATCCACGGCAAAATCGTCGCTCCCACCTCCTACTCACGCGGCACTTCCGGCGCGAACAAACGCGACACCGGGCAGATCGTCCTCCATTTCGTCGACGTCCCCGCCCCGGTCCGTCTGCAAAACGTCACCGGCTTCCCCATCCAACTCGCACCCGTCGAACACAGCATCCTCCTCACCCTGCGCAAACTCTCATGATCACGATCTCCCTCTGCCTCATCGTCAAAAACGAAGCGCTCACCCTCCCCCGCTGTCTCGACTCCATCCACGACCTCGTCGACGAACTCATCATCCTCGACACCGGCTCCACCGACTCCACCGTCGAAATCGCCGCCACGTACACACACCGCGTCTACCACTTCCCTTGGATCGACGACTTCGCCGCCGCGCGAAACGCCGCTTTTTCCTACGCCACCCAAGACTACATCCTCTGGCTCGATGCCGACGACCAACTGCTCGAACCTGACCGCGCCAAACTCCGACACCTCAAACAAACGCTCGATCCCGTGATCGACTTCGTCTCCTGCCCTTATGTTCTCGGCACAGATGACCACGGCCAAGTCCTCAGCTCCTGCAGACGCAACCGACTTCTCAAACGCGGCAAAAATTTCCGCTGGCACGGCGCCGTCCACGAATACCTCGCCGTCGACGGCACTCATCTGGAAAGCGACCTCACCGTCACACACTACCGCATGCACGGCGACACCGACCGCAACTTGCGCATCTACCAAAAAAAACTCGCCCAAGGAGACCCCTTCTCCCCCCGCGACCTCTACTATTACGGAACCGAACTTCTCCACCACAACCTCTACCCACAAGCCGTCTCCGCCTTCGAAGACTTCCTCAACTCAGACGAATGCTGGTTCGAAGATGCCATCGCCGCTTGCTGGAAACTCGCCGATTGTTTCGCTCAACTTAGAGAACCCGAACGTCAACACGCCGCCCTCCTCCGAGCTTTCGACTACGGCCCCCCACGCGCCGAAGTCTGCTGTCGGCTCGGGGACTTCGAACTGCAACGCAACAACTGGGAAAAAGCCGCCAAGTGGTTCGAACAAGCGACCACTCTGCCACTCTCCACCTCTCAATGGGGCGTTCTCCACCGCCCCTACTATACCTGGTTGCCCCATGTACAGCTTTGCATCTGCTATTTTCAGATCGGCGATCTCGACCATGCCTACCTCCACAACCAGATCGCCCGCGCCTACCGCCCGCAAGATCAACGCCTGCTCGCCAACAAACGTCTGCTCGAACAGACGCAAGACGCAAAAAAAACCTGACCCCCCACAGACGGAGGTCAGGTTTTTATTGACTCAGAATTTCATTGAAGCGCTGCCGCACCTCATCCTTGTCAAACGAATAATAGATGAGATAATTCTTCGGATCGAGGATGCGGTAATGTCCCGTGACGCGGTTGTGTTGCATCCGATATCCTTCGTGCTCGATGAACAGCGTCCAGAACACATGGCCCCCGAGCGTTTTGTACCACGGCTTTACGGCGCTCTGGCGGGCGCAGAGGTCGATGATCTCCATCACCGCGTCGCCAAACAGATTCTGCACGATCTCTCCGTCGCGAAACAACACCGCCACCGTCACCGACGTGGTGAAGCCGAATGTCTTGCGTCCCTTTTCGACTTCGACGAGCGTTTTCTTGGAAATGCCGATCATCTCGGCAAAACGGTCTTGCGTAACGTTCGCTTCGGCTCGAATCGTGCGGGTTCGTTCAGAAATCAGTTGGTCGAATTCTCGTTGTTCCATGCTCTATCCATCTCCCGTTTGACTCTTATAGTGTAATATTACACGATTCGAATCATTTTGCAACCCTGATATGGAAAAAAAAGAGACCAAAAGAGTTCAAGAACTCTCTCAGTCTACACAATGGGGTCATTTCAGAACGAACAAAAAGTGTGGAAGTCTCTGTGGATGTGATAAAAGGGGAGGCATCAGCAACCGTTTGCACGGCTCCACAGAAATCAGATCGGAACAATTCCGAAATTCCATAGTTTATATTGTAATCGCCCCATGCGTGAATGTAAATAGTAAACATTACGGTTTTGTGAAAAAACCTTGAACGAATAGAGGAAAATCTATGAAGGTTGTGTAAAAGGTTCCTATACACTTCCAATTCAGGAGGAATTTGCACAACCCCGGACGTGGGCGAAGTTGTTCGATGCTCGTCCACTTCGCACCCTTCAAAAAAAGGCCCGTTCCTGTACGCACAGGAGCGGGCTTTTTTTAGAGAGCACGGACGAGTTCGAGCATGGCGGTGTTGTACGGGGTCTTCACGCCTTGCTTGTGGCCGAAGGATTCGATGACTCCGCAGAGCGATTCGATTTCGGTTCGACGTCCGGCAAGCACGTCTTGGAGCATCGAGGACGTGTTGGCGGACGTTTGCCGGCAGACGTCGAGCACGCGGTCAAAGCTGTTGGTGAGGTGGACACCCTCTCCTCTTGCGATGGCTTCTGCTTCTTCGACGGTGAGGCGCATGATCCGCAGCAGCGAGGGGCTGTCGAGGAGCTCGCCGTTTTTTTTGCGATGGAGCGCGGTGAACGGGTTGATGCCGATGTTGACCATCGCTTTTTTCCAGACTTCGGTGCGGATGTCTTCGGAGAGCGTGACGGCGTGTCCGCAGGAAGTGAACAGCTCGGCCCACCAGTGGGCCGGGCTGTTTTTTTCAGGGAGGAGGTCCCAGTCTCCGAGGACGGTTTGGCCCGCGCCTTTGTAGTGGACTTGGGTGTTGCCGTCCGACGTGGCTCCGTGGGTAGTCAGCCCGAGTGCGAGTTGGGTCGGGTCGAGGTGTCGGGCGAGGGTTTCGCCGTTGCCGAGACCGTTTTGCAGGGAGAGCACGGGGATGTTCGCAGGCAGTTTTTGCGCGGCGGTGTGCGTGTCGTAACTCTTGACCGTGAGCAGGACGGCGTCCGCGTCAGAAGGCACGTCGCCTGTAACAGCGCTGACGTCCAGACGGTGCTCCTCCCCCGCCAAGTTCACGAACGCAAGCCCGTCTTGCAAAAACGCTTGCGCTTGCTCCTCGCGGCGGCAGACGAAAACGGGACGATGCCCGCCGCTGACGAGGACTCCGGCAAACAATCGCCCGATGGCTCCGGGGCCGACGATGGCGATTTTTTTCATAGGGAGATGGCCTGCTTGTAGAACAGCAAGATGTCCATCGCCAAGCGCTCTTCCAACGCCGGGTCCATGTTGGAAGAGCCGCGCACGTAGCGACGGACGAATTCCAAGGATTCTGTGCTCGCGACGAGGACGTTGCAGAGGTAGAGCAGTGAAATGCCCACGCTCATGATGTCGAGCGGGCGCTGTTGCGACTGGTAGACTTGCTTGGCGATCTCGACGATGAGGTACTTGTGCTTGTTCAGCCGTTCCTCGATGTCGGAGATCGTGTTCAGCCCGCAGAAGTGCAGTTTGTCGACCATCGCGCCGATGAAGTGCTCGTTGAGTTGGAGCAAAGCCCCCGAATAGGAAATGATCTGCTCGTCCAGTTCTTGCACCAAGGCACTGGTGTTGATGTAGGACTTCAGCGAGGCTTGGTCGATCAGCACGGTGGTCGGCTGGTCTTGGATCTGCTCTTGCACCTCGTTCTCGTATTCTTCGAGCGAATCGCGAATTTTCGTGAATTCAAGATCGGCGATCTCAAGCAGTCCGGCGAGACGGGAGAAACTTCGGCGGATCTCCTTGGGGATCGCTTGTTTGCTTTTGTAGCCCATGTCGTGTTCGATCTCCGCCCAAGTGTGTTGGAGGATCGAGCGGATTTGAATTTCCGCTTTGCACCCGACGAATCTGGCGTACTCCGTCAGCGACAGGCGCTTCTCCGGCAGTTTGACGACATAATGCAGCGAGAGGTAGCCGAAGCGATCCGGGTCGAGCAGTTCGCGTTTGTCCACGGAGTTTTGGATGTCGAGTTCGAATTCCTTCTCCACAAGTTTGGCGACGGCGTCCACTTCGTCGTTGTAATAGGTGATGATGCGCAGGCCGACGATGTCGGTGATTTGGTTAAGTGATGAATATTTTCCATCCGAACGGGCGATTTTCCCTTGCAGGCTGCGGCGGTCTTTGCAGCGGGCGGTGATCGAATGCACGTGGATGTCATTTTGCTTCAGCAGTTCTTGAATCAGCACTTCGATTTTGGTCTTGAAGTCCGAATAGATGCCGATCTCCTGGTCGTACTCCGCAAGGATCGGTGACAGGTTGTCTTTTTCCATCGTGGTCTTCCCCTCCACTCCGTCTACTTCTGTGTACTCCCATGATAGCGCATTATTTCCTGTCAAGCCATTGCTTCCTCGTGCTTTTCCGATTAGCATTGAAGTGTTAACAGAATTACATATCAATTCGTGCCAATTGAGAACGGAGGATTCACTTATGCAAAAAATGCCCGCTCTGATCATCCCGTCCCGCGGCTGGCTCAGCGCAGCGTCTCCCGATGTGTGGTACCGTGAGATGCGCGACGTCGGTCCGGTACACTACGATGCCGAACGCACCTGCTACGATGTCTTCCGTTTTGAAGATGTACAGCGTGTGCTCTCCGACCATGCAAACTTCTCCTCGCAACGTGCAGGCGAGGAATTGACGTCGCAGAGCATCATCAACATGGACCCGCCCAAACATATGAAGTACCGTCAACTCGTCGCCCAAGCGTTCACACCCAAAGCCATCGAAGCTCTGGCTCCGCGCATCGAAGAGATTGCGAAGGAACTGCTCGATGAAGTCGCGAATCAACCGGGCTTTGACATCATCCGCGACTTCTCCTACCCGCTGCCGGTCATCGTCATCGCCGAAATGCTCGGCGTGCCCAATGAAGATCGTGAGAAATTCAAGCACTGGTCCGACATCGTCGTCAAGGGCGTCGATTTCGAAGCGGGCGAGACGATTGAAGACAATATGAAACTGCGCCACTCCGTCACGCAAGAGCTCGGAGCGTACTTTGCGCAAGTTATCCAGTCCCGCGCGATTCAGCCGTCGAACGACTTGATCACCGCCCTGCTGGCGTCTGAAGTGGACGGGGAGAAACTGACGATTCCGGAACTGCTCGGCTTCTGCTTCCTCCTGCTGGTCGCGGGCAACGAGACGACGACCAACTTGATCGGCAACACGATGCTCTCCCTGCTGGAAACTCCGGCGAATTGGGAACGCCTCGTCCGTGAGCCGGACTTGCTGAATTCGGCGATTGAGGAAGGTCTGCGCTTCCGCTCTCCGGCACAGTCGATGAACCGCTTCACCAAGGAACCGGTGGAGATCGGCGGCGTGACGATTCCGGAAGGCACAGAAGTCATCGCGTGGATCGGTTCGGCGAACCTTGATCCCGAGAAGTTTGACCGTGCCGATGAATTTGTGATCGACCGCAACCCGAACCCGCACATCGCGTTTGGCATGGGCCCGCACTTCTGCCTCGGCGCACCGCTTGCTCGTCTGGAAGGACGCATCGCGATTCAAGCGTTGATGAACCGCTTCCCGACGATGAAGCTCGTGGAAGGTGCCGAGTTCAAGACGGTGGCAAGCCCGATTATCTACGGGTTGAAAAGTCTGCCGGTCGTCCGCTAGTGTTTTGAAAAAAAAGAACCTGTCTCCCGTGGGAGGCAGGTTCTTTTTTACAAGTGCTTGTGATTAGAGCCCGTCTGTAATTTCCACCTAGGTCGTGACGATAGATTCTTCTTGTTGCAACTTAAAAGATTCTTCGAATATCCCCTCCATTATCTTACGCCATGGTTCAGGTACATCCGTCCATGATTGACCCCATTGAGAACTAAACCTATAAGCTCTAAAAGGTTTTTCACTCGAGGGTGCTGGGTAGCCAAGTACATCCTCAATGCAGTTTTCCAGCATGATTCGTTTATCAGGCCCTCCCACCGCATCCAAAATAGGTTGGTTATGCATTTCGGCGTTTGGCTTACCAGTGTCTTTATCATGCATTGCATATGGCTGGATTCCCATAGCCTTCAGATATTTTACAAGTGAGGTAATACTACCTTTGCCACGAGCCTTTACAATCTGCCAGTTGTGGTAGATGTCCTTTCTCACTTTTTCAGGCATTCTGTTAATAGTCTCACGCAAGACAATATCTTCAGTGTCCCCCTCAACAATTAACACTTGCTTCGAGAAAAATACCTTTGCCATATAGTCATCGATTTTCAACAACATTTTTACGTATACCTTGTCATCCTCTTCCAATTTTTTGTACGCGTTTGTTGTATTAAGAGGATAAGAATGAATCTTATCGACCTCTATTGTTTCTGCTTCATACGCCATCTTCACTTTATCAACGGTGAGATTGTTGAGTATCTGCATTGGTCTTTTACTCAAATCAATCATATACGGCGAGTGAGTTGTGCATACAATTTGATTCTGTTGTGCCAACTCATAAATGGTATCTCGCATTTGTTTTGCTGCATTAGGATGAAGATAAATTTCTGGTTCTTCAAAACCGATAAGCAACGGTCTAATAGGAGAGCTTTCAGAACTGTTCTTTTTGTTATCTCGTATATTTCTGTATCTAAGCAAAGCGAACACAGCCGAACGAATCATCCCTGTTCCTTGCAGAGAGACAGGTGTTGTGATGTTACTTGACATAGTGATGTTGAACTGTGGTTTGATTACAGAATCCGCGTCGGACAATTTGGCCTGGGCATTAATTTTAGAGTCGGGAAAAACTTCGCCCAAAACACTATTCAATTCGCCCATCATCCCGCCGAATTCACTATCTTGATCGGATGGATCAAGTTCCAATGCGAGTTGATTAAGATAGTGCTGTGCTTGTTGATAGTTATGTGATGCTTCACGTACATCTTTAAAAAGTTCCTCCAGTGTTGTGACTAAAGTCCCTTTACTACCAGACAATTCTTCTGTTTTATCTTGGGCTGGGATAAGGAGAAACTTCGGCAGTTTCTGAAGAACGATAGAAGGGATGCCACCGGGATTAATGAACCAATCCTCCTCCGCCTCGTTGAAGTCATACATTTCATCTAATTCTTCTAGAATTTCTGTCTGCTTTTTAAGCAACTTTTTAGCTCGGTCTGCACCGGAAAACAGTTGATCAACGATTTCTTCATCCAAACCTGCATGAATGAGTTCGTTTAAGTTGGAACACGATTGAAATTCGGGCTTAATTGTACGTTTTAACTCCCGCATTTCAACAACATAATCCTTTCTTGGTTCAAACGTCTTTCTATAAACAATCCTATTTCCTGTTTCATAGCTGTCAAGCGGAAGTTCATACGACAAAATTCTTCCTTTAAAGCCTCTCCAAAATTTTGCTTCCTCTGGTACGTTTCGGAATTCTGCAGTTAATACCACTTTATCCGCAAGTCTAATATTTTCAGTACCACTCTCAGACGAAATATGGAAAAACTCTTCGTCTGGAATTTTTTTGATATCATTCAAGACGTAATTCAACGCTTGTAATACGGAGCTTTTCCCTATGTTATTTTGACCTATCAAGAATGT
The DNA here is from genome assembly GCF_016722965.1 of Tumebacillus amylolyticus. Taxonomy (NCBI): domain Bacteria; kingdom Bacillati; phylum Bacillota; class Bacilli; order Caryophanales; family Alicyclobacillaceae; genus Tumebacillus; species Tumebacillus amylolyticus. Next base: position 38,289 of record NZ_JAEQNB010000005.1, read on the forward strand.
CGCATCTAAAAAATGAATCTCTGTGCAAACATGACGTCTGAATCCTTCAATTTTTAACGAATACAGTTTCATATTTTTCCCCCAATGCCAGAATGAATCTGGCTAAATTTTCTATTTTATCTCACCCTAATATTAGCATACTTATCAAAACAAATATAGAAAAAAGAAACAATTGTACCAAAAAGAAAAGGTGCAGCAGTAATGAAAAAATCCCCTCTTCAAAACGAAGAGGGGATTTTTACTAAAAGTACCGATATTATACCGGGTAGACCGGGTGTTTGCGGTCCGTGAACGGTGCGTACTTGGAGGAGTACACGTCGTAGCGGCGGACGAGTTCGGCGCGGAGGTCGTTCGGGTCGACGATGCCGTCGATGATCATCTCGGACGCCAGTTTGTAGATGTCGATGTCTTCGCGGTACTCGTCGCGCTTCGCTTCGATGAACGCGGCACGCTCTTCTTCCGGAAGTTCGGCGATCTTGTTTGCGTACACAGCGTTGACTGCAGCTTCCGGACCCATGACGGCGATGGAAGCGGACGGCAACGCGAGGCATGCATCCGGTTCGAACGCAGGGCCAGCCATCGCGTAGAGACCTGCACCGTACGCTTTGCGCACGACGACGGAGATCTTCGGCACGGAAGCTTCCGACATTGCGGAGATCAGTTTCGCGCCGTGGCGGATGATGCCGGCACGCTCGACTTTGGTCCCGATCATGAAGCCCGGAACGTCGGCGAGGAACAAGATCGGGATGTTGAACGCGTCGCAGAGGGTGATGAACTTCGCCGCTTTGTCGGCCGAATCGACGAACAGCACGCCGCCTTTGACTTTCGGTTGGTTCGCGATGATCCCGATGACACGACCGTTGATGCGACCGAGACCGGTCAGCAACTCCTGTGCGAACAACTTCTTGATTTCAAACCAAGAGCCTTCGTCGATCAGGCGGTTGATGAGGTCGAGCATGTTGAACGGCGCGTTTTGGTTCGCCGGGATGATTTCTGCAATCGACTTCTCGAAAGCTGCCGGGTCGAGCGCTTCTGCCACCGGCGGCATTTCGCTGTAGTTTTGCGGGAAGTAGCCGAGGTATTGGCGCGCTTGGTTGATCGCGTCTTGCTCGGTTTTCGCGAGCACGTCCCCGCAACCGGAGACTTGGCAATGCATGCGGGCGCCGCCCATTTCTTCGAGGGTGACTTTTTCCCCGATGACCATCTCCGCCATGCGCGGGGAGCCGAGGTACATCGAAGCGTTTTTGTCGACCATGATCACGATGTCGCAGAACGCCGGGATGTACGCACCGCCGGCAGCCGACGGCCCGAACAGAACGCAAACTTGCGGCATGCGGCCGGAGAATTTCACTTGGTTGTAGAAGATGCGTCCTGCACCGCGACGGCCCGGGAACATCTGAATCTGGTCGGTGATGCGCGCGCCTGCGGAGTCGACGAGGTAGATCATCGGGACGTTGAGTTTTTCAGCCGTCTCTTGGATGCGGATGATCTTCTCCACGGTGCGGGAGCCCCAGGAACCGGCTTTGACGGTGGAGTCGTTCGCCATAACGGCAACGGTGCGACCGCCGACTTTGCCCAGGCAAGTGACGACGCCGTCTGCCGGGAGATCGCCCGCCATAAAGTTGGCGAACATGGAGTCTTCTACGATAAAGTCGTCATCGAAGAGCAGGCGGAGACGGTCACGGACGAACAGCTTGCCGGTTTCGGCGTTTTTTTCATGGTATTTCGGTGCGCCGCCTTGTTTGATGCGGGCTACGCGATCTGCGAGCGTTTGGTCAAAAGTCATAGTGGGTATTTCTCCTCTCCAGAACCTATCAAGAACCTACGGAATGTTTACTCGCCTTTGTAGACCGGGGGGCGTTTCTCTTTGAAAGCGCGCAGGCCTTCGACACGGTCTTGGGACGGCAAGATCACTTCGTAAGCGTTTTGCTCGATGGAAAGCCCGGTCGCGAGGTCGACTTCGACCCCTTTGTTGATCGCGAGTTTCGCTTGGCGGACGGCCATCGGGCCGTTTTTCGTGATCTCGCGGGCGAGTTCGTATGCTTTGTTCAGCAACTCTTCGTGCGGGACCACGTAGTTGACGAGGCCGATTCGCTCCGCTTCCGTCGCTTCGATGCGGCGGGCGGTCAAGATCAGCTCCTTCGCTTTGGCGAGGCCGATCAGACGCGGGAGGCGTTGCGTGCCGCCCGCGCCCGGGATGATCGCGAGCGCCACTTCGGTCAAACCGAACTTGGCGTTCGGAGTGGCGATGCGGATGTCGGCCGGCAGGGCAAGCTCCATGCCGCCGCCAAATGCCACGCCGTTCACCGCTGCGATGACCGGCTGCGGCATGAGGTCGAGTTCGTTGACGGCGGTGCGAATCAAGTTGATGTGCTGGCGGGTTTGCGGCATGTCCATCTGACCGCGTTGGATCAGGTCGGCACCAGCGCAGAACGATTTTTCGCCCGCACCCGTCACGACGACGACGCGGACGTTCGGATCGAATTTGAGCGCGTAGAGCGTGTCGATGAATTGTTCGAGCATCTCGACGGAGAGCGCGTTGTGCGCTTCTACGCGGTTCAGGGTGACGGTGGCGATGCCGTCTTCGATGGTGGTCACCACGAGGCCTTTGCGTTCTTCGGAAAGCGGCGTGTCGCGGAAGTTCTGAATCTTGGGATCAAACGGCATACAAAAACTCCTCTCCCTTGGAAAAGCGGCTCTGCCACGCAAGCGTGACCGGCCTTTTTTTAGCAAGCGTTGACGGTTTGCAGAGTATGCGACGGCAGCGGGCGGCCGATTTTTTCTTGCATGAATTGAGCGGAGGCGATCAGGGCTCCTTCGTCGATGCCGGTTTGGAGACCCATCCCGTGCAACATGTGAACGAGGTCGTCTGTCGCGACGTTGCCCGAAGCACCCGGTGCGTACGGGCAACCGCCCAAGCCGCCGAGGGCTCCGTCGAACGTGGTCATCCCCATCTGGAGCGACGCCACGACGTTTGCCAGCGCCATGCCGCGGGTGTCGTGGAAGTGCATCGCAAGTTTATCGCCTGCGATCTCTTTCAAAAAGACTTCCAGCACCTGCTGAACTTGGACCGGATTCGCGACGCCGATCGTGTCTCCCAGCGACAATTCGTGAATTCCCAAGTCGAGCAGTTTCTGCGAGACGTACAGCGCTTGTTTGACGTCGGTCGTCCCTTCGTAGGGGCAACCGAAAATCGTCGAGACGTAGCCGCGTACGCGCTTGCCGTTTTTCAACGCTTCGTCGATGACTTCCTTCAACACGGGGAAGGTCTCGTCGATCGATTTGTTGATGTTCTTGAGGTTGTGCGCTTCGGTCGCGGACATGAAGACCGCCACTTCGTCGAGGTTCGCTTTCAGGAACCCTTCCATGCCGCGCATGTTCGGAACGAGCGCCGAGTACGTGACGCCCTCAACTCGTTCAATGCCCGTCGCCACCTCGAAGGAATCCGCCAAGGGCGGAATCCACTTCGGGTTGACGAACGAGGTGACTTCGATATGTTTGACGCCTGTGCGGGACAGGCGGTTGATCCATTCGATTTTGTCGGAGGTCGCGATGACGGTTTTTTCGTTTTGCAAGCCGTCGCGCGGGCCGACTTCCTTGATCGTGACAGCGTTTGGCAGTTGCATGATTAGTCCTCGATTACGACCAGAACGTCGCCTTCGTTGACGAAACCGCCCTCTTCTGCGCGCACTTCCACGACTTTGCCGCCGAAGTCTGCTGCGATCGGGATTTCCATTTTCATCGATTCGAGGATGACCACGTCTTGGCCGTCTTCGACGGTGTCGCCGATTTTAACGAGAACTTTCCATACGTTTCCTGCCATGCTTGCGGTGATTTCAGTCATGATTGTTATCCTCCTGATGGTTCGTTTCGCACAGAACCCTGTTATTTTTTCTGAATGTGTTTTGCCACAAAATCGGTGGTCGTATCCCCGGCGCGGAACGCTTCATGCGCCATCACTTCACGCAACATCGGGATGTTGGTTTTGATTCCTTCGACGTGGTAGTGCTCCAACGCCTCCTGCATGCGTGTAATCGCTTCCAAACGGTTGGTCGCTTTGACGACCAACTTCGCGATCATCGGGTCGTAGAACGGGGTAACTTTCGCGCCCGCACCTGCCGTGCCGATTTCGTTGCGCACGTAGTCGAAGGTCGGCGGTTCAAAACGAGTGATCGTGCCCGGCGACGGGAAGAACGTTTTCGGGTCTTCCGCGTAGATGCGGACTTCAATCGCGTGGCCTTCTAATTTTACATCTTCTTGGGTGTAGCCGAGTGCTTCCCCTGCTGCGATGCGCAATTGTTCGGCGACGAGGTCGAGGCCGGTGATCTCTTCGGTGATCGGATGCTCCACTTGGAGACGGGTGTTCATTTCCAAGAAGTAGAAGTTGCGGTGCTTATCGACGAGGAACTCGATGGTGCCCGCGTTGCTGTAGCCGATCGACTTCGCTGCGCGCACGGCCGCTTCGCCCATGCGTTGACGGAGGTCGGTGTCCAAGAACGGGGACGGCGCTTCTTCGACGACTTTCTGGTGACGGCGTTGGATGGAGCATTCGCGTTCCCAGAGGTAGACGGTGTTGCCTTGCTTGTCCGCGAGAATCTGGACTTCTACGTGGCGCGGTTCTTCGACGAACTTCTCGATGTACATCGCGTCGTCGCCGAAAAATTGCTTGGCGCGGTTTTGGTTGCCTGCGTAGGCTTTCAAGAGCTCTTCGTCAGAATGGCAAACCTGCATGCCGATGCCGCCGCCGCCGCCCGATGCTTTGAGCATAACCGGGTAGCCGATTTCGTTGGCGACGGTTACGCCTTCCTCTGCATCGACGAGCGGGCGGGTAATGCCCGGCACGACCGGAACGCCTGCGGTCTCCATCGCTTTGCGGGACTCGATTTTGGAGCCCATCGCGGCGATTGCTTCGATGGACGGGCCGATGAAGGTGACGCCCGCTTCTTCGATGCGACGAGCGAAGTCGGTGTTCTCCGAGAGCAAGCCATAGCCCGGATGGACGGCATCGGCTCCCGTTTCCTTCAGAATTTCGAGGATACGCTCGACGTTCAAGTAACTCTGTGCGACCGGCGGTGCGCCGACGAGGAACGCTTCGTCTGCCAGGGTCACGTGCGGCGCTTCTGCGTCCGCTTCGGAATATATACCGACCGTTTGGATGCCCAAGGCTTTGCAAGTGCGGATGACGCGGCAAGCGATCTCGCCGCGGTTGGCGATCAGGACTTTACGGAACAAATGAATTCCTCCCTAAGCTAAAACTGTATCGCTGAGCTGGTTCCTGCAAACTCTATAAGTGGAAGGAGTTGATCAGGAAACCATGAAAAATGAACGAATCATCACTCATTTTCAATCGTATACAACAGCCAAAGGGTGCGTCAAGGACTTAACACCTTATTTTAAGGAAAGAATTTCGATTCTCACCCCAAAACATGCGCAAAACCCTGCCACAACAGGGGGCGTAGACAATCGTACGGAGATCGAAAGACTCGCCGACGGCGGCATGGGGGCAGCAGAGACGTTGATGGCGGAGATGGCCGAGATCGGAGGCATTGCGCTTGGCACGATTGCGTACCTCTACCCCGGCATGAGTCCGATCCTGACCGGCGGACCGATTGCGGGAGATGCCATCGGGCAAAGTGTCGGCAGTTACATGCTCGCCGAAATGGGCGAGTTCGAGCAAGCCTACGGCTTGGAGGACGGCCCCGGCGGGACGAGATTGCGCGGGGAAGCTCAAGAAGAGAGCACAAATCACACAAACAACGAAAAAACGGGGACTTCGAGCGCGAATCGTTCAGGAAGCGAGAGCGTTTTTATCGCAGTGGATGTCTACTCCGAACAGGAAGCGATGACGGCGGAACGGATCATCATGCAATACGGGGGCAAGCCGCATCGGGGGACTTCGCGTGACGCCGATGGAGAGTTTCCTTCGTATGAGAGTTTACCTGCCAATCATGGCGTGGAGAGTCCGTATTCGTTTGGCAATGTCGCTCCAAGCAACCTGCCCCCCGAATACCGCAATCCGGCCACCGAAGGCTACGACCTCGAACCGATTGCCCCGTTCTCTCCACAAGGCTGGATCGACCCGAACATCGGGCTTGGCGACACGAATCTCGTGGACCCGCAAGCCACAGCCGGGTTGCCGCCCAAGGAATAACTTATGCCGCGCTTTGAACACGACGGCCTCTCGCATTACTACACGGTGACCGGCATGGGCTTCCCGCTGATTCTCATCCACGGCATGGGCCTCTCCCACCAGATGTGGATCGGCCAGACGCCCGTGTTCGCCCGCCATTACACGGTCATCGCCTACGACGTGCGGGGTCATGGCGGCACAGCACCTTCCAAAGACTCTGCGACAGTTCGCACCTACAGCGAGGATTTGCACGCTCTCTTTGAAACTCTCGGGATCGAAAAAGCCGTCCTCGTCGGCTACTCGTCCGGCACTCTGATCGCCGAGCAATTCGCCATCGACCATCCGGAAAAAGTGGCGGGTCTTTGCTTGATCGGATCGTTCGCCAAAGTCAAAGGCGTGTACATGTCGCTCAAGACGATGTTCAGCCGATGGCTCCTGCTGACCAACTTCCACAAACTCGCCGCCTACGCCACGGCGGTGAGCAATGCGGAAAATCTCGTGCAGCGCGGATTTTTTTATCGCGTTGCCAAACGGGCGAGTATCGAAGAAGGATTGCGGATTCTCCACGCCGGTGAAGACTATTTGACCACCCGTCAAGTCTCCTCGCGCATCCACTGCCCCGTCCTGCTCGTTCACGGCTCCAAAGACCACGCTACGGCCATCTACGCCCGCGAGTTCTCACAACTCCTCCCCCACGCTCGTCTCGCCGTTGTCGAAGGGGTCAACCACGCCGTTGCAACCCGCGCGCAAAAGACGTTCAATCGTCTGCTGAGCGAGTGGCTGGAAGAGTTGAAGCTTTCTTGATACAGTAGAGAGATGGAAAGGAAGTGGACGTTTTTGACCTCTCACCTCACATCTCTCAACGCCTCGACACGTCCCTTGAACGGGCAGACGGCCATCGTCACCGGAGCGTCTCGCGGGATCGGAGCGGCGATCGCCGTCGGTCTCGCGCGCGCCGGTGCCCACGTGGTCGTCAATTATCGGCAGAACGCCGAAATGGCTGAATCTGTAGCCGCCATCTGCCGCCGTCATGACGTGCGGGTTCTCACCGTGCAAGCGGACGTATCGAACGCAGCGGACGTCTCTCGCCTCGTCGAGACGACGTCCGCTCATTTTGGTGCGCCTTCGATTCTCGTCAACAACGCGGGAGTTGCCCACACCGGGCTCTTGCTTGACATGACGGAGGAAGAGTGGGACTCGATCATGACGGCGAATTTGAAAGCGCCGTTTCTCTGCACCAAAGCCGTTCTCCCGCATATGATTGCCCGGCAGTACGGACGAATCATTAATTTGTCGTCGATATGGGGGTTGGCGGGCGGCTCCTGTGAAGTGGCGTACAGCGCCTCCAAAGGCGGTGTGATCGCGTTGACCAAAGCGCTCGCCAAAGAGATGGGCCTCTCGGGTATCACCGTCAATGCGGTGGCTCCCGGCGCGATTCAAACCGACATGCTCGGGCATCTGAGCGACGAAGACCTCGCGATGCTCGCCGAGGAAACGCCGGTCGGCCGTCTCGGAACGGCGGAAGACGTGGCGAATGCGGTACAATTTCTTGCACTTCCCTCGTCATCGTTCGTCACAGGACAAGTCCTTTCGCCAAATGGGGGCTACATCACATAATTGGTTGCCAATTTCGGGTATGATAGAACTTGTACGTTTAGAAGTACATACCCATTAAAAATCAGGAGGTAACACTCATGACCACTGTAGCAGAACGTCAAGGCATCACCTTCAAGGGCGGCGCTGTCACCCTGCAAGGCAACGTTGTAAACGTCGGCGACACCGCGCCGGACTTCACCGTCCTCGCAAACAACCTCACCCCGGTTACCCTGGCTGATTCCAAGGGCACCGTGCGCATCATCTCCGTTGTTCCGTCTGTGGACACCGGCGTTTGCGATGCACAAACCCGCCGCTTCAACGAAGAAGCTGCAACCCTCGAAGGCGTGACCATCCTCACCGTCTCCGTTGACCTCCCGTTCGCACAAGGCCGCTGGTGCGCAGCTGCGGGCATCGACAAGGTTCAAACCGTGTCCGACCACCGCGACCTGTCCTTCGGTCTGAACTACGGCGTCGTCATCAAAGAACTGCGCCTGCTCGCTCGTTCCGTCTTCGTCATCGACGCAAACGACAAAGTCGTTCACGTTGAGTACGTCAACGAAGTCACCAACCACCCGAACTACGAAGCGGCAATTCAAGCTGCGAAAGCTGCTCTGTAAGCCCTTTTCTTTTGAAAAAGAAGCGCTGGACTCCCTTGGGAATCCAGCGCTTTTTTTCGCGTCAAAAAAACCACCGACTCCCGAAGGAGTGGTGGTTTTCGTTGGAACTGATTAGCAGCAAGCGCCCGGTTTGCCTGCACCATCAGCGGTTTTGAAGGAAGAACCGCAACCGCAGGTGGAAGTGGCATTCGGGTTCTCGATCTTGAAGCCTGCACCCATCATCGAGTCTACGAAGTCAACGACAGCACCGTTCAGGTACTGGCCGGACATTTCGTCGATGACGACTTTCACGCCTTCGATTTCGAACGCTTGGTCATTGTCTTTCTTCTCGTCGAGAGCCATGCCGTACGAGAAACCGGAGCAACCACCGGACTTAATGAAAATGCGAAGAGCCAACTGGTCATTGTCTTTGGCTTGGATGAGAGAAGAGACCTTCTCCACCGCAGCCGGAGTCAACGTTACCATGCGCTCACCTCCTCTATACAGAATGCACTTACAGGATACCATGTTATGCTGGTAAATGTACAGCTATGCACCCATCTGTGCTGGCTTCTGTCAGCGTCCTTACGTATGTAGCGGAGTTAGCGACGGATCATATAGAAAAACGCTTCTCGATTGTCCCACGCGATTTCCGCCATGTCCATCGAGATGTCTCCACGAGAGACGTAGCCGTACAGCGACGCGAGGCTTTCAATCGGGACGATCTTGCGGTTCATTTTGTTCAGGAGCCAGTCGCCCGTCTCGCTTTGCTCCACCTTGCCCGCGTAGGCGAGGTTCAGGCGGTCTGAGAGGTCGTCTCCGATAAACGTTTCGATGACCGAGGCGTACTTGTAGGCCGAGTCGATGAACAGCATACGGCGGGTTTCCTGGCCCATCGATTTCACTTCGGCGAGCTTTTCGAGGGCTTGTACCATTTTGTCAGCTGCCTCCGACTGTTTGTACTCTTGGTACAGGTCGGTGACGTCCTTGCCGGCTGAATCAAACACTTTTCCATTTTTCATCGTGAGCGGATAAGAAAACGGTTTCTCCATCCTATGTCCCTCCTTCGAGCTAGGAACTGATGTGGTTCTGCTTGATGTACTGCTATGTAGAGCAGACCCTACCGGCGCAGGGCCGCAAAGACCTCTTGGTCATACTTCTCAGCCAGCGCTTTGTCGTAGGTGTGGTCGTACGCGGGTTCCACGGTGAGCTTGCCTCCGTAGAACATGATGTCGATGACGGAGTTGATTTGGATCTCCACGCCCGCCATGTTCAGCGCGACGTTCTCGAGGCGGTCCGTGTACTTCCTTGCTGTGCCTACGACCGCGTACGCGGACCCCAGACCCAGCACCGTGACGGTCACGCGCTCGTCTTTCTCAATGTTTTGCAACAGTTTTGAACGGCCGTCGATTGCAAATCTCAGGGTGGAGCTGTCGATCGCACTCAACCACGAGATGCACAGGATGTTCGGCGAGCCGTTCTCGGCGTCGATGGACGCAACGGTCACCATGCGGCCTCCTTGGAGATGGGTGACTAACTCTTCGGAGAGCTTGTCCTGAACTTTGTCTGCCATCAGTGGTAACCCCTTTCTACTACCCAGTGTGCCTTGTTTTGCCAGCGCTTTATACCTGCCATTATAGCACCATTTCTCCATTCCCATACGTATAGGGAGCCTCGGTTTTCAACACCCTAACCTTGGGGTTCATTAGACCATGAAGGAGGTATCTCAGTGACTACTAACCTTCCTCTTGACGACATGATGTCGGCCTGGAACGAGGACTTGGTAGCGGCGAACCATCTCGCGGAAGAGGATTGGCTCGAAGCGGGGCGCCAACTTGCTCGGGAGACGATACCTCTGGTGAGCATGGAAGAACAGCTGCCTTAGAACCTCGGATCACGAAAAAAAGACCCAACTCCCTCATGCGAGGGGTTGGGTCTTTTTGTTGGATCGGGCTTACAGATTCGCAATCCGCTCCAAGAGCTTCGCGCGCAGTTCCTCCACGGTCTCTCCGGCGACGATGTCGTCGTTGAGGATCGCAAAGGGACGCACGGAGCACTCGCCGCAGTTGGTCAGGCAACCGTATTTGGAGATGTTCCACTCCGGATGTTCCTCACGCAGGGACTGAATCAGTTCCTGCGTGAAGGACATGAGGTTGCTGTTGCAAAAGTCGATGACTATGCGTTGACTTTCGCCCATTTCTTGTCCTTATCTGCGCGGTCACGGTCGTTTTTCTTGAGGAATTTCTTGCGAAGACGGACGGATTGCGGGGTGACTTCGCAGTATTCATCGTCGTTCAAGTATTCAAGCGCCTGCTCCATCGACATGATGCGCGGAGTTTTCAGGCGGGTGGTTTCATCCTTGGTCGCGGAACGAACGTTGGTTGCCGCTTTGGTTTTGCACGGGTTGATCGTCAGGTCGTTGTCGCGGTTGTGCTCGCCCACGATCATGCCTTCGTACACTTCGGTACCCGGTGCGATGAACATGATGCCGCGGTCTTCGAGACCTTCGATCCCGTAGGTGGACGCGGTGCCGGTTTCAGCAGCGACGAGAACGCCTGCGTGGCGGCCTTCGATGTCCCCTTTGGTCGGCATGTATTCGTGGAAGGAGTGGTTCATGATCCCGAAACCGCGGGTGATGGTCAGGAATTCGGTACGGAACCCGATCAGACCGCGAGCCGGGATGAGGAATTCGAGGCGCACGTTGCCGTTGCCGTTGTTGATCATGTTCGTCATGTCTGCTTTGCGCAGGCCGAGACGTTCCATAACCGGGCCGGTGTATTCTTCCGGTACGTCAACCACGAGGTTCTCGAACGGCTCGTGCTTGACGCCGTCTACGTTGCGGAAGATAACTTGCGGCTTGGACACTTGCAGCTCGTAGCCTTCGCGACGCATGTTCTCGATCAAGATGCCGAGGTGAAGTTCACCGCGACCGGAAACGATGAACGCATCCGGGGAATCGGTTTCTTCGACGCGCAGAGAAACGTCGGTCTCAAGTTCAGCCATGAGACGGTCGCGCAGTTTGCGGGACGTCACGTGCTTACCTTCTTGACCTGCGAACGGCGAGTCGTTGACGAGGAAGGTCATTTGCAGAGTCGGCTCGTCGATGTGCAGAAGCGGAAGCGCTTCTTGGTTGTTGATGTCCGAAACGGTTTCGCCAACGTTCAGTTCGCCGACACCTGCGATTGCGATCAGGTCGCCCGCTTGAGCGGTCTCGATCTCGATGCGTTGCAGACCTTGGAAACCGAACAGCTTGACGACGCGTTGGCGCTCGACTTTGCCGTCGCGCTTCATAACCGCTACTTGTTCGTTCAGGTTGACGATACCGCGTTGCACGCGGCCGATCCCGATGCGGCCCAGGTATTCGTTGTAGTCCAGCATGTTGATCTGGATTTGCAACGGTTGCTCCGGGTCAACGGACGGGTGCGGGATGTTCTGGATGATCGATTCGAACAGCGGCTTCATGTCGTCGCCCGGCTTGGTGTGGTCAAGCATAGCAAAACCGTTCAGCGCCGAAGCGTAGACAACCGGGAAGTCGAGTTGGTCTTCGTTTGCATCCAGTTCGATGAAGAGGTTCAGAACTTCGTCGATGACTTCATCCGGACGTGCAGCCGGACGGTCGATTTTGTTGACGACGACGATCGGGGTGAGGTTTTGTTCAAGAGCTTTGCGCAGTACGAACTTGGTCTGCGGCATTACGCCTTCATATGCGTCAACGACGAGCAGAACGCCGTCAACCATTTTCAAGATACGCTCAACTTCTCCGCCGAAGTCGGCGTGTCCAGGGGTATCGACGATGTTGATCAGGTACTCGCCGTAGTGAACGGCGGTGTTTTTCGCGAGGATGGTGATCCCGCGCTCACGTTCGAGGTCGTTGGAGTCCATCGCGCGTTCCGCGACATGTTCGTTGGCACGGAAGACGCCGGATTGTTGAAGAAGTTTGTCGACGAGGGTGGTCTTCCCGTGGTCAACGTGCGCGATGATCGCGATGTTGCGAAGCGATTCTTGGTACTTCATAATATTCGAGATTCCTCCTAGATTGGAAATCGTATTTAGCTAGATTGAAACACACATTCTCCATTGTGCCACAGAACGAATTTTAAAGCTACTATAAAAACGCAACATTTGCCGAAACATGGCTCATGTTGCGTTTTTTCGTTGAAGCCGTTGGATCACAGCCATCATGAAAAAGGAAAGCAGGAACAAGCAGAGAACCAAGCCCCACGCACGGTCGTTCTGTCCGCTTTCGACCGCGTTGTAGATCGCCAGCGGGATCGTTTGCGTGCGTCCGGGGATGTTGCCCGCCACCATCAGCGTTGCGCCGAATTCGCCGAGTCCGCGCGCGAAACTGAGCAAGACGCCGGCCAGCAAGCCGCGCCGTGCGAGTGGCAACGAGACGTAGAAAAACGTCTGCCACGCGTTGGCCCCGAGGGTGCGGGCCACAAGTTCGAGCTCCAACTCGACGCTCTCAAACCCGACTTTGGCGGATTGAAACATCAGCGGGAACGAGACGACGGAGGAAGCGATGATCGCAGAGCCCTGTGTAAATAAGATGCCCTCTCCCGGAGGAAAGAAACGTCCAAGTCCCTCATTTCCAAGCAAGATCAGCAGTCCAAATCCTGCCACTGTCGGCGGCAGGACCATGGGGAGCAGAAAAAGGGTTTCGAGCAGCATCTTGCCGGGGAAGCGTCTGCGGGCCATCCATTTTCCAAAGAAAGTACCGAAAATGACGACGAGGAGCGTGGAGTAGGCGGCGACTTGCAGGGAGAGTTTGATGGGTGTCCAGATGTCAAGCATATAGCACCGCCTTTGGCAGGCTGGGTGCGGTATGCGAACCGTGCGAACCGTGCATTTCGTGTTGGTTGGGTGTCTCGTCGTGCAGGCCCATACTCGTTGTCGGCACTCCTGTTAGGAGATGCGGCTTGTATGGGAAACGTGCTCCTGGGTCTCGCCCTTTTTTGGAATTAGTGGGTCGCAAGGGCGAAACCTGCTTTCTGCAAAACCTCTTGGGCGTGGGCGCTGTGGAGGTAGTCTTCCAAGGCCTTCGCTTCGGGGAGGTGCTGTGTATTTTTGAGTATGGCCAACGGGTACAGGATCGGCGAATGGGCGGATTCGTCGCTGGTTGCCACGATGTCAACCTGCGTGGAGCTCAGTGCGTCCGTTTTGTAGACGAGGCCTGCGTCGACTTCTCCGTGTTCAACGTAGGTCAGTACGGACGTGACGTCCTTGCCGAAGATCGCTTTTTCCTGCACGTGAGCCCACAGATGTAGTTTCGTCAGCGCCTCTTGCGCGTATTTTCCGGCAGGCACAGTTTCCGGCGTGCCGAGGGCGATTTTTTTCACGGCGGGTTTGCCGAGGTCTTCGAAGGTTTGTACGGTGCCGCTCTTGGGGCGGATGAGGACGAGTTCGTTTTTCAAGACATCTTGGCGGGTGCCGTCTGCGAGCAGTTCCTTTTTCTCCAAAGCATCCATCTGCGCCACACCTGCCGACCAAAACAGATCCGCGGGCGCGCCCTGCTCGATCTGTTTTTGCAACGTACCGGATGCGCCGAGATTCACGGTCACTTCGACCTCCGGGTGGTCCTTTTTATAATCTGCAGTCAACGTGTCAAGCGGTTTTGCAAGACTCGCCGCTGCGGAAAGAGTCAGCGTCACATGCGGTTTGTCAGCAGGAGTTGTTGAAGTCGAAGGTTCCTGCGAACTGCACCCCGCAAGCAGTACCAAACTCACGGCCATCAACATGGCGATGCGTTTTTTCATAAAAAAAGCCTCCCCTAGCTGCCTGAATGTCTCCCCTGATTCTACCAAAGGCGGAACCTCCTGCCCAGCACCTACATACGGTGTAGGCGAGGTGACGCAGACCATGAACCACGAAAAATGGATCGAGAATTTCCCGCACCGAGTCCCCCCGCAACATCAAGATCGCCAGCCGGGCTTCGAATATGTGATGGAGCCGCGCCCGATTTTTGAATATCCGGATGCCGTGGGCAGCGGGAAGTTGAATGGCAAAGTCGCTCTGATCACCGGCGGAGACAGCGGGATCGGGCGGGCGGTTGCGTTGGCGTATGCCCGTGAAGGCGCCGACGTTGCGTTCGTGTATCTCGATGAGCATGAAGACGCCGCCGAGACGGTGCAGTTGCTGGAAGCCAAGGGTCGGAAATGTCTCGCCGTCTCCGGCGACATCGGCTTGGAGGAGACTTGCAAGAGCATCGTGCAAGCCGTATTGGAAACTTTTGGCCGTCTCGACATCCTCGTCAACAACGCAGGCGAGCAACATGTGCAAGAATGTCTCGAAGACATCACCGCCGCGCAGTTGATTCGAACGTTTGCCACGAATATCTTCGGGATGTTTTTCCTGACCAAAGCGGCCCTTCCGCACTTGAAGCGCGGAGCTTCGATCATCAACACCGCTTCGATCACCGCCTATCGCGGCAATGAAAAACTGCTCGACTACTCCTCGACCAAAGGAGCGGTGGTGACCTTCACTCGCTCTCTCTCCACAAACCTCATGCCGCGCGGCATTCGGGTCAACGCCGTCGCGCCGGGTCCGATCTGGACCCCGCTGATCCCCTCTTCATACAGCGCCGAAGATGTCGGCAAATTCGGCTCCGACGTCCCGATGGATCGTCCGGGGCAACCGGTGGAAGTGGCACCGAGCTACGTATTTCTCGCGAGTGAGGATTCTTCGTATATGAGCGGGCAGGTTTTGCATCCCAACGGCGGGTATATCGTAAATGGATAGATGAAAAAAAGCCTCAAGGGAGCGCGTGCTCTCCTTGAGGCTTTTTACAATTACTCCTCCAACTCCATCCACTTCTCCAAGAGATCGTCCAGGCGTTGCTGCACAGACTCGCGCTCGGTGAAGAGGGATTGCAACAGAGCGGCGTCTGCGCTGTTGGCAGGGTCCGCCAGATCTGCATCGAGTTGTTGCAGGCGGGACTCCTCCTCGGCGATGCCGGTTTCCAGTTTCGCTTTGAGGTAGGGGTCGACGCGTTTTTTCGAAGTGGGAACCGGCGTCGGCTCGGGGGCTGCTTTTTTCTCGATCACGACGGGTTCGGGCACCGCGAGACGGTCGGCCCTTTTTTCCTTGTAAAACTCGAAGTTGCCGAGGTAGTTGGTCAGTTGGCTTTGCTCCAACGCCCAGATGCGGTTGGCGAGTCGGTTGATCAGATAGCGGTCGTGCGAGATCACCAGCAACGTGCCGGGGTAGTCGTCGAGCGCTTCTTCCAACGCTTCCCGCGAGTCGATGTCCAAGTGGTTGGTCGGCTCGTCAAGCAACAACAAATTCGGTTTGATATACGTCAAAAGCGCCAGACGCAAGCGCGTCCATTCGCCCCCAGAGAGGCTCTTCACCGATTTGAACACATCCGGCCCGTAGAACAGGAAGCGGCTGAGTTGCCCGCGCGCTTGGCCCTCCTCCATCGGAATGACCACTTGGTCGCGGAAGTATTGCAAGACGGTCTTGGACTCGTCCTTGGGGGCGGCTTCTTGGGCGAGATACCCGACTTCTACGCGGGAACCCAGTTGCACGCGGCCGGCATCCGGTTCGAGGTCCCCGAGCAGCATTTTAAAAATCGTACTCTTCCCCGCCCCGTTGTCCCCGATCAGGAACACGCGCTCCCCGTAGACGAGCAACTCCGACACCCCTTGGAACAGGCGGCGGTCGCCGAACGACTTCGCAACGTCTTCCAACACGGCGACTTGCTTGCCGGAGCGGTCGTTCTGGTTCAGTTGCAAGTCCATCGCTTTGCGTTCGAGAATCGGGCGTTTGATTTTCTCCATGCGGTCGAGCGCTTTCTGCATCGAGTTGGCTTGGCGGTGGAACTTGCCGTTCTGCGGGTTCAATTTCGCCCATTCGCGCAGGCGTTTGATCGCTTCTTGCATTTTCTTGATCTTCTTCTGCTGTTCTTGGAAGGCGTTGAACTGGTTGAGCAGATTCTCTTCCTTTTGAATCTGGAAGCCCGAGTAGTTCGTGTGGTACGTGAACGCTTCGCCGTCTTCGATCTCAATCACTTTGGTCACGACTTTGTCGAGGAAGTAGCGGTCATGCGAAATCACAACGACGGTGCCTTCGTAACTCGTCAGGTATTGCTCCAACCACTCAATGGCGTGCATGTCGAGATGGTTGGTCGGTTCGTCGAGCAAAAGCAAATCGGGATTCTCAATCAGCAGCGCAGAGAGACCTGCTTTGGTCTTCTCCCCGCCTGACAGCGAGCGGAACGGACGCGTAAATTGCGTATCCGGGACACCGAGGCCACGGGCAACGCGTTCGATGTGCGCTTCCATTTCATAGCCGCCGCCCTGCTCAAACGCATGGCGCAGGCGGTCGTACTCGCCGAGCACTTTTTGCAAAGTTTCTTCCGATTCGTACACGTCCGGGAGCGTCATCTGCTCTTCCAGAACGCGCATCTTCACTTGAGCCTCGCGAACGGCTTTGTACCCGCGTGCCAACACGTCGTACACCGACGTCTCGTCTTGGTAATCGGGAATCTGGTCGAGACAGCCGATCCGCGTGCCCTTGCGAATCAAAAGCGAACCGCCGTCCGGCTTGTGTTCGCCTGTCAACATCTTGGCAATCGTCGTCTTGCCTTGGCCGTTGCGGCCGATCAGCCCGACACGCTCGCCCGGCTTGATTTCAAACGTAATATCGGCAAGCACCAAGTTGGCGCCGTAGTATTTTTGGACATTTTGCATGGAGATGATCATGGGGGTAAGCCTCCTATTGGATGCCCCTGCGCATGAAAAAAAGGGACTGCGGGAAAAGTCCCCACAGCCCCTCATCTGAAACTTCCGATGTGGTCAAGGCAGGAGTCATTTCACGTGATTTTCAACAACCGTATGGGTAAAAATGGGCAGACGGGTCCCGTGATAGGCCACATCGTACGAAAATCCAAAGACTTGCGCTTGCAAACTTTGGAAACGGCTGTTGAACGCCACGTTGAAATTCATCCTCCTCACCACCCTTCACAATTAGTTAAAATTAAGATACCACATTCTGACTTTCCTTCGCAAGCCTTTTTCCGGAAAACCACAGCCCGAGTACGGCGAGGTACAAGCCCCAGCGAATGCCTTTGTCGGCGAGGTTGTAGATGTAGTTCGCCCCGACCGGGTCGATGAAGTCGATGACGTATTGGTACAGCAAGCGGTCGTAGAGGTTGCCGAGCGCTCCGCCAAACATCAGACCCAGACCCAACAGGAGCAACCCGTTGCGGTCGTGCGGTCCTTTGTAGATGAACCAGAGGATGGCAACTCCGGCGAAGATCGAGATCAGCGCGAGCCAATCGGCGTGCCCGCTCCAAAGTCCCCCGGCGGCGCCCGGATTGTGATACAACGTCCACTGGTACCAGCCGTCGATGCCGACCACACTGTCGCCGAGCGTCAGCGACGTCTGCGCCCAGACTTTGGTGAACCGATCAAGACCGAAAACGAGACAAGCGGACAACCAGAACCACAGGTAGCTTCTCTTCACTCGATAACGCCCCCTCGCCTGTACTCCTTATTTGTTCAGTACTTCGTGTGAAGTTACGCGTTTTTGACCATTTTCACATGCAAGATGCCCGCTTCGAGGAACGGTTCCGGCGAGACGGTCTCATAGCCGAGCTTTTTGTAAAAGCCCTCTGCGTGGATTTGTGCTTCCAACACAAATTGGGTGTAGCCGAGTTCACGACCGAGGTTTTCCAATTTGTTCATGATCGCCGTGCCGTAGCCGCCGGTGCGGGCGTTTTTCAAAACGGCGATGCGTTGCATCTTGCCCACGCCGTCTCCATACGGGAGAATTCGTCCGGCAGCCACGGCCTCCCCACTTTCATCATATGCAACGACGTGCGTTGCCACCTGTTCATATTCGTCAACTTCAAGCTCTTCCGGCACTTGTTGTTCTACGATGAACACTTCGGTGCGGATGGCAAGGGCTTTTTGGTATTGTTCGTCGGTCGTTACTTGCTCGACGCGGATCATAGTGAGTCGCCTCCTTGGTAGGTCTATGTATTTTCTTCGCAAGGCGAAGTAGAAAGTCCTGCTCCCCGAGCGACAGACCTGCATAAAAAAGAGGCCCTGCGCTCATCCTTTCCTTGGGAGACGCAGGGAACGATCTACTCTGAGGAGGTTTTTTCGATGCCGTTTGGTGCTCATGAAGCGTTGGAAGTGCATGAGGTGCTGACTGCGAAAGTCTGCATGATCGATCATTTTTTACAATATGAAATGCAAGCGAGCGACCCGACGCTGAAAGACCTGATCCGCCGCCACCGCAATTCCGCTCTGCGCAACTACAACGAACTGGTTTCCTACACCCACGACTACACTGGCGTCGTGCCCAATGAAGTGCAATTCTCGCAAGTCGCGTCTCCGGATACCATCCAATACGGCCTGCGCAACCCGGCTCCGGTCACGCCGATTGGGGCTCCGACCACGCAATTGTACGACGAGCAAATCTGCCGCGCCGTGCTGCACTCGCACAAAAACTCCGCCAAAAACAACATGGCGGCGTCCTTGGAATGCGCCGACCCGTACCTGCGCCAGATGTTGATGAACACGGCGAATACGGCGAACTACAATGCGTATGAAGTGTTCGAATACATGAACGCTCGCGGGCTGTATCAAGTGCCGACGATGCGCGATCATACGGCGAAGACGATGTTGCACAGCTACCAACCTTTTTAAGCAAGAGAAAAGTCGGAAGCCCTTCGGGTTCCGGCTTTTTTTCTGGTAGTATGCAGGAAGGGAGGGAATGAAAATGGAACTTACGAAACCTGCAGATCAGCAACTGGAAGCGTACAACAACGGCGATATTGAAGCGTACATGGCGTGTTTTGCCAAGGATGTGAAAGCGGAGGACGGACTTGGGAACGTGCTCTATGACAGCTGGGATGCGATGTATGAGGGGTATCGGAAGTATTTTGAATCGAACCCCAACCTGCATTGCGATCTGGTCTCGCGCACGATCGTCGGGTCGTACGTCCTCGATGAAGAACACATCACCGGACGAGTCGGTCAGGTTGGAGTTGCTCACGCGATGGCGATCTATTATGTGGAAAACGGTCTGATCCGGCACGTCCGATTCTTAAAGTAGAAAAAAAGCGCCCTGCCGCAACCGGCCGGACGCTTTTTTTTCCATCAACCGAACTTGTACGTGATCCCGTAGCCGCCCTTCGGATAGACCCACTCGATGTTGTACGTGGGGCATCCGATTCGGCAGGTGCCGCACTCGATGCAGTTCTCAAACGCGACGTGCGTCTGCAAGTCTCTCCACGAGTACACATCGGCCGGGCAGAAGTCGTTGCACTCCTTGGTCTCGCAGTTCATGCACGTCTGCTGATCTTTGATGATCAAATGCGAGATGTCGTCCACCTTATACCGAATCGTAAACAGCTTCTCCTCGATCGAGCTCATCCGTTGATCGCCCTCCATCCCTTCCAGCCGAGCTTCAAGAGATCCCACGTTCCACCGGCCGTCTTCTTCATATGGTCGATCGCAAACCGCTGCTTCTCCGCTTTCGTCTTGCCGTCGACGTTCAACATCTCAAACGCCGCCGTGTTGATCGCTTGCGGCAGAGCGCCGAACAACAACTTCGGATCGACTTCGTTGAGCAGCCCGTGCAGGCCTTGGTACTTTTTCAAATCCTTGCGAATGAACGATTCGGCTACCTTTCGATCATATGCACCCAACGTCGAACGGTTGTATACGCCCGCCGATTTTGCACTCACCGCCGCCTCGCCCGCAAAACGACCCGAGGTCATCGCGAGGTTCGTGCCTTCGCGATGCACGAAATTGACCAATTGCGCCGCGTCTCCACAGATCATCCAGCCGTCACCCGACAACGGCGGGACGGCTTTTAACCCGCCCTCCGGAATCAAATGCCCCGCGTATTCCTTGGTCTCGCCGCCTTGAATCAGCTTGCGGATCGCCGGATGTTGCTTGACTTGTTCCAGCAGGTGATACGGTTTCACACGCGTTCGTTTCAGATCGGACACCATCACCCCGATTCCAAGCGAAATCGACTCTTTGTTCGTGTACAGGAACCCAAGGCCGGTCATCCCGCCCGAAGTCTCCCCCACGAACTCAATCGTCGCGCCTTCGTTGTCTTCCAGCCCGAAGCGATCGAGAATTTTCTCCTTGGGCAAGAAAATTTGCTCTTTCACCGCCAGCGAGACTTGATCCGGCTGCCATTCGCGATGCACGCCGAGTTGCTTGCCAAGCAGCGAGTTCACCCCGTCCGCGATGATCGTCACGTCCGCATACAAGTCCCCCGCTTCACGGTCGGTTCGCACGCCCACCACGCGATCTCCCTCGCGAATCAATTCCAACGCGACCGTCTCGTACACCGGAATCGCGCCCGCTTCGACCGCTTTGTTCGCAAACCACTGGTCGAAGTTGACCCGCATCCCCGTCCAGCAGTTATGCGGCTCTTTGAAGCCTTCGTTGCGGTGTCCGAGTTTGGTGACGGAGTCCTTGCCCATGATCCACAGGTTCTGCTCGATAATCTGACGCTCCAACGGCGCTTCCTTCCAAAACTCGGGGATGATGTCCTCCAACTGCTTGCGGTACAAGACCCCGCCGAACAAGTTTTTCGCCCCCGGAAACTCCCCGCGCTCCAACATGACGACGGAGAGACCTGCTTTGGCCATCGTCAGCGCTGCAGCCGCACCCGCAGGGCCCGCCCCGACGACAATCGCATCGAATTTCTGCATCTCTAGTTCCTCCCCTCGACAGTCACTTTGGCCGCGTTCGCCCGCTTTTGGCGGACCGCTTCCGTGATCGCCGGGACGATTTGGAACAGATCACCGACGATGCCGTACTTCGCGAATTTAAAAATCGGTGCGTTCGCGTCTCGATTGATCGCCACGATCAGGTCGGAATTCTGCATGCCCACCGTATGTTGCACCGCTCCTGAAATCCCGATGGCGAAGTACAGTTTCGGACGCACGGTGTACCCTGTCTGCCCCACTTGGTGGTCATGCCCGATCCAGCCCGCATCGACCGCTGCACGAGACGCCCCGACGACACCGCCCAAGGCATCGGCGAGCTCTTGCAGCAATTTGAACGGCTCAGGCCCGCCAAGACCGCGTCCTCCCGCCACGATGATCTCCGCTTCCTCCAAATTGAACGTCTCCGCCGCTTCGATGAAATTCAAAACCTGCGCCGCAATCTCGTTCTCCGCCATCTGGTTTGGCACCGCGATGATCTTGCCTTGACGGGTCGTATCGCGCGGCAACGCTTCAAAAACGCCGCTGCGCGCCGTCGCCATCTGCGGCCGGTACTGTTTGCAAAGGATGGTCGCGAGCATTTTTTCCGAAAACGCCGGACGTGACGCCAGCAGCAATCGGCTTGGATGCGGTTCGACGTCGAGGATGGTGCAGTCGGCCGTCAGACCGGTCGGCAGATGCGTGGCAATCGCGCCCGCCAAGTCACGCCCCGTCGCAGTCGCGCCGAACAGCACGATCTCCGGTTTCACATCTTCAATCGTCTGCAAGCAAACTCGGGAGTACGGTCGTGTGCGGTACTCCTGAAGCTCCGGTGCGTCGCAATAATAGACGCGGTCGGCTCCATAAGAAACGGCTTCCTCTGCCAGCGGGTAGATGTTGTGACCCAATACCATCGCAATCAAATCCGTGTCCAATTTGTCGGCGAGCTTACGTCCTTCGCCGAGCAGTTGCCACGAAACGTTCTTGGCAACACCGGCCCGCTGCTCGATGACGATCATCACGCCTCGATACGCCGACCAGTCCGGCATGTCGGGTGCTTGTGGTTTCTGTGCCTTGTCCTCTGCCATGACTTATACCTCCTCTTCCGCCGTCCAGCCAAAACGCTGGGGCAAGTCCGTTTGCCACAGTTTTTCTAAAAGCGCCGTCGCCGTGCCCGCCGACGTCTCCGCTGTGAGCATCTCGGTGTCCACTTGTTTCTGCTCCGGCACCCATGTCTTCGAAACGATGGTCGGCGAGCCTTTCAACCCGATTTTGGCGCGTTCGAGACCCGGGAAGTCGGCCGTCGTCCAGATCACCGGCTTGTATGTAGCTGCGCGAAGCATCCCCGGCATCGGCGCTCGGCGTACTTTGTTCATTTCCTTGAGAGCTGTGATCAACACCGGCATCGAAGTCTGCACGACTTCCACGCCGTCCTCCAAGAGACGATGGACGGTGATCCGAGAGTTCTCCTCGTCGATGGCTTCCACTTTGTACACGTAGGTCAACTGCTCCAAGTCGAGACGGCAGGCGATGCCCGGCCCGACTTGACCGGTGTCGCCGTCGAGCGTCTGCTTGCCGCAGAACACGATGTCGACCGGGCCGAACGTCTCCGCCACTTTGGCGATCGTCATGCCCAGCACGTAAGAGGTGGCCAGCGTGTCGGCGCCGGCAAACCCGCGGTCGGTGACGAGCACCGCTTCATCAGCCCCAAGCGAAATGCACTGTTTGAGCGATTTCTCCGCCGGCGGCGGACCCATGCAGACGACGGTGATCTTGGCTCCGTGTTGTTCTTTGATGCGCAGTGCTTCTTCCAAACCGTGCATGTCGTAAAAATTGGCAATCGCCGGCACCCCTTGGCGAATGAGCGTGTTCGTCTTGGGGTCGATGCGAATCTCCCGGCTGTCGGGAACTTGTTTGACACAAACCACGATGTGCAACATGTGATGCCCCCTCACTCTCTACCTGTCCTACTTCGATTTTTATGAGAAGATCGTCCCAAACATTCGCACACAAAACCTGACATGAATATTTTACAAACACGTATAGACAACAGTCACACTACATTGTCACGAAGTTTTTTTATTATAGATAAATTAATTAAATTTCCATCTATCGCCTTTATAGCTTGTGCCTATATAATGGGCTCAGAAGAGTTTGAGTATTGGAGGACATGCCATGCTTTCTCTGGGCCAGAAGATCCGCCAGCGACGCTTGGAGAAGAAGATGACCCAAGGCCAGTTGGCAGAAGGATTGGTCAGCGCCAGTGCAATCTCCCAGATTGAATCTGACAAAATCAATCCTTCCTACAAACTGCTGTGTCAGATTGCCGATCGATTGGGCGTGCAACTTGACTATTTTTTAGACACCCAAGAGCGGGAGTCGTATCTTGAGCAGACGACCTCTCACAAGTTGGCAAAAACGTTCCTTTTGGCAGATGAGCCGCAGAACGCTGTACCGATCTTGGAAATGCTCCTCCAATCCCAGCAAGACAACCTCGATGTGATGTTGGACCTTGCCACTTGCTACACCAAGCTCAATTCTTCCCAAGAAGCGATTGAACTGTTGGAGACCGTTATGCACCAAGCGTTGCGTCAGGAAGACAAAGTGACCTACGTGAAAGCGATGAAGATGCTGGGCGGCCTGTTTTACACCCGCAACAACATCACCCTGGCGAAACACTACTGGCAGAAGTCGTTCGAAGCGCTCCAAGAAATCGAAGTCGTGGACAAATTCTTGCAAGCGGAAGTGATGACCAACTTAGCGTTGGTCTACAACCACATCGGGGAGTTTGACCGTTCCTTGGAACTGTATGAAACCTCCCAGAACTTGCTCGAAGGTTCGACGAACCTCCATCATCTGGCCGCGAACTACATGGGACTTGGGAATTCGTACTTCGGCAAGAAAGAATACCGTCTCGCCGAGGACTATTGCCAACAAGCGATTACCATCTACAAAAACTTGAATCAAGTTCGCCAGTCGATCTTAATCAAGGAAAACTTCGGCATCCTGCTTAGCGAACGCGGCGACAACGAAGGGGCACTTCAAACGTTATTGGAATGCCTGCAAGAATACACGGAGCACGGCTTTGACAGTCAGACGTCCAACACGCATGCCGAGATTGCCAAACTCTTGATTCAGATGAACTCTCTGGACGAAGCGGAAGCACATCTCGAACGAGCCAAACAACTTTGCGAACCGGACACCGTCTACCACGCGCAATGCTACTACGTGAATTCCTTGCTTCTTGCTGCACGAGGAGACTTGCACGCTGCCGTTCCCGAAGCCAGACGTGCCCTCGACATGTACTATTCCGTCGAGGCCCTGCAAGACTACAACAGAACCAGCCTACATCTTAGCGATTTGTACAAACAGTTGGACGACTACAAGTCCTCCACCGAAGTGCTAGAAGAAACGCAAATCGCTATGCAAAAATATCTACGAAAAAAGGGGATGTTCTAACATGAAAAAATTCTTCGCCCTCACTCTGCTCGCTGCTCTCGTACTCGGTTTGTCGTTGCCGGCAACTGTCAAAACGCAAGCGATCTGGAACGAACATGAGCCGATGGTCATCACCAACGCTCTGTAAGTCCGTCACCCATTCTCCATTTGTAACAAAAAAGCATGCACACCTCCTCACGGAGTGGTGCATGCTTTTTTACTTGCTCATGAGACCGAGCGGCGAAGATGTTCTTCTTGCACGTCGCCTTCCAGACGGGCGATTGTCATCTCGCGGTGGGCTTGTTCTTGCTGTTCCATGTGAACGCGCATCCCGTAATCGGTCCACGTGTAATGCGGCACATACGGCCCCATCGAATAACCCAGATTGGCCGAACCCAGCGCCTCCAAACAAGCCAAGAGAAACGCCGCAATCCCCGTCACGACCTTGCGCAACCATCCACGCAACATCCTCTCACCTCCCGCTGACAGTCTACGCGCGTTCGTCCCGCCGTAGAAGCAAGCGTCCGGCGCGGGAGAAGGAATACACGCCGAGGATCACCAACAGACAGCCGATGAGTTGCATCCACGACAAGCGCTCCCCCAACAGGAGATACGCCAGTACCGCCGTGAACACCGGATTGAAATTCAAGAACATCCCGGCCGCCGTACCGCCGAGTTTTTGCACCCCGATGTTCCAGAGCACCATCGCCGCTACGGTGGAGAGCAAGCCGCTGTAGAGCAGCGACCACCAGAACACGGCGTTCGGTTCGTGGATCGTGAAATTCCCCACGTTAAACGGCAAGAGCATCAGCAAGCCGAACAGCCCGGAGTAGAGCGTGGACATCATCGGCGACACATGGCGCATCGCCCATTTGCCGAAGACGGAATACAGCCCCCACATCGTGACGGCGGCAAGCATCCAGAGGTCGCCGGCGTTGAATTTCATGTGCAGCAACCGCCCGAGATCGCCGCCCGACAACACGACCAGCACTCCGCAAAGCGAGAGCAGCATGGAGAGTCCCTGCAACCAGTGGAGCCGTTCCCGCAGAAGCAAGTACGAGAACAGCGCGATCGACACCGGGTTCAACGTGGAAAGCAATCCGACGTTGGTCGCCGTCGTGCGCTCCAACGCCCAGAACATAAACAGATAGAACAGCACGACGCCCGTCAGCCCCATCAGCACAAGCGGCAAGATCGCCTTGCGCGGGGGCAGGAGCTTGCGTTCACGCCAGTAGACGAGCGGGAATAGACAGAGAACCGCCACGAGAAACCGCAAAAACGTAAGCGTCATCGAGGAGGCATGTCCGACGAGAAACTTGCTCACGACAAAATTGCCGCCCCAGAGAAAACTCGTGAAGAGCAGGAGAAACGAATAGAGAGATCGCATCGAAAAAACCTTTCCTTCTAGCTTCTAGTTTGTTTCTATCTCCGAAAGAATCTCTCTTATCGTACCATACACCCTGCTTCTTCACAGCTTGATTTTTTCAAACCATATGGAGGACAACGCCAGCTCCCAGATCGCGTCCTCGCCTTGTTGCTCGGCGTACCAGGCCCGGTTGCGCGGGAAGCTCGGCAACCCTACACGCTCTTCGACGAGCAACCACGGGTTGGGAATCCCTCCACGGCAGAGCGCACGTCGAGCGCTCACCAGACAGCTCTCCGCGCCCTCACACGCTTGAAATTTGCGGGTATACGGGGAGAGTTCGCCAAACGCAAACAGCAGCAATCGCGACGCTCCCTTGCGCCATTCGACAACCCGCTCATCCTCCGCCATGATTCCGCTTCTCTCCAACCGCTTTCCGTGGGCAATCGCTTCTTGCAACAACTCCAGCACTTGCCTCTCCATCTGTTTGCGAATCGGCATCTCTCACACCCGCCCCGTTCGTTCATCCACCCCTCCAACATATGCGCGCCCCGCCCGCAAATAGAAGAGAGCTGCCCTCCGAGGAGGACAGCTCTCTTTTTTAGACAGTCACGGTTTGGAACAGTTTCTCAAGTTCAGCCGTCACGAGTTGCGGTTGCTCGACCTGCGGGACGTGGGCCGCTTCTTCGAGAATCAAGAGTTCGGCACCCTCGACGTGGGCGGCGATGTATTCCCCGACCGGCACTTTGGTCACGCCGTCGTGACGACCCCAGATCACGTGCGTGGGGACCCGAATCTCACAGAGAGAGTCACGGAAGTTCATCCGCTCCGTCACATCGGCGAGGTCTTCGTAGCGGCGGCGTCCTTCTAAATTCTGGCGCTTGCTCTCTTCGGTCTGCACAGCGGCAAATCGCTCCGGTTGGTAGAACACCGCTTGGTCGAACTCGTCCTTCGTGATGTCGGTCGGAATTCGCTCCCGATCCGGGCCGAGGAACACGCCGGCCGTACAGAGCAAGGCGAGACCCGCCACTCGTTCGGGAGCGGTGAGGGTCGCCTCGATGGAGATCCGTCCGCCGAGCGAGTTACCGATCCAGACCGCCTTGTCCACTCCGCGAGCGTCGAGCACGCCGGTCATCACCTCGACGTACTGACTCAAGGAAGTGATCTCCGCCGGCCATTTGTCCCCTACAAAACCGGGAATGTCGACGGAGATCATCCGTCCGTACTTTTTTAGATACCGCATCTGGTAGGCCCACATCCTGGCCGTACCGCCGACGCCGTGCAGGAAGAGCGCCGTCAGCGGACCTTCTCCTTCAATCTCATAGACCGAGACCGGAATCCCGAGCACTTTGACTTTCATCCGTTTCACTTTCGGTACACGCTTCCTCTCTCGCAACATTCACACTATTTGTTTTCCTGAATAACTGCGACGCGCCGTGTCGATGCGTTCCAACAACACCGGCTCTTCGTCCGCGCTGCCAAGCGTCACCACCGTCAGATCGATTGCGACGTGCCCGACATGGTGGAAGGAATGCTTGGCGAACGCTTCGTGAATCCGTTTCGAGATGATCCCGAGATCGCACTCGGGGATGCCTTTGACGACGACGAGAAACTCATCGTCCATATAGCGGCAGATCAAGTCATCTCCGCGCATCGTGTTCTTCAAGAGATAGGACACGTCGATCAGCACACGGTTGCCGACTTCGAAACCGTACTGATCGTTGATCGTCCGCATGCCCAGGATGTCGACCAAGAGGAAATGCATGGGAAAGTGGGTCTGGTTCTCACAGAGCGAGCGCAGTTTGCGGCGCAGGTAGTGAATCGTGTGCAGTCCGGTCAACGCATCGACGAACAAACGCTGGTCGAACTCCGAACTGTACACCGCTACCCGGTTGCGCCCCATCTCCTTGGCTCCCCAGTACAGCGACTGGTCAGCCTTCTCCAACAGATCGCTCGGCGACAGCGCATCATGCTCTTGCAAATGAGCGATGCCGACCGATATCGTGATGTTCTTGACCGTGTGTTCTTGGTAGACGAACTGATGGTCTTGGATCTTCCGACGGACTTCCTCTCCGAGTTCATAAGCTTGTGTCATCGTCATCCGACCGATTGCCACAAACTCCTCGCCGCCGTAACGGGCGAGCAAGACACCATGTTGTACACAGACCGACTTGGCGATCATCGCGACTTGGCGCAACACCTCATCGCCGACAATATGCCCATAGATATCATTATACTTCTTAAAATAGTCGATATCAAAGATGATCAAGCATAAGTCTTCTCCGGTGGTCTTCGCCTGTTGGAACTGACAGTCCAATTGCTCGTAAAAATATTGGTAGTTGTACAACCCCGTCAACTGGTTGATGATCGCGGCCCGCTCCAATTCTTCATAGATATGGTTGCGGTCGAGAATGATCGAGACTTGGTTTGCCAAAAAACCCAACTGCTTCTGATGATCTTGCTTAAAGCCAAACGAGTGCGGCTTTCCCATGCAGATGACGCCGAACACTTCCGTCTTGCCCACCAGCGGCACGAGGATGTAGGAGCGTGCCTCCCAGTCCGGGAACAATTCGAGACTCCCTTTGACCTTGGGCACGGAGATGACGTTGCGCTCTCGAATCGCTCGTTCCAGCAACTCGTGACGGACGTTCTCCACCAGTACCTCGTCGCGGTCGTCCAAGCCTTGGTACGACCCGTCCGGGAGTTTCTTGAGCAGCATCACTTGTCGTGCGTCGGTGAGGTCATGCGCGATGTGAAACGTTTTCTGGTAGATCGTCGAGAGGTCTTTCGCCATGCTCAACTGAATGCAGGCGTAGTTGACGCGGTTCGACCACTGCAAGTGGGAGACGGTGCGGATGACGCTGGTAACGGCCGCCACAGGCACCGCGATCACCAGCAACGTATACGCGCCCAGGTGCCGCTCCAACAGGTCCCCGAGCATCGCCAGCGGAAACACCGCGAGATAGATGAACGATTCCCACATCACCGCGTTCAAACCCGTACGAATCGAAAAGTGCCTCTGTCGCAAAAACAAATTCACGTGAATGATCAGATGATTGAAGACAAAAAACACAATCCCGACGATGAACAGCTTCACAACCTTCGAGCCATACTCCATGTTGTTCGCCAGAAGCACCGGCTCTACGAGCGAGTACGCGAGATACCCCGCCATCAGACAGATCACTTTCAACGCCGGATTGGTGAAGATCGCCATCTTGCGCGACTTGTGGGCCAACAACAGCGTCCCCACCAACTCACCCAAGAAATTCACCCACAGCGCCGTCGCGATGTCATACGTCATCACGAAGTAGAACGTAAACACCAACTCCAGCGAAATCAACATCGAAGGCAACGTGACCGGAAACACGACCGACAGAGCCATCAAAGCTGTGCCGAACAGATAGAGAAGCCAGCTGTTCGCCGTGAGATGGAACGGATGCTGCAACAGAACAATCAGACCCGCCGTGATCAGGACCACCTCAAACAGATACCCCATGCGGTACCACGCCTTGGCTTTTACCATTCTCACTCTCACCCCGTCCTCTTCGAGCGAACGTTTTTCCTACCTTTATGTAAGTTCTCTGACAGTTAGAACGTTTCGACGAAGGAAATGATTCTCAGGTACTATTCTACATTTCGATTTCCGAAACCTGTTAAAATCAGGGAACTTCTGAAATAATTTGACTCAACCGAAACATTTAAGTCGCAGAAAGGCACCCTTGAGTTTAGGGTGCCTTTTTTTCATACTCCTCTGCAACTTCCCAACCTTCATACGCTTCGACAACGCCCGGGCGCATCTCTTTCATAAACGAGAGCGCTTCTTCGACCGAGTCGCAATCGGTAACGCGCGCCTTCTGGACGGAACCGTCCTTCATCTTCAACGATACTTTTACTACCAATGCCTCACACCTCCGACTCCAGTATACAAAAAAAGAAACCCTCGCGCTTGGCGGAGGGTTTCTTTTCGGTGAAAATTAGTTCTTGCCTTCGATAGAAACGCCCTTGAGGTCGGACGACGGAGCGGAAACGTGGGTGACCCAGCCTTTGACGTACGGCTTGGTGAGAACCGCAGATGCGCGGAAGAAGATCGGGCCAACCGGCATATCTTCCATGAGGATTTTCTCAGCGTCGTACATCGACTGCATGCGCTTCTTCGGATCAGCTTCCTTCTGCGCGGAGTGGATGAGATCATCGTATTTCGCGTTGGAGTAGCCGTTTTCGTTGAAGTCGCCGCCGGTAACCCACATGTCGAGGAAGGTCATCGGGTCGTTGTAGTCTGCACCCCACAGGGAAACGACGATATCGTAGTCACGGTCGGTGGTGCGCTTCAGGCGCAGTTTGAACGGAACGTTCTCGACTTCGACGTCGATGCCGAGGTTTTGGCGCCATTGTTCTTTGATGAACTCGGACGCTTTCTTGGAGACGTCACCATCGTCAGACAGCATCTTGGTAGCCGGGAACGAGGTCATGCCGAGTTCTTTCAGGCCTTCTGCGAGCAGGTCTTTCGCTTTCGCAGCGTTTTCTTTGCGCTTGATCAGGTCGCCGTTGTCAGCGCGGAAGTCGCCGCCGTTGCCGTTGGAGGTGCCGGTCGGAACGAAGCCGGTCGCGCCTTTGGTACCGTTGTGGTACACGATGTCAGCGTATTGGTCGCCGTCTACCGCGTAGGTCAGCGCTTTGCGGACTTTTGCGTTGGTGAAGAGTTTGTTTTTCTCGTTATATTGGAAGTAACCGTTGGTCAACTCCGGCACGGTGCCGAATTCTTTGGAGTCTTTGTAACGGTCGATTTGATCGCGAACGAGGGCGATACGGTCGAGTTGACCCGCTTGGTACAGGTTTTCCAGTGCGCCGGAATCCTTGACGACTTGGTAGTTCGCCTTGGTCAGCTTGACGGAGCCTTTGTCCCAGTAGTTGTCGTTTTTCTCGAGGGTTGCGGATTGCTCATGCACCCAAGAGGTCATTTTGAACGGCCCGTTGAACAGAACTTTGTCTGCGTCGCCGCCGTACTTGTCAGCTTTGCTTTCGACGAATTCCTTCTTCTGCGGGTAGAAGAGCGGGAAGGACATTTGTTCTGCGAAGAACGGAACCGGATGCTCAAGGGTTACGACGAGGGTCTTGTCATCCTTCGCTTTTACGCCGACTTCGTCAGCGGTGCCTTTGCCTTGGTTGTAAGCGTCGCCGCCTTTGACCCATGCGAGCATGAATGCGTATTGGGATGCGGTTTTCGGATCGAGGGTGCGCTTCCACGCGTACTCGAAGTCTTTCGCGGTTACGTTGGTGCCGTCCGACCATTTCGAGTCGTCACGCAGGTTGAAGGTGTAGGTCAGGCCGTCGTCGGAGACTTTCCAGTCTTTCGCAACGCCCGGTACTGCTTTACCCGATTTATCAAGACGGGTCAGGCCTTCCATAACTTGACCCAGCATGTTGAATGCAATGTTGTCAGTAGCTTTGGAGGAGTCCAGAGACGGGATCTCGTCAGCGAGAGCCAGGTTGATCTCTTGAGCTTCTGCCGCTTTGGTGCTGTCACCGGTGTTCGTGCTTGCCTTGTCATCGGAGCCGCAACCTACCAGCGCTACGCTGGAGAGCATGGTTACTGCTACGCCAATACCCAACCACTTCTTTGCTTTCATCTTTAATCGAACCCCCTAAAAATTGTCTCTTTTCTGTTTTTTGCGACTATTTCGTCTACAACGACAATATAGCATGGACAAGCGGGTAAATCAACCCTTTAAAAAAAGATGAAACCCTGTAAGTGCTGAGTGAAATATCCACTCAAAGTGATCTTCTACCAACACTTTACGTCACAAAGTTGTAAAATAGAACGTTTCGAGACACACTACAGGCAAAGGAGGTTTTGCGGATGGATTGGATGCAGGACTTGGAGCAGCGCCTACAGGACCGAGAGTTGTTTCAGCTCTCCATCGACGGGCAGATCTACACCGTGGATGCCCGCGGGTCTCAGATCACCTTCACAAACGAACACGGACGCACCGAGACGTTCTCGACGCCCGATCACTTGCAGACCGCCTTGCAGTCTTGGTACGAGAACCCGGTCATCGTCATGATCTAGCAAAAAAAAAGCCGCCCGCATGAGCTGCGGGCGACTTTTTGTGTGAACCAAGGAATTACTTGCCTTGGATGTAGGTTTCTTTGAGTTCGTAGTCCGGACCGTATACGCGCGGCAGGAAGTCTTTGACGTACGGCTTGATAACGAATGCACGCGCACGGAAGTACAGCGGGCCGATCGGCATTTCCTTCATCAGGAGCTTCTCTGCATCGTACAGGTAGGACATACGTTTTTTCGGGTCGCCCTCTGCCTTGCCTTTCTTGATCAGGTCGTCATAGGACGCGTTGCTCCATTGCGGATCGTTGAAGGAACCGCCGGTGACGAACATGTCGAGGAAGGTCATCGGGTCGTTGTAGTCAGCGCCCCACAGGGAAACGACCATGTCGAAGTCATGCGAGTGGGAACGTTGCAGACGCAGTTTGTACGGAACGGTCTCGATCTCGACATCGATGCCGAGGTTTTGACGCCATTGTTCCTTGAGGAACTCGGTCGATTTCTTACCGACGTCACCGTCGTCGGAGAGCAACTTGAGTTTCGGGAACTCGGACAGGCCGGCTTCTTTGAGACCGTCTGCGAGCAGTTGTTTTGCTTTGGATTTGTTTTCTTTGCGGTTGATCAAGTCGCCGACGTCCTTGGTGAAGTCGCCGCCTTGGCCGTTGGAGATCCCCTTCGGGGTGTAGCCGGTAGCGCCAACGGTACCGTTGTGGTAAACAACGTCCGCGTATTGGTCGCCGTCAACTGCATAGGTCAGTGCTTGGCGAATCTTGGTGTTTTGCAGAGCCGGGATTTTTTGGTTGTATTGGATGTAACCGGTGGTTAGCTCCGGTTGGATGCCGTATTCCGGTTTGTCCTTGTAGTTGTCAACTTGGTCGCGAACGAGGCCGGTACGATCGAGTTGGCCGGATTCGTACAGGTTGAGCGCCGCGTTGGAGTCTTTGACAACTTGGAAGTTGACTTTTTTCAGCTTAACTTTGGAAGCATCCCAGTAGGTTTCGTTTTTCTCGATGGTTGCCGATTGCTCGTGAACCCAACCGGTCATCTTGAACGGACCGTTGGAGAGGACTTTGTCAGCGTCAGCGCCGTTTTTGTCGCCGGCTGCGGTTACGAACTTCTCGTTTTGTGCGAAGAAGATCGGGAACGCCATCTGTTCTGCGAAGAACGGAACCGGGTTCTCCAAGTTGACGACGAGGGTCTTGTCGTCGGTCGCTTTTACGCCGACTTCGTCAGCAGTGCCCTTGCCTTGGTTGAAAGCGTCTCCGCCTTTGACCCAAGCAACCATGAATGCGTACTCGGCTGCCGTTTTCGGGTCGAGGGTGCGCTTCCAGGAATATTCGAAGTCCTTCGCGGTGACCGGGTCGCCGTTGGACCATTTCAGACCGTCGCGGATATGGAAGGTGTAGGTTTTGGAGTCCGGGGAAACTTCCCACTTCTCAGCAAGAGCCGGTTGTGCTTTGCCGTCTTTGTCCAGACGGGTCAGACCTTCGTTGATGTTTGCAAACAGGGTGAAGGAATACGTATTGGTCGCCTTGGACAAGTCCATGGTCGGGATTTCATCGCCGAGTGCGAGGTTGAGTTCTTGGGTAGCATCCGCTTGACCGTCTTTGGTCGAGGAGCCGTTGGAAGAAGAGTCGCTGCTACCGCAACCTACGAGTGCAACAGAAGCCAGCATGGTGAGTGCAAGACCCACGTTCAGCCAGTTTTTAGATTTCATGGAAAAGTTCCCCCTTTTCGATATAGAACGTAACAGACACGTAATCTCTCTGTAATTTTTCTGCAATATTTGACTACGATCAAACTATATCAGTTACAGAGTGTTTTGACAATACTCTTTTTTAGAAAAATTTCAAAGGGCAAAAAAAGCCCAGCCGAGGCTGGGCTTCGTTCTGTCTATGCTTTTTTCAACCTCGTGAAGCGCGGCAAGACCTTGCGTTCGCCGATCTTGACGTGGAACATGATCGTGAGTTCGAGCGTCTCTTCGGCCCCCCGTTTGTCGAGGATGATCCCCTGTCCAAACTGCGGGTGGGTCACATAGTTGCCGACTTTCCATTCCGCATCCGGCACGTCGTTGGTTCCGAGAATCGTCTCTTTGAAATCCTCGGGAATCTCATCGAGGAACCGCGACGGATCGTTGCGCGACGTGTTGCCGAACAATGTCCGCTCCGAGCAGTACGACATGTGGAGTCTCTCCTTGGCACGGGTAATCCCGACATACGCCAAGTTGCGCTCCTCTTCGATGCCCGCCGGCGAATCCATCGACCGCATATGCGGGAAGATCGTCTCTTCACAGCCGACGATGAAGACCGTTGGGAATTCCAGCCCTTTGGAGGCGTGCAAGGACATCATCATCACCGCGTCTTCCGTTTCGTTCTTGTCCTTGTCATTATCGGAGAGCAAGGAAACTTCGGCGAGGAAGTCCGCAACGGAACCTCTGCGACGGCGGTCGAACGACTTAGTGATCGAGAACATCTCTTCGATGTTCTCCAGACGCATCTGGTCCTCTTCCTTGTTGGAGATGGCGTACATCTGGCGGTAGTTGGTTTTCTCCAGCACTTCTTCGAGATACTCCGACACCGACAATCCCTCTTGGCAGAGATGCAGGTACTTCATCATATCGTAGAATTCTTTGCAGGTTTGCGCGGTTTTCTCCGGCAGACCGTTGTCTTCCGGCCGACCCATCGCATCGAGCAGGGTCAGGTCTTCGTCGTGCGCAAAATTCAAGAGCTTCTGAACCGTCCCGTTGCCGATGGAACGCTTCGGTGTATTAATGATACGAAGCAACGAAATCTCGTCCTCCATATTGGTCAAACACTTCAAATACGCCATGATGTCCTTGATCTCACGACGGTCGTAGAACGTATAGCCGCCGAGGATCTTGTAGGGAATCGGCACTTGTAAAAACGCTTCCTCGATCACGCGGGACATCGCATTGGCACGGTACAGGACGGTACAGTCGCTGTACTTGCCGCGGTTGGCCACATGGTTTTGGACTTGTTGGACGATGTATTGCGCCTCGTCCTCTTGGTCGAGCGCTTGGTAGATCGCGATCTTGTCCCCTTGGCCCTTGGCAGACCAGAGCGCTTTGTCCTTGCGGTTCTGGTTGTGGCGGATGACGGCGTTGGCTGCGTCGAGAATCGTGGACGTCGAGCGATAGTTCTGCTCCAATTTGATAATCGTCGCTTCCGGGTAGTCCTTCTCAAAGTTCAAGATGTTCGAGATGTCCGCCCCGCGCCATGCGTAGATCGCTTGGTCCCCGTCCCCGACGACGCAGAGATTGCGGTACTTGGAGGCCAGCAGTTTGACCATTTTGTATTGCGCGCGGTTCGTATCTTGGTATTCGTCGACATGGATGTAGACGAACTTGTCCTGATACGTCTCCAACACGTCCGGCTGGGTCTCGAACAATTCGACCGTTTTCATGATCAAATCGTCGAAGTCCATCGCGTTGCAGTCTTGGAGTTTGCGTTGGTAGACGCGGTACACTTGCGACGCCGCGATGTCCTGCAGACGGCTGCCTGCAATTTTGGCGAAGTCGTCCGGCGTTTGAAGTTCGTTTTTCGCAGCGGAGATTCTCCATTGAATTTGGTTGGGGTCAAATTTCTTGATGTCGAGGTTCAAGTCGAGCATCGATTGCTTGATCGCAGACACTTGGTCGTCCGGGTCGAGAATCGTAAATGAGTTTTTGTAACCAATCCGCTCGGCTTCTCTGCGGAGGATGCGCACGCACATCGAGTGGAACGTGGACATCCACAAGTCTTCCGCTTTGTCGCCGACCAGTTTTTGAATCCGCTCGTTCATCTCTTTGGCGGCCTTGTTCGTGAAGGTGATCGCCAAGATGTTAAAAGGTGCGACACCGCGCTCATGCATCAGATACGCGATGCGGCGCGTCATGACACTGGTCTTGCCGGAGCCGGCCCCTGCCAAGATCAATAGCGGGCCTTCCGTAGTCTCGACGGCAAGTTTTTGCTCAGGATTCAATCCCTTAACGATCGAAGCTGCCGAGGTAAGTTGGCTCATGAATGTACAACCTCCGTCACTAGTTGAAAATCGTCTCTTAATTGTAACGGAAGCACGGAGAGAGTCAACTTCGGTCACGCTCCTTCTGACCGCCTCTGAACGATAAGGAAAGAGCCTCCCCTAGCAGGGAGGCTCTGAGTTTAGTCTATGAAGTTTTTAGCGTTGACCGCCGGAGAGAGCTTGTTCTGCGAAGGCAACCAGACGCTTGGTGATTTCGCCACCGACGGAACCGTTCAGACGGGAAGCCGTTTCACCGCCAAGGTTTACACCGAACTCAGAAGCGATTTCGTACTTCATTTGGTCCAGAGCTTTTTGAGCACCGTTGACGAGAACTTGGTTGGATCCGCTGTTGTTAGACATTTGATCTACCTCCTATATGGGATATGAATTTTTTGTGCTTGACCACTTTCGGTTAGCGACGGCCGCTCAGAGCCTGTTCTGCGTAGGCTACGAGGCGCTTCGTGATTTCACCGCCGACCGACCCGTTGAGACGGGAAGGAGTTTCACCACCCAGGTTGACGCCGAACTCGGAAGCGATTTCGTACTTCATTTGGTCCAGAGCTTGTTGCGCGCCGTTTACCAGTACGTCGTTACGATTTCCGTTGTTTGCCACTGTGTGTCACCTCCTTGTGTGGTTGTGAGGTTAGTATGGTTCGCTTGCTCCGTTTCATGCATGCTTTTTATCTGGAAATCCGAGGAATTTCTGAGCTTGCCGCAGGGGTGAAAAAAGACCCGAGCCCAGACGGGCCCGAGTCTTTCTTCAAACGAATGGTTAGCGTTGTTGGCCGGACAGAGCTTGCTCCGCGTACGCCACCATGCGCTTGGTGATTTCGCCGCCGACGGAACCGTTCAGGCGGGACGGAGTTTCGCCACCCAGGTTCACGCCGAATTCGGAAGCAATTTCGTACTTCATTTGGTCCAGAGCTTGTTGTGCACCGTTTACCAGAAGTTCGTTACGGGATCCGCTGTTGTTTGCCATGTGAGGCCACCTCCGTTGAGTTTTGAGGCAAGGGGGATTCGCATTATAAGGGAATGTCCCCTTGCCGAATTTTTTGTGCAACGCCTAGCTATTCAGTTAGGAAAAAGTGCGATTAGCGACGGCCGGACAGAGCTTGCTCTGCATACGCCACCAGACGCTTGGTGATTTCACCACCAACCGAACCGTTCAGACGGGACGGGGTTTCACCACCGAGGTTCACGCCGAATTCGGACGCGATTTCGTACTTCATTTGGTCAAGAGCTTGAGAAGCGCCGTTGACGAGGATTTGATTCGATCCGCTGTTGTTGTTAGCCATTGTGTGTGTCACCTCCTCTCTGTGATTGTGTCTTTAGAATGCCACCGAGGAGGGTTTACATGCGTACCAGTTTTTGGTAAAGTCCCTGCCGACTTGCAAGCAGGGACTTTCCACCTTACTTGTTGCGCGCTTTGTTCTTGCTTTTCGCGAGTTCTTGCGGGCGTTGCGGGTACGGAGTGTTCGGGTTGTACGTGTTGTCGTTTTTGTTCGGATCCACTTTGAGTGCCATTGGACATCCCTCCCCGCCCGTTATAGTACCGCCGAAGCCTGCCGTGCATACATCTCGTAAACCCATTTTTCATTCGACAAAATCCTATTGAATTCGACACGCGGATATGTCACAGTAACAGGGGGGTGAACCATATGACAGCAAGTGCAACATCGAACGAAACGAGGGATCCTATCCCCCTCGGTCGTCGGATTCAAGAGATTTTAGAGGAAAAGGGCGCAGCGTATCTGGTTGGGTTCTTTGCCAACCGCATTCGCTTCAACCCGCATCGTCTCGTCTCCATCCTGCAAAGCGCAGTCGTTCCAAGCCCGGAAGATCTGGAACAGATCGCCAAGGGGCTTGGCATCACCGTTGAACGGTTGACGCGTGAGGACACGCAAGAGCGGTTGGAACGCTTGCACGAACTTCTTCAGTCGCAGGGGGCTTCTGAAGAAACCGTTTTGGTAGCGGAAGAATTGGCCGCACTGTCACTGGGGGCGACAGAGCGGGCCGATGCATACTGCCTGCTGGGCAGAGCGTATTATGCGGCCGGTAAGTTGGAAGAAGCGCATGAAGCGTTTTTGAAGTCCTACCGCCTCTATGAACCGGTTTTTGAATTGTATCAAGACTCGGAGCGCATGTACCGTTTCACACATAACCTTTCCATCACCTACACGGTTCGCAAGGAGTACAGCGGGCTGGCCGACTTGTTAAAACGGGTCGAGAGCTTCTCATGGGATGATCCTGTGAAAGCGGGTTCCACGTTTTTTGCCAGTGCAGTCGCACAGTACGAACTGGGGCAGTTAGACGACGCCAAGCGGCTGTTCCAAAAGTCCTTGACCGCTTACCGTGAAACTGATAATCGGGAATATATCGGCCGCGGCTATTACAACCTCGGGCGCGTGCAATACCTGACCGGCGAACTGCAAGCTGCCGACTCCTCCTTGGAATCGGCGTTGCACGAACTCGCCGCGGACAGTCCGTTTCGAATCAAAGCTGTGGAGATGTTGATCAAAGCGCGGATTCACCTCGGAGAACTGGAATCGGCGATGAGATTGATTCAAGAGCACGAGCCGGAATTACACAAGCGACCCCAAGTGTTGGCGTACCTCTACTTGCTACATGCGTACAAGTCGGAGGATCTCAAAGCTTTGGGAGACGTTCTGGCGATGGAGATCGTCGAACGTGAATGGAAGGCGTCCGGATATAAGTATTTAATGAAGCATTATTCTGAACATGGCGATTCGCTTGCGGTCATGACGTATTTTCAGTACTATTTACAAACGGACCAAGATTCTTCATCTTTTGAGGATTTGTTCCAAAGGAGGGACTAGCACCCATGAAAAAACTACTTGCATCCCTGACCGCCCTTGCGATCCTGCTCGCTTTTGGGACTCATCTTCACACCTCGAAACAAGCGGACTGGGCACCGCCGAACCCGATGATTCTGCCCCCGGACCCCAGCGAACCGACCGATCCGGGAACCACGACGGATCCGGAGACGACGACAGACCCGGAGACAACGACAGACCCGGGAACAACGACCGACCTGGAGACAACGACAGGTATTGAAATATTGTTGGACGTTCTCCTCTAGATGCAGTCAAAAAAACACCCGCTCCCCTCTTGGGGCGGGTGTTTTTTCGCTTCTGTCCGCTCGTACTCAAGCCGGTTTGTGCTTATCTTTGTCTTTCCCGTCCGGTCTGTCTCCTTCGCGCAACGCTTCCATGACGCTCAGCAGTTGGCGATACTCTTGGTCGGTGAGGGTTTCAATGCGGTACAGCCATTGCAAGGCGGCGTTTTTCATCTGGTCGCGCACGCGGTTCTCGTCTCGCTCCGGCTCTCCGGTCCCTTGTGACGGATAGGAGAACCCCACCCAATGGTTGGCGAGATTCGCCGTGAACGTACCGATCAAGCCGATGCCGGTAAACATGAGAAACACCGCGATGATTCGCCCGCCCTCCGTTGTCGGAGACACATCGCCATACCCCACGGTGGTCATCGTCACGATTGCCCACCAAATGGCATCGCCGTAGTCTTGAATGCCTCGGTTGTGCCCCGACTCCAACAACAGAATGCCCACAGAACTCCAGGCCACGATCACCAGCATGAAGATCATGATCATCCGCATCTGTTTGGACGACACCACACTCCACAGCAGCGGCGACGCTTTTAAGATTCGAATCAGTCGAATCAAGCGCATCACCCGCGCCAACTGAAAATGCATGTCAAACGGAATCATCGCGATCAAGTCAAACCAATTGCTCACCATAAACTTCTTGGGATTCTCAGACCGCCAGAGTCGAACGAGATATTCCACGCCGAAAAACGCGATCATACAATAATCCACTTCTTGCACGAATTTCTTGGTCAAAAACGGATGGTCGTTCGGATCTGCAAAAATGATGATGGCATACGTAAGTACAACGAGCAGGATCAAAAATTCGTACAACAAGCGCGTCATTTTCACGGACTTTCCCTCTTCACACCGACCATCAACGCTTTGAGCAAGTCGAACGACCACTCCCCTTGCTGATTTTGCTTCAAGTTGAAGATGTCGCGAATGCTCTCGTCGCTTGCCGCCGCGATGATGTCCTGCTCAATCTGCGCCACCACGTCGGACGGGGTCTGCGATTTGCGCGTCCAAGCCCCCAGCGGATGGAACGTGCGGTACTCAAAGTCGACGACGAACGACAGTCCGGCTTTTTCATAGAAGCTCTTCCATTCGCTGAGCCTCCATTCCCGAACGTGCGAGTTGTCGCGCAGAATCTCAATGGCGTTGATAAAAACATCTCCTCCGTCATGCTCCGGCGCGTAATTGTCGACGATCATCAGACGACCGCCCGGTTTCAAAACGCGGGCCATCTCCTCGACGGCGCGTTGCACGTTCGGGAAGTGATGGGCACAGATGCGCGCCGTGATCAGATCGAACGACCCGTCGGCAAACGGCAGGTTTTCCACATCGCCCTCTTGCCAAGACAGATGGGTAAGCCCCGCTGCTTTCGCTTCCCGCTCGGCAATCGCGAGCATCGCCGGGGTCAAGTCGAGCCCAATGCCCTCGCGGATGTGCGGGGCGAACGTCATCAGCGTTCGTCCCGTCGCCGTGCCGATATCCAGCATCCGCTCTTGGCCAGTGAACGAAATCGTCTGCAGCATGTGCAGGAGGTCCGGTTCCTTGACTTCCCCTTTGACGAGATAATTCTCGGCGGTCTTGGAGAAGTATTCCTTGACTTGGTGTTTGACGTCGTCTTGCCCTTCCATAGAGACACCCGCTTTCTCTCTCCGATTTATCTGCTCTATCTGTAGTATACGAGGAGAAGTCAGAAAAACCGATAGCCGATACACAAAAATCGTGTACCGGCTGAAAAGTTCGTGATGAAGCTTCTAGTACCAACCACGTCGATACGGTCCGGGTCTCCCCACACCGTAGCCGCCGCCGTACCCGTAGCCACCGCCATACCCATACCTGCCGCCGTAACCGCCCCACGCATAAAGACCTGCGATCAGCGCGAACGCAATCAAAAACCACGCCGCGAAAAAGACCTGTTGGGTCTCCGGGGTGTCCGATTCCGTTGCGAGTGCTTGGGTGATTTCCGGCTGTGCTTTTTGTTTCATCACCGAGGCGTACCGTGCGCCGCCCATCGGTTGAAGATGTACCCCGCGCTCATCGACTTTGCGCAGAATTCCTTGGGACACACTTCCATCCTGTTGGTGAACGACGATCGGCTGGCCCATAAATTGTCTTGCTGTGCTTCGCCATCTGTTAGACATCATTTCCCCTCCCTTCCCCTCATGCTATGCCGCGCGAGGTGTCGTCGAAAGGGACAAGGGTGGAGAGGAGGGAGCCTGTTTTGCTTACCCGAGTTTTTTGGAGTAGCTGGCGGTGTCCAGCACGCTCTGCTCCAACTCGAGTTTCACTTTCGGGTATTCGCTGATGTACCGGGCGATGTCCGGTTTTTCACTGCATTGTTTGGTCTGGTCGTACAAACGAATCAGGTAGTACAGAAAGACACTTTCCGAAAATGTGTTGCCCGACGCCATCAGGCGGGCTTTGCGAGGACGATATTGAGTGGTCAATGCGTTTCTCTCCCTTCACCAAGAAAGGACGCGGCGGATGCTGAGATGTCGCAATTCTGTGAGGTCGAGGTACACGTCGCCAGTCCGAATTAGAGGCTTGGTCACTTGATACGGCGAAACATACACCACCCGTCCGGTGGTGGAGTCGCTCAGTTCTACGAGATTGCCGATGAAAAATGTTTTCAGATGCGTCGTGAGCTGCCAGACGCAGTGCGGGTCCAACTTGCCAAAGGACATCTGACTCAGTTCATCCAGTGCATTATACAGAGAAACGCTCCAATAGCGCGCCGTTCGCGATGTCAGGTTGACGAACTCGTTGGCGACGGCGACGATGCGGGAGTAGAGATCGATCTCCTCCTCCCGCAACCCGTACGGATAGCCTTGGCCGTTGAGGGTTTCGTGGTGGTTCTTGGCGACCAGCGCGATGCGCTCGGGCAAGCGGGAATTCTGCAACACTTCATACCCGAGGGACGGATGCGTTTGGTACAGCATCATATCGGCGTCGGTCAACCGCTCCTGTTTGCGCACCAGTTCGGCGGGAAGTTGCGTTTTCCCGATATCATGCAGAGCGCCGGCGAGTTGAAGCTCTTCGCACGCATCTCCATCCAGCCCCATCCACTCCCCGAGTTTTTTGCTCAGCATCGCGACACGAATCGAGTGATGAACGAGCGTGTCCTCGTCTGTGAGCAAGGAGATGAAGATGCGAAACGGATTGGTCTCCGGCTCGCAAACTTCTTCGAAGCGTTGCAGCGTGGCGATGACTTCGACGATCTCGACTTTTTTGCTCGACGTTGCTCTTTCAAAAAGCGCGCCCAACTCGCGGGCCGCGCGGTCATAACCGGACATCAACGTCGGATTGAGCAGTTGACGTCCCGGGTTCAGCGTTCGGGTATTCTCACGCTCGATCCAGACTTCGAGGACACCCATCGTTCGCAAGCGCTGGATGCGCGTTTCATTCAAGACGGTTCCCGCCCCGAGCATCAAGACGCCGTCGGGGGAGTACAGGTCCGTCGCGACAATTTGGTTCACTTCCAAGTCCGATACACGGACTTTTATATGCATACCCTTATGACTCCCATCTGCCTCTCGTCTCTCTACTTTATAATTTGAGTTTAACCAACTGGTCAGATCTATTGAATAGTCGGATATTCCTCTTTGCTTCCATGCATTTGGGGGTCATCTGTTACGTTTGTACTACTTGGTCGCTTTGACACGGGCAAGAAGTCATAGGACGAAATAAAAAAAGGCGTCCCCGATGGGATGCCTTTTTTTCTACCGACTATACGCGCGCAAGACCCGCAGGTTCTCAAGCGTCAACCATCCGCACCAGTCCTGTTTGGCTTGCGGCCACGTCTCTTCGAATTGGCCCCACGCCCACGCCGGTTCCCAAACTCCCTCTTGGGTCTGCTTCTCCAGAAGCGAATCCAAG
This sequence comes from Tumebacillus amylolyticus, assembly GCF_016722965.1. Taxonomy (NCBI): domain Bacteria; kingdom Bacillati; phylum Bacillota; class Bacilli; order Caryophanales; family Alicyclobacillaceae; genus Tumebacillus; species Tumebacillus amylolyticus. Next base: position 81,175 of record NZ_JAEQNB010000005.1, read on the forward strand.
TTGGCGGGCAACACGTCTGCGAATTGCTGATAATGGCGAGATTGCGGGCTTGGTGCGACTTGGATCGGTTGCAGGCAGTACGTCGCCCACTGTTCCGGATCGACCGTCACGCACGCATCGAGCAACCGGCGAATCTTGCTCTCGATTTGACGTTGGGAGGCTTGCGGCAGGCGCTCCTCCAATCGCAAGAAGCACAGCAGTTCGTGGAAGTTCTCTTTTTCCACCGAATTGATGTACGCCACGGCCTTCTCCGTCAACGTCGCCAGCAAGTCGGGAGGCACCAACTCCGCATACCGATGCAGATGCCCGAGAATCTCCGCACTCGGGTTCCCCCAGCCCCATGATTCTTCGGGGTTCGCGCTGTACGTCCACCACGGCGCGCGCGGAGCGCTTTCCACTTCCGGCGGCACGATCTCCCAGAGCAGTTTGTCCCGATTCAAGGTCGTCAGCAGATAGCCGATGACCTGCTGCACCATCTCATTCTCGTGATCGACCGGCAGACGGCCCAACACTTGCAACCCGATCGTCGTCGCAAGCGCTGACGACGCCGCGCAACGGAAGTCCGGCTCCAAGCCGTGCCCGAACCCTCCGTCCTCATTCTGATACGCTTTCAGCTCTACGAGAACATCCCCCACAGATCCGTTCTCAAACTCATAGGAAAAAAGAGCCCGTTCCAAGCCCCGCGCTCTTGTCTTCAAAAACGACTTCGCTCGCTCCCTCTTGCTCAAGTTGTACGTCCCCCTCTCATAGATTCCAATCTTGTAGACTATTATAATACGGAAGAGGAAAAATCGGACAACTCACAACTCTTCTCGTGCGAAAATTTTCATCTTATTAAACAAAACTCAGATACCCTCTTTGCTCTCTTTACGGAAGATGTTATTCTAGTTATAGAGGTGATCCCGTGGCAATGCTCGCCAAGAATTATCGGAATGTACATGGTAGGAAAGACCTGACCCGCTGTCTGTTTCAATTTTTCCCGGACGACATGACAACGAGCGACATCTTGTTCCTCTGCATAGGCTCAGACAAAGCAACCGGCGACTGCCTGGGTCCGCTGTTGGGTACGTATCTGAAGGAAGCCGGGTATCAGAACGTCATCGGCACGTTGGACGCCCCCTGCCACGGCCTCAACTTGCAGGGAATCGTCAACTCGTTGCCTGCGAACAAACAGGTCATCGCCATCGACGCCTGCCTTGGCCAAGAGCACAACCTCGGAAACTACGAGTTGCGTGTCGGCCCGATGAGAGCAGGCGAAGGCACAGGCAACAACTTTCCTCCGGTCGGGCACTACAGCATCCACGGATTTGTGAACGTGCATACGACCAACGTGAAATTGAACCGGGACAACCTGCAAACCACGTCGTTCGGGTTTGTGCGCAAGATGACGAAGGACTTGCAGATTGCGCTGATGGCGAGATTTCCGCTGGAGTTGAAATAGGTGGTGAAGCCCTTTCTTTGGAAGGGGCTTTTTTATTTGCTTCGAATCAGGGAGTCCCCCCCTCAAACATCAGGGAACCCACTGAGTTCAATTCCCTGTCAAACAAACTACAATGAACGTATCGCAATTGTTCTTACGTTTGACTCAATGAGGGGGAATCCAGATGTTCGTCAACTGGTTACGTTCCAACCGATACGCTGCCCTGCTGCTCACACTTCTTCGCCTGTATCTCGGGTACGAATTCCTGCACGCCGGGTGGGAGAAGATTACCGGTGAAAAGGCGTTCGATGCAACCGGCTTTTTGAAAAACAGCCTGGCACATCCGGTGCTCAGCCCTGACAAAAGCACCGTGTTTCCGACCTTCCAGGCGTTCTTGCATGATTTTGCCTTGCCGCATGTGAAGATCTTCAACTTCCTCGTTCCGTGGGGCGAGCTACTTGTCGGCCTCGGCTTGATTCTCGGAATTTTGACCACGTCGGCGATGTTTTTCGGAGTCCTGATGAACTTCATGTACCTGATGGCGGGAACCGTTTCCTCGAATCCGTGGGACATCCTCCTCGGGATGTTCATTCTCGTCGCCGGCTATAACGCGGGCAAGTTCGGTGGCGACTTCTACGTCATCCCGTGGTTGCGCGGGTTGTTCAACCGGAACAAACCTCGAGACAATCAACGTCCACACAACAACAGCCGTATCAACGTCTAGTCTGCCTGCGTCACTTGCAAACACCTGCTCGACCAGAGTTCGGATCTCAACCGGACTCTGGTTTTTTCTATTTTCGTCTCTCGAAAGGTTTTAGCGAGGGGAGGATGGAAGTAGTAAGGGAACTTATTTTGCGGATGGAACGGAGAGTTTTAACATGTGGGATCACATCAGTTTTGGCATGTTGACGTTTCTGGTCGTGGCAGGGTTTATCGCGTCGTTCGTCGATTCGGTGGTCGGCGGCGGCGGGTTGATTTCGGTTCCCGCGCTGTTGCTGACCGGCATACCGACGCCGATTGCACTGGGCACGAACAAATTGGCGGGCACGCTGTCGTCTTTCACGAGCACGATCTCGTTCATTCGCTCGGGAAAAGTCAACTTCGGTCTCGTGAAGTACCTGTTCCCCCTGTCGTTGCTCGGCTCGGCCACCGGGGTCTTGATCGTGAAAATGATTCCGTCCGACTTCTTGAAGCCGATCGTGGTCGTCATGCTGATCGTGGTGACGATCTACACGCTGTTCAAGAAAAACTGGGGCGACAAATCGACCTACCAAGGGCTCACGAAAAAAGTTGCCGTGCTCGGGGCGATCACAGCGCTTGGCATGGGCTTCTACGATGGATTTTTCGGTCCGGGGACAGGTTCGTTCCTGTTGTTCATCTTCCTGACGCTGGGCTTTGACTTCGTAGGCGCGGCAGGCAACGCGAAAGTGTTGAACTTCGGAAGCAACTTGGCGGGCATGGTGACGTTCATGTCGCTGGGGATGGTGAACTACGCGTACGGAATTCCGATGGGGATCGCGATGATCCTCGGCGCACTCGTCGGCTCCCGCGTGGCAATTCGCAAGGGCGCGTCTTATGTACGACCGCTTTTTATCTCCGTCAGTGTGTTGATGATTGGGAAACAGTTGTGGGATCTTGTAAGTAAATGAAAAAGAAGGCTACCGCGATTGCGGTGCCTTCTTTTTTCTCATTCCTGTTCTGGTGAGCAGGGTTCCATGCCCAGCAGTTGTTGCAAGAAATATTGCAACTTCGAAGCACTCGATAACGTCATCGTGTTCGTACAGAACCACTGGTCTCTAGCGATCGAGACCGCATTGGAAGTTCCGGGTCGAAGCAAGTTGTTTATGCAACCGATCACGGCTTTGTCTCGTTTGGAACCTGTCCAATCTTGTCCATAGTTTGGAGCGAAATGATCGACGTATTCCACCGCTTTGTCATGAATGTCTGGGTAAGAGCCCGCCGCACATTCGAGCAATACGGTTTCGAGAGTCCCCGTTTGTTCATTGTCTGGAAGGACATATACCCCAATCCGCTGTCTCCGTTCGAGAACGAGGCCTGGCTCCGCGAAATTAGCAAAGTGACTCATCACAGCAGGAGGATTTGGGAATTCCTCTAGTTTTTCCTTATAATAGGCCAATGCACCGCTTGGTGTTCTACCGTCTGCATCGCCCATGATGGAAAGAGAGGTGAAACTCTCCCCGTTGTCATCAAGGTTTGAAAGAGTAGCCATCATGGTCTTCACCAACGCTGATTCCCCACCTACCGCGTGGATAGCGATTAGGTCTAGGTCTTGATGATCCCCATACCGGAAAAACAGCGGAACCGGCATACGTTCGGTCATATCATCGTTGTAGGGAAAGTCAAGCTTCGTCAGGTGTTCAAAGTATCTGTCCTCATCGAGCTTGTTCAAAGTCAGCAATTTTTTGATCTGACGCGCTCCTAAAAGTTCGAGCACTTTCCCCACCGCAGCCGCGTCATGCGCACCTTCGACCACCATGTAGTGGTATCTCACGTCATCTCACATCCTGACCAAATTCATGTCGAAGCGAATAGAGGTCTTTGCCTGCAAATCGTTTGGCGATTGTTTGATTGGTTTGTTGGACGAGTCGGTAGCCGACAATCCGATCTAACCGCTCTAGGGAGACGTTTTCTGTTTCTAAGTCAACATCAATAAAAGTATCTACTATAGCATCAATGGCTTCCAGACTATGGGTCGATACAAACAACTGCACATCAAATAGTGAACAAGCTTCCACTAACCATGAAAATACTTTTGATAAATTCCGATGGTGAAGGGCTGTTTCAACCTCGTCAATGAGTAAAACACCATGGTTTGCCTGTATTACAGCAGATGCCAACGTCAGAACTCGACGCATTCCATCACCGTATACAGACACTGGAACATAAGATTTATATCGATGCTGAATGAATGGGATGGCAGATACACCGTCTGGAGCGAGCAGTTCAATGCCCATAATGTCGGAATCAAACATTTGCAACAAATAAATGAGTCCTTTTTTGTCTGATTGAAAAGTTTGAGTAAGCGATTTAGCTTCAATGGGAAGCATCCTATGGTCAACTGGTGTCACCATACGAGATGGAACAATGTCTTTCCCATTTGTGCGTAACCCACGAGGAAGTTCCGATGTCAAAAACGATATTTTTTCCTCGACTTCTACTAGAGCCATGTAAAAATGACGCAAGGTAATTTCCAGAGCTCGAGACTCGGTTTGATCATAGGGCTCTAAAGCATTCTCATATGTTTTTATTATTTTTGTCTCTACACAGGAAGTTACATAGCTATGTCTTACTCCATGAATCGATGCTTCAAGTTGAATTAATTCTCGACCCATAGAACCCTCATTCTGATCCTGGCTACGAGATACGGGAAACATCCACTCAACGGAAGTTTCCAGCGGCACTCTAAAATTAGATATTGCACGATCACGCCCCCTAGAGGTCTCAACGAACTTCGCAATACTTATTGGATTACACACGAGCTCAATCGCTTCCAAAACGCTTGTCTTCCCTGCGTTGTTTCCACCGACAATTAAATTCACGGAACCAAGACCTTCTATTCTCAAATCTCGTATTCCACGAAAGCCCTCTATTTTCAAATTATTTATATGCTTCACGAATGGCCGACCTCCTCTGGCAAGAACTGCTAACTAGCAGTCTGCTGGTTCTGATTACTACTTATTCAAACCTAGTGGGAAATCCTGCTCCCAAACAGTAACAAAAAAACACTCCCGGCAATCTGACAGGGGTCAGATCAATCGCCGAGAGTGTTTTTTCTCTCACAACGTCAACAAAATCGGTATCAACCCGAGACTCACCACAGCCGTCAGAATCATCGACAGGCTGGAAATCGTCCCTTCCAACGCGCCGACGGAGAACGCAACGGCCGTGCCGGCCCCGTGGGCGCTGAGTCCCAGCATGACGCCCCGTGAAATCGAAGAGCGCAGTGCCAGTTGCTTGAGCAACCAAGGTCCGAGCATCGATCCGGTAATCCCCGTCAGCAACACAAAAACCGCAGTCAACGAAGCCTGCCCGCCGATTCGGGATGAGATGTCCATCGCAATCGGCGTCGTGACCGAACGCGGGGCGAGACTTGAAATCAACATCGGGCTCAAATGAACCAGCCACGCATAGAGACAGGTCGAGCCGACGGCAATCAAACTTCCTGCCACGATACTCGACACAATTTCCACCGCATGGCGCTTCATCACCGCCCAATTTTTATACAAGGGCACGGCGAATGCCACCGTCGCCGGACCCAGCAAATCGGAAAGCCACTGTGCCCCGCTCCAATAGGACGCATAGGAGACATGCGTCCCTTTTACCAACAAGATCAAAAGCAATGGCCCGAGCACCAACGGAGAAAACCACACATACGACCACCGTTTGTGCAGAAACTTCGCTCCCAGATACACCAAAACCGTCGCGATCAGACTGAGGACTGCGTACCCTGTTTCCATTTCCGTCCCCCCTGTTTCCAACGAACGATTCGTTCTGTCACCAAGCCGACTGCCACCATGACCGTCACCGTGCTGCAGACGATCACCGCGACCAACTGAATTCCGCTTTTGGCAAGCAGGGAGCCGAAATCAACGACCTGCACAGAGGCCGGGATGAAGAACAGCAGCATCTCGGACAGCAACAACGCCGCCCCCGCTTCCACCCATTCCAGCCGAATCACACCCGTTGCAAGGAAGATCAGCAACAGGCCGAGTCCGATCAAACTTCCCGGGATGGGAATTTCCAACGCCTGCACGATCAACCGTCCTGCTTCATAAAACACCGTCAAGATCAACACTTGCCCGATCAATCGTACAACTTTCATCCGTTCTCACCTCTCGGAGCCCAGTATACACCCCGAGAACGCATAGGTATAATACATATACTGCATTCACTTCATTCCGTTTGGCTATAGGAGGAGTTCACGTGGACATCCGCCAACTGACCTATTTCGTCGAGGTGGCACGGCTGGGTTCGTTTACCAAGGCCAGTCTTGCCCTGCACGTCACCCAACCGACCATCTCCAAAATGGTTCGCAATTTAGAGGAAGAACTGCAAGTCACCCTGCTCGACCGCTCTCAGAAAAAAATCCAACTCACCGATGCCGGTGCCGTTGTCTACACCAAGTCGTTGGACATCTTGCAGTCGCTGCACAACTTGACCTCCGCTTTGGACGATGTGCGCAACGTCCAGACGGGGACGCTGCGAATCGGGCTGCCTCCGATGGTGGGGGCGCCTTTTTTTGCGAGTCTCTTGGCAGAGTTTCATGCCGCGTATCCGCATGTGTCCATTCAATTAGAAGAGCACGGCGGCAAGCGTGTCGAACAGCTCGTGGAGGAGGGCACGCTCGATTTCGGCGCGACTGTGTTGCCGGTGAACTCGGACGTGTTCGAAGTTCACCCTTTTTATAATGAAGCTTTAAAATTGCTTCTCCCCGCTCACCACCCGTTGGCAGAGCGGAACAGCGTGGGGCTGGAGGAGTTGCGGGACGACTCGTTCCTGCTGTTCAGCGAGGAATTCTCCCTGCACGACCGAATCCGCGAAGCCTGCCGCATCGCCGGGTTCCAACCGCAAGTCGTCTGCGAAAGCTCGCAATGGGACCTCATCCGCCAAATGGTCGCCGCCGGACTCGGTGTGGCGTTGCTGCCCGAGATTCTCTCCCGCGACCTCCCCCTGAACTCGATTCGTGTCCTCGACGTCGATCGCCCGCAAATTCACTGGCACCTCGCCGTCATCTGGCGTCGGGAACGCTACCTCTCCTTCGCCGCCCGTGAATGGCTTGCGTTTCTCCAGAAACGGTTGGCGAAAGTGTAAGCTTAGACGGCATTCCCGTCTGCATCGATCTGTGCGACTCTGCTGTCGATTGCGATGAACTCCTGATACGCTCGATTGCGCCCCAGTAGCCACTCGTCCAAGAACGCCACCGTCAATTCGGAGATCGCCTCTTGCAAGACAGCGGTCTCCTCGACGTTGCCGAACAGGATGGGAAAGTCGCAAAACGTCATGTGGTTGGCACCTTTTATTTTTATTAAAGATCTGAATCCCTTCGCTCGATCAAACAGAAGGCGTTGGCCTGACAACGTGGCTTCTTTTACAGATTCTTGCATGCCGGACTTCGCCAGATCGTCCCGACTTGTGTTCATCTGACGCTGGAGTAGCAGCGGTACCTGCACCTCCCGCTCATACGCAGGCAGATGCAGACTCGGGTCCTGCAAGACGACAGCCTTCACTCGGCTGTCCTCCTCCGCCAATGCGTACACAGCCGCCCCTCCCAAACTGTGTCCGATAAGTCCGATGCCATTCAAATCCAATTGGCCTTTCAACAAAGGGTCCTGTTCATTCCACACGGCCAGCTCGTCCAACACCTGAAGCAAGTCGAGACGTCGAACCTCCACCAACTTCCGCAGAGCATCAAAGTCTCCAAAGTCAAACCCTTCCAAAGCGGCCCCCTGACGCAAAAACTCCCCGTCCGGCATCACGGTAAAAAGCGTCTCATACGCAGCCCCGACCGTCACGACAACATACCCCGCCTGAACCAACTGCGAGATGTTGTATTGGTACAAATCCCGATCCACTCCCATCGCCGGTGAATAGACGACGACCGGTTTGGGATGGTTGGTGCGTGTCATCTCAGCGAAATCCTGAATCCCGCACGTCAAACTGCGCAGATGCTCCTCCTGTGCACCCATTTCCAGAAGCGTCTGCAAAGACTGCTCCACGGCGGGAGCGAACACGTTTAGATACGGCACTTCTTGTTCCGGAGCAACGTCTGCTCCCACCGGATAGTAGACGCTCACCGGAAACCGACGAATCGCTTCCCTCTGCTCCGCGTGCTCCCCTTGCGTTGCGCCCTTGCTACGATGCAACCACTCCACACGCTGTTCATCCGACAACACGTTCACGACACGACCCATTCGCTTCAACCGATTCGACCACGCTTTCTTTTGGTATCCTATTATTTTACTTTTCTCTCACTTGTAGTACAATTCTTTTACTAGAATCGAAGCAATTGAACAGGAGCGTGTCAGGATGAGAGAAGGCTATGTAGAAGTAACGGGCGGCAAAATCTGGTATCAGGTACTTGGAGAAGGCAGTGAAACTCCGCTCCTGACGTTGCACGGAGGACCGGGTTCCACCGGTTTTGGCTTGGAGAGCTTGGAACCTTTGGGCGATGAACGATCCATCGTCATCTACGACCAACTGGGATGCGGCTATTCAGACCGTCCCGATGACATGTCGCTCTGGCAGTTGGATCGGTTTGTCGAGGAATTGGGACAAGTCCGCGAAGCACTCGGTTTGAAAGACGTGCATCTCTTGGGACATTCCTGGGGCACGATGCTGGCAGCTTCCTATCTTCTGACTCGCCCTGAGGGCGTTCGCAGCGTGATTTTCTCAAGCCCTTGCCTGAGTGCGTTGCTGTGGGCGAAGGACCAAGGCGAGCACTTGAAAGGGTTCCCGCAAGAGTTCCAAGAAATCGTCGCCCGTTGCGAAGCGGAAGGGACGACGGATTCCGAAGAGTACCAAGAAGCGATGATGCAGTACTACAAACGTCACCTCTGCCGCATCGACTCGCCGCCGAGACCCGAAGATCGAGGATTCGGTTCGGTCGTCTACAACACGATGTGGGGTCCGTCCGAATTCTGCGCTACCGGGAATTTGAAAACCTACGATGTCACGCCCCAACTCCATGAACTCGAGATTCCGACCCTGTTCCTTTGCGGTCGCCATGACGAGACGAAGCCCGAGACGCTCGCCTACTACCAAAGCCTCGTCGCCGGCTCTCAACTCCACGTTTTTGAAAACAGCTCACACAAAGCGTATCACGAAGAAACGGATGAATACCTTCGCGTTGTGCGAGAGTTTTTGAGAGGAGTGGAAACCCGATGACCTCTGAACAGACGTTCGAACTGCGCACCGGCCAAACGCTCACCCTCCGCCAAGCACATCCGGACGATGCAGAAGCCATCTTGGACTATATCCATCTCGTGTCCGGAGAGAGCGACAACCTGTCCTTTGGTGTAGGCGAGTTCACGACAACGCTTGAAAAACAAAAGCAAGTCCTCGAACAATGGAGTGCAAACGGCGGCTTGTACCTCCTCGCGCTCGTCGACGGCGAGATCGCGAGCACCCTCACGTTCGAAACCGGCTCCCGACCGCGCAATGAGCACAAAGGGGAGTTCGGCATCACCGTGCAGAAAAAGTTCTGGAACCTCGGCATCGCCACCAAGATGTTGTCCTACATGATCGACTGGGCAAAGCTCGTCCCACGCATCCGAAAAATCAACCTCCACGTCCGCACCGACAACGACCGCGCGATCGCCCTATACGAAAAACTCGGCTTCCAACACGAGGGCCGCGAGACTCGCAGCATGCAAATTCACGGACAGTTCTTCGACACCTACCTCATGGGGCTCCCCCTCGACTAACGAAAAAAAGGGCTGCCAAGCGCTCGCTTGGACAGCCCTTCTTTTTATCTACTTACGTCCACAACGTCTGAATCACGGAGTTCAGGAGGAACACGACCACATGGAAGCCCGCCTGAATTCCCATCAACTTCATCGCACGGCCTTCGAACAAATAGTTGATCGTCGTCGCCGTAATCACGATCAGCGAAAGCAACAGCCCGACCGCCAACCCGTCGCCCACCGACTGTGCATTCGTCCATTGCAACAGCACTGCCAGCAGGAAGGAATTCACCAGCGAGATGATGACCGCGCCGATCATCGGTCCGGTCGCCGAAACCATGTCTTCTTTTTTCTTCGAGATCAATTTCATCCACACGTTGCCAAACAGCACCGGGGAGTACCACAGCGAACCGACGATCATCCCGACCACCATGCCCACCAAAATCGCCCAGAGATTCAGAGCAGAAAAGTCCACATTCATTTCGTTAGATCTCCTCTTTGACTGGAATAAGAACGGTTTTAATAATAAAGGCTCATTCTCATGAATGTCAAGAGATGTGCAGTTGAAATGCGGTTTCCACGTCTTCGCCCATATGAACAGCCGTGGCGACCATCCCCGCGTGTTTGCCGGAGCAATTGCTGTAGACCGGGGTGAGTTCGCCGCCCATGCGGATCAGTTCTTTGTAGCTTTCTTCGTCACGGGGGACGTGGGTCCCGCATTGCAGCACTTGTTCATCATGACCTGCCCGCGCCAAGATGGCCGCCGTCCCCGTATCGAAAATTCCGCCTTGCTCTACTGGCACCGTTTTTTGCTATACTGGAAAAAAACGGCCGAAAGGAACTTCAGATGGACGACCGCGACTGGCTGATCTTAAAAACACTCTACGAAAAAAAGAACATCACCAAAACCGCACAAACCCTCTACACCGCACAACCGACCCTCACCAAACGAATTCAACAAATGGAGCGCGAGTTCAACGTAACCCTCGTGCAACGCGGAACACGCGGTGTTCAATTCACACCCGAGGGCGAATATCTGGCGAAGTGCGCCGATGAGATGTTGGATCGCTTGCAGCAGATCAAGGAGCATGCGCTGAACTTGAACCAGGAAGTGATGGGAACGCTTCGATTGGGCGTTTCCAACTATATTTCCAAGCATAAGTTGCCGCGTCTGCTGAAACTCTTTCGCGAGCGCTTTCCCCATGTCGATTTCAAAGTCTCGACGGGCTGGAGTCGAGATGTATTCCAACTCGTCTACAACCAAGACGTCCACGTCGGCATCGTCCGCGGCGACTACCAATGGCCGGATGCCAAAAAGCTCCTGTTCCAAGAGGGCATCTGCGTCGCCTCTCAAAACCCGATCGACCTCCAAGACCTCCCCTCGCATCCCCGGATCGAATACGAAATGGACGCCCTCATGAAGTCGATCATCGACAACTGGTGGAGCCGCACGTTCGCCCACCCGCCGCTGATCGGCATGGAAGTGGACAAAGGCGATACCTGCAAGGAAATGGTGATCCACGGTCTCGGCTACGGCATCCTCTCGAGTGCGCTGATCGAACATCATCCCGACCTGCACCGCATCGAAGTCACAAACGACCGAGGAGAGCCGATCGTGCGCGACACGTGGATGTTCTACCACCACACAACGCTTGAAACCAAACTGGTTCATGAATTTGTGAAGTTCGTCGAGAGCATCGATTTTACGAAAGACTTGTAGCGATTCCGGTTTTCTATGACCGTCGATTCCTTATTTGTATTTTTCGACAGCAGGGGGTTGGGACTATGATGGGTCTACAAGGAGTGATTCCCTATGACCATCCTGCTGTTGATCCTCATCAACATCATCTTTCCCGTTTTCGCCTTGATTGGCGTCGGGGCGTTCTTGCACCGGAAATTCAAATTCGATATGAACACCCTGTCAAAGATCAACACCTACCTGCTGATGCCGGTTGTCAGTTTTGAAAACATCTACAAGAGCAAGATTGGCGGCGATACGCTCCTCCACATCTTCGTGTTCTTGGTCTTGCAAGCGATCCTCTTGATTCTGGTAAGCAACGGAGTCTCCAAACTCGCGAAGTTCGACCGCGGGCTGTCCGTCACGTTCAGCAACAGCGTCGTGCTGAACAACTCGGGCAACTACGGACTGCCGGTCTCGCAATTGGTGTTTGCCGACCATCCGCTCGGGATGTCGATCCAAGTGGTGATCACGATCTTCCAGAACCTGCTCACCTACACCTACGGACTGCTCAACGTGGTCTCGGTCCATCAAAACCGCTGGGCTTCGTTGAAGGAATTTTTCAAAACTCCCGTGATCTACGGCATCCTCGCGGGGCTTTTGCTCAACGCGTTCAACATCGAGATTCCGCTGTTTCTCTGGACTCCGATTGAAAATGTCGCCAACGCGTTCCTGTGCATGGCCCTGATCACCTTGGGCGCGCAAAGTGCGACGCTGAAACTCACGTCCTTCACCCTGCCGCTTTCTCTGAGCTTGATCGGCCGGTTGCTTCTGCCCCCGTTGCTGGCCATTGTCCTCATTTACTTCTTGCATCTCGACGGCGTCACGGCACAAGCACTGCTGATCGCCTCCGCCTACCCCACTTCGCGCAACAGTGCGTTGTTCGCGCTGGAATACAACAACCACCCCGAGTACGCCGCCCAAGCGGTCTTGCTCACCACGATGTTCAGCTCCGTCACAGTCGCGCTCGTGGTGTACGCGGCGCGGATTCTCTTCGCCGTGTAAAGGTAACCGCGAAATCCGTACGGCAACGAGCCTCTCTTATAGAAAAAAAGCCCCTGTGCCACAATTCTTGTGGACAGGGGCTCTTTTTTACTTCCAAATGTCGTAGATCGGGTTTGCCGATGAGCTGTTTCCGGCATGCGGCAGTCCGTACAAGTCCTCAATCGTTCGCAGGACGTTCAGGTGGTTGATGAATTCACTGTATACGCCCAGACGCACCATCGGGCCGACGAACATCGTCGGGATCTGGTTGGTGGGTGAGAAATCATCTTCATCCCATGTCACGATGAGCAGGCTGTTGTTCGACTTCGCCCACTGCACATAGGCATCCAAGTGGTCATGTAACCAGGTATCCCCTTGAGCCACGGTGCCGTCGTGCATGTCGTTTGTCATGTTCGGGATGACAAACGAGACCGTCGGGAGGAGGTTGAAGTCGCTCGGAAACTGGGTGAACGGCAGATTCACACTCGCAGGAACGTTGGTGAAGTCGGCCCACGGATTGTGCTTGCGTCCGTATTGCTTGTACCAGTTCCCGGTAAACCCGACCGAAGGCAAGTCCTCCGAATAGCCGGCAAATGTCAGATAGGCATCCAGCAAAGAACTGGCAAGGTTCGGGCCTGTGAACGAATGCGGAACGGAGTCGTCGTTCACCCCTTGGTTCGAGCCTGAGAACAAGGCAAGATAATTCGGCTGGCTCGGATGTTGAACCCCGTGCGAGTTGCTGAAGTACGCTCCCGAATTGGCGAGCTGATTGAGATAAGGGGCAGTTCCGTTTCCGATGATCTGTGAACTTTTGCGGTTCTCTTCCACGACGATGACGACATGCTGAGGGCGAATGGCGGCTTTGCGTTGCTGAATTTTTTTCATCGCCAAATCGATCAGCGTGGCGGCATCTCCGCGTTGCATCTCCGCTTGAGAGCGATACTGAGCCGGATCGGTGATCCCCTGCGCGCTCAACCCAAGTGCTGTCACATTGCGGACACCCGTTTGCGCCCACGAGTCCGCATCGGCGACCGAACTCTTCCCCGCGTTGTCGGGAGCGCTGATGCCGATCTTGCTCATAAAATTCCACACCATCTGCGCAGCTTCTTCGCGCTTGATCGCCTGCGTCGGAGAGAACGTCGTCGCACTCGTTCCGTTGACGATCCGGTATTCAAAAGCAGTCTTGATATACGGCGCCGACCAACTCTCCGCACTATCTCCAAACGGCATCGATCCCGTTCCCATCGGCAGACCCAAAGCTCTCACGAACAGAGTCGCAAACTGTTCCCGAGTGATCGTTTCAGACGGACCGAATCGACCGTCTCCATACCCGGTCAAGATGCCCTGCCCTTTCAACTCCGCAATGTACGGAGCGTTCGGATCGCTCGGAGATACATCGCGAAAATTGCTGTCTTGGGCATTTGCGGGTAAGGTTGCGAATATTGAACAAGCAACCGCAACCGTAGCGATGCTGCCGATAAGAGATGAAGTCCATCGTGATCCATTCATTTTGCGTACTTCCTCCCCTGCTCCAATGAGTCTATCTTACTATAAGATTCGAGAGGAAGTACCGCTTATGTCGTTCAAATTGTCATAGGCTTGCGAGACAAACACCCTGTGTCTTTCTCGCATCGTTGCTCATCCCCTCTGCTATCAAAAAGTCCCCGATCGCGAGGATCGAGGACTTTTCGTATGCTTACACCATGATCTTGCAAATATCGTTCGTGAATTCGACCGGGTCCTGCAACGGCAACCCTTCGATGAGCAGCGCTTGGTTGTAGAGCAGGGCGGTGTACAGATTCAGCTTCTCTTTGTCGTTCTCAAACGCAGCCTTCAACGAGTGGAAGACCTCGTGCTGAGGGTTGATCTCCAAGACTTTGTTCGCTTTCACACTCGGGTTGTTCGGCATGGCATTTAGAATTTTTTCCATCTCGATGGTGACGTCTCCCTCTGTCGACAGGCAGACGGGATGTTTTTTCAAACGCTTGGACGCTCGAACGTTCGTCACTTTGCCCGACAGTTGGGTCGTCATGTACGCGAACAGCTCTTGGTTCTCTTGCTGTTCTTGTTGAGTTTGGTTTTCCGCTTCTTCGATGCCCAAGTCACCGCTGGACACGTTTTTGAACTCCTTGTCCTTGTAGGTCATGAGCATCTTGATGGCGAACTCGTCGATGTCATCGGTGAAGTACAGCAGTTCGTATCCCTTGTCGGTGACCAACTCGGTCTGCGGAAGTTTTTCGATTCGCTCGATGGAATCGCCGGTCGCGTAGTAGATGTACTTCTGGTCTTCCGGCATTCTCGACACATACTCGTCGAGCGTCACGAGTTTCTGCTCCTTGGAAGAATGGAACAGCAACAGGTCTTGCAGTGCGTCTTTGTTGGCTCCGAAGTCGCTGTACACGCCGAACTTCAACTGTCTGCCAAACGAGTTGTAGAACTTTTCATACTGCTCTCGCTCATCCTTGAGGAGGCTCAGGAGTTGGCTCTTGATCTTGCCGGCGATATTTTTGGCGATCAATTTCAGTTGACGGTCATGCTGCAACAGTTCGCGCGAGATGTTCAACGACAAGCTGTCGGAATCGACCATCCCTTTGACGAAGGAGAAATGGTCCGGCAGCAGGTCGGAGCATTTGTCCATAATCAAGACACCGTTCGAGTACAGCTCCAACCCTTTTTCAAATTCCTTGGAGTAATAGTCAAACGGAATCGTCTCCGGGATGAACAGGATCGCTTGGTACGTCACAGACCCTTCGACGTTCAGATGAATGTGCTTGATCGGCTTGTCGAAGCCGTAATGCTTCTCCGTGTAGAAATTCTCATAATCTGCGGGAGTCAGCTCGTTTTTATTTTTCCGCCAGATCGGGACCATGGAGTTGAGCGTCTGGTCTTC
Organism: Tumebacillus amylolyticus; assembly: GCF_016722965.1. Classification (NCBI taxonomy): domain Bacteria; kingdom Bacillati; phylum Bacillota; class Bacilli; order Caryophanales; family Alicyclobacillaceae; genus Tumebacillus; species Tumebacillus amylolyticus. The sequence continues at coordinate 96,630 of NZ_JAEQNB010000005.1, forward strand.
TTGATCGGCGATGTCCATTTTGATCGGGTAGCGGATGAAGTCGGAGTATTTCTTGATGATCGCTTTCAACCGATACGGTTCCAAGTATTCGTCGTAGTTCTCGTCTTCCGTGTTCTCCTTGATCTTCAAGAGAATCTCGGTGCCGACGTCCTGTTTGTCACAGGGTTCAATCGTGTAGCCCTCGGCCCCCGTGGATTGCCACTGGTAGGCGCGTTCACTTCCCAAAGCGCGGCTTCGGACGATGACTTCATCCGCCACCATGAACGCAGAATAGAAACCGACGCCGAACTGGCCGATCAGATCGTGCCCGTCCTTCGATTCGTGCTCACGTTTAAACGCAAGAGAGCCGCTCTTGGCGATGACGCCAAGGTTGGCTTCCAACTCCTCCTCGGTCATACCGATCCCGGTATCGCGGATGGTGAGAGTGCGGTTTTCCGCATCCGCCGTGACTTTGATGTAATAATGGTCTTGATCGAAGACCAGGGTCGAGTCGGTTAACGCTTTGTAGTAGATCTTATCAATCGCATCGCTTGCATTCGAAATTAACTCCCGCAGGAAAATCTCCTTCTGCGTATAGATGGAGTTGATCATCATCTCCAGCAGTCGTTTGGATTCTGCTTGAAATTGCTTTTTTTCCATCTCAATGTACCCCCTGAAAGCAGGATATTAGTAGCACTCTACCAGATCGAGTGCCAACATCTATTTATATAACATTCTCCCATTTGCATGTCAATATTGGGAAATGAAAAACACCCTCGCGAGTTCGGGAGGGTGTTTTTTTCGAAACCTTACCAGTTCATGTAGGTCTCTCCGCCAACCGTATCGGCGGTCATATTCGTGATTCGAACGGTGTACGTGCCGGCCGTGACGTTGTAGAACAGATGGTCTTGGGTTCCGTATCCTTGGTTGTAGAAAGAAGCGACCACTTGGTCGTTGCTGTCCACCAATTCGTACTTCACGAGCGAGGTGGCCACGTTCTGGAACGTGCTCGCCTTCACGGATTCGTCCACAGCGACTTGGATCGTGATCATGTCTCGAGTTTCATACCCCTGCAGCACGAACCCGAACGTGACAGGAGCTTGTGCAGTGTCCAACTCTGCCGTACTTTGTGCCGAGACAGTCGTTGCCGCCATGGATGCCATCGGCGTACTCGCCAAGATCATGCCCAATACCGCGAAACTTACCAACCACTTTTTCAAAACTGATTCCTCCTCATGTTTTTGATAACCACTCACTATTACATATCGTACTTTATTTTAAAATTTTTATAGGCATTGGGTCCTATCTTTTTCAGTTTGGAACATAGTTGGTCTGCATCACTTCATTTCTTATGAAGAAATAGTCGAACGCCGTTCCTTGTACGGCACGTCGCTCATAGCTTGAACTATTCGCTGGTACAGAAAGGAGGGAATGTAACGGTATGGATTTGAGTCAGCATGCCATGCGGTATATCGGGCAACCGATCGTAGCTCATCATGTGAACGGGACCGTCCATCGCGGCATCTTACACTCTGTGACTCCGGAAGGGATGTACATTCGTTATGGAGCAGGACACGCTTCAACGGATCAAGTGGAAAAGACCTTCGATCATGCGTACAGCCAGAACGAAGGGGTCGGGACGGAAGCAGAGCCTGTATTCTTTGGTGGTTTTGGTTTAGGTCTTGGTTTTCTGCCTTGGTTTGGTCTCTCTGGTTTCTGGGGTGGCGGCTTGTGGTGGTAATAACGGCTGAAAGCTCGTTCGAGAGGAGGTTGTATTTTTGGACGGATATGGCGTTTTTGGAGGCTACACTCGTTGGGCTGTCGTCTTCTTGATCATCTTCGTGCTGTTCATCTTGCTTGTACCGGTCTGTTACCCGGTTCAAACGACGACGATGCAGTGCCACTAATTCTTGAAGATGAGCATACAGGGGGGTGAATCTTATGTACGGTGCATTCGGAGGTTACACCCGTTGGGCAGTTGTGTTCTTGATCATCTTTGTTCTGTTCTTCCTGCTCGTTCCGGGTTACGGTGCAGGTTACGCTGCAGGCGCAGGCTATGGTTGCTAGTTCAAGAAGAGCAAGTGAACATACTGCCGTTCACCAAACGGGTGTTTCGGCAGTTTACATACGATCTCTCATGATTGGGCAGAAATGGAATATCACAAGAGGTACGTTCACCTACACGCGAATAGAATGACGAGCATCCGAGGAGGTACCCGATGCTCGTCTATTTGGCCTGTCCGGATTGACACTGCAACAAACAAAAAAAGCCAGTTTCCACCCTCTATTATACAAACGCTAGTAGTTTAGATAAATAAAACATCCAATTTTATGGAACCCTTACTTTATCTATGATATAATTTTTTCGAAAATAGAAAATAATGGATTTCATTCTAGAGGAGAGTGACTTCATGACAAATCGGAAACAAATCCGATCAAAAATCAAACTCAGCGGCGTTACACTTCTGAGTGCGCTGTTGTTGGCTTCGACAACCTCCGTTGGACCTTTGATTCCCACAACTGCGTACGCAGTTGATGGACCGGTAACGCTTAGCGGAACTGCGGACGACGCCCAAGCTGCGTTGACTTGGGCGGCCGTCGCAGGCGCAACGGGGTACGACGTTTACCGAAACGGTGCAAAAATCACCGACACGCCGATCACGGACAACACCTATCTGGACACGACGGTCATCAACGGTAACACCTATACCTACACCGTGTCGGCCATCCTTGGAGGCGTGTCGTCGCCCCAGTCGAATGAGATTTCGCTCTTGCCCAAGTCAAAACCGGGCTTATTGCGGGGGCTGGCTTCTGATTATAATGGAGTGACGAACTTGACCGATGGCGACAATGCGACGGTCCTTTCCATTCCCCCTGGCGAAAGCGAAATCTTCACACTGGCTCCCGGAGCAAAGATAACGGGACTTAAAGCGGTTGGCGACCCGTCCCTAGAGATTGAATTGGTGGACGAGGTAGGGCTACTTGCAGGTTACTACAATGCATCCAGCCCGACCAACGATTTCATCGATGTCAATAAACAACACATAATCCAAGTGAGAGCGGTGAATTTTACAGACCGGACTCTTATCATGCAAGACTTCGACGTAATCGGCGTTCAAGAGAGCCCGGATTTCAAAATTCAAACTACGGGACTTGAGTCGATTCCCGACGACTCCCACTCCCAAATATCCTTCAAGTGGGAGCCGTTCGACGGGGCAATCGGGTACAATCTGTACAAAGAGGGAGCACAGCTGGAAAACAAGATCAACCCCGAGCCTCTTACTGGCACCACGTTTACTGATACCGACGTCATAAATGGCCAATGGTATACATACTACCTCGCTCCGATCACAGCATCCGGGGAAGATGCCATGTTTTACTATTCCGCGGTTTGTTCGACTCCACCGCCCGGCTTGTTGCGAGGGATCGCTTCCACAACAGGTGAAACGAGGATTACAGACGGCAACTATGATGAGAACATCATGATTCCCTTTCAAAGCGGCCAAACCTACATCCTGCCAGCACCAGCAAAAGTTACGGGAGTTTATGCAGATGGCCCAGACTACATGCAGGTGCAACTGTACGATACAGCAGGGAATCTTGTAGCCACCATTGGAGCGTCCGAACCAACCAACAACGACCCCATCCCTGTCGATGCACAAAACGTAGCCAAAGTAGTACTGAAAACTACAAATCCGAATTATTCGGGCATCATGCTTGAACTAGATCTCGTCGGAACCTACCTACCCAATGCGCCGGTTGACCTTATCGGCAAAGCTGGGGATGCCCAAGCAACCCTGACTTGGACGGCATCAAATGGTGCGGAAAGCTACAACGTCTACCGTGACGGCGTGAAAATCAACACAAAGCCTGTAACGGAGACAAGCTATTCGGATGCAGGTCTGACAAACGGCAAGTCCTACACCTATTCCGTCACCACCGTGAACGCAGACGGCGAATCGCCTGCGTCAAACACGATTACGTTGACTCCTGTGCTTAACTTGCTGCTCAACCCCGGCTTCGAAGACGGCATGGTTACGACCACAAACGGCACGCAAGTCGGTAAAAATTGGACCTCTTATGCAGCCACAGGTTCCACCCCGAATTTCACTGTCGTGACTTCCCCGGTTTCTACGGGAACCTATGCGCAAAAAATTTCGGGGACAAACATTCCGAAAAGCAACGCCCTCGACATCTACCAATCGGTTGCGGCCCATGCGAATACGAGTTACTCCGTCAGCGGGATGTATTACATTGAAAGTTTGAACAACGCATTCGTGCAACTCTACGTCGACTTCTACGACAAAGACGGACGCTTTATCAAATCGAACTCGCTCCCTTACTACGGGTTCGCAGCCCCTGCCACCCCGAGCTATATGATGATGGCGGACAACGGTACAGCACCTGGTTATCTGTTGATGGCAAACAACCTGACCACCAAAGGCTATGTGCTGTTGAAGAACAGCTTTACCACCCCGGCCAACACAGCTTCCCTGCGAATGTACGCCGTACTCCGCTCCTCGGCAGACGGCGCATCGGGCACTTTTTACGTGGATGACCTGAGCGTCGTTCAAAACTAATACAGCATGCATCTGACATGACACCTCTGCGGTTCTAGCAACTACCGCAGAGGTGTTTTTTATACCCGCTTGCCAGATACAAAGCTCCACCTGCGAGATCTTCGCCTCAATTCGCTTCCTGTTCATCAAAAATAAAAACCACCACCAATTCTGAAAAGAATGGTGATGGCACGTTGCTCTGAGATCGAACAAGGTTTCCAGGAGAATTACTCTCCTCGAACTTTGAGATCATCAAATTGCGTCGCATTTGCTCGTTCCCAAATACGTCGTTAACGTCGAGATCGAATCTGTATTTGAAAATTGGGTGTTCATGACTTGCACATCGAGTTCGAACATGTTTTCCATCGAATTCATCCTCCTTTACAATAGAATGTACTAGGAAGTATGTCTAAGGAGTCATGTGAGCGACGAGTGGCAAGAGTTGTTGGCAAATTTCACTTCACAAATAAACTATATCATGATTAAATAGTTAATTCAAGTGTTGTCCTGCTGAGGATCAAGTCTGAACTTTGACCCTTCTCCCAATCTTCAAACCACTTTTAAGAGCGACGAATCTAACAATTCATCGGGTGAGATGGAACAAGTTTATCGGCATATCACAAGTATGAATGAGGAGTGCCAGATCCTAGAGAACCCGCAAGGTCGACACGCCACTTGTCGGCCTTGTTTTTTACCGGCTATATAGTTGACTCTTTTTTAGAGTCTCAAGAAATTTTTCGAGTGCGCTTGTCAACAAGCTGTCCTTGTGTCGGATGAAATAGGTTTGGGTCAAGCTATATGGAGATGGAATGGGAAAAGACCGCAATACTCCAGCCTCCACGTATTTTTGCGCGGCAGAGTATTGGACGAAAGAAGCTCCGAGTCCGGATATCACCCCTTGAATCATCGCGTCAAGATGATTAAATTCCAAGTATCGGACAGGAGCGCTACCAATGGATCGCAACCAGGTCTCAAGTTGTCCTCGATTCGGACACCCGATTGTGTTCATGAGAAAAGGTTGCTTGCATACCGCCTGAAGGTCGCTGTCCCCAGGCTGAGTAATCAGAACCAATTCTTCCTCATAGACCAAATCCTTTACCACGTTTTCATGATCGACTGCCAGTTTTACGAATGCACCATCCAGTTGAAAATGAAGGATCTTGCGCACCAGTTCTTCGGAAACATCGGTCACAAGCGACATCTCTACCTTGGGATATCTCTGGTTATATTCTGCAAGTATGTTCGGCAGATGCAGAGCTGACACTGTATGATTCGCTCCGAGCCTGAGTGGTCCCATGGGTTCTATTGAATCGTTCAGGGCTAATTGTGCCTCGTCAAGCAAGTGCAAAACTCGCTCCGCGTACCCCAGCAGTTTCTCGCCTGCTGGGGTTAACACCATGCCCCGCTGTCGATAGAAAAGTTTCGTGTTTAACTCCTCTTCCAACTGCCTCACTCTCGCTGTTACGTTCGATTGGACATAACCGAGGGTATGAGCTGCCTTTGTAATGCTTCCTTCCCTTGCAACCGCCCGGAAAATTCGAAGCTCATGGCTCTCCATTGTTCCACATCCCACCCAACTATCACAAATAACGAATCATTGTATCGTTTGCGTTCATTTTACATGATCATCTACCTCTTGTACATTGGTTGTAGACATCGACAACCAAAAGGAGGAGTTACATATGTCGAAGGAACGCACACTCAAGTGGGCAATTTTGGCCGTTGTCACACTTGTTTCGTTTATTACCAATCTGGATGCGACCATTGTTGTGATCGGTCTGCCCAAGCTGACGGAGGATTTGCACGTTTCGTTTGTGGCTGGGATGTGGATCATTACGTCCTACCTCATCACAAGCACCGTCTTTTTACTGCCGGCCGGAAGATGGGCGGACATTATGGGGACCAAACGCATTTTTCTATCAGGGTTCGCCTGTTTTACAATCGCCACCGTCCTGTGTGGCCTGGCGAATTCCGGCGCGATGCTCATCGTGTTTCGGCTTGTCCAGGGCGTCGGAGCGGCCTTCGCTTTAGCGACCGCTACGCCAATCATGATGCGGACATTCCCACGCGAGCAACTCGGGCTCGCCATCGGTATTAATTCGACCTCATGGGTCATTGGGTCCATCATAGGTCCTGTGGCTGGCGGGGCATTGATCAGCGGATTTGGATGGCGCTCCATCTTTTTTGCATCCGCCCCTTTTGCGTTCATCGGATTGGTTGCGGGATGGTTTCTGCTCAAGGGATCAACGGAACGGGCCCGAACAAATACCGATTGGTTCGGTATGATCACGTTTGGACTTGGACTCTCCGCCTTCTTGGTAGCTCTGTCGCAGGGGCAAGAATGGGGGTGGATGTCAAGGCCGGTGCTGGGTCTCTTTGGGGGAGCACTGCTGATGTGGATCGGATTTCTATACACCGAATTGAAGGTACGCCAACCGCTGTTTGATCTTCGATTGTTTTCTTACAGACGCTACACAACTGGATTAGGGGTCACCTTGAGTTATTGCATCGGATATTTCTCAATTTCCCTGCTCCTTGCGTTGTACCTCCAAGGGGCTCAGCACCTGAGCCCGCTGGAGTCAGGTCTGCTTCTCATTCCCTTGTCGGCTCCTCAACTCGTGATGGGTCCCTTCGGCGGCAGACTGGCAGATCGTTTCGGTACGGGCCGATTGCTCATGGGCGGGATGGTTTTGATTGCTTTTGGCTTGCTGCTACTCGGGAATCTGGGAGACCATCTGTCACGTCTCGCTGTCATCGTGCCGCTGTTCCTCATCTCTGTGGCGAACGGTTTGGCGTGGCCCTCACTCGCAAAAACCGTACTGACTGCCGCACCTCCAGAACAAGCGGGTTCCGCATCTGGGATGTTCTACACGGTGTACAACATTGGCCGGGCTGTGAGTCAGACGCTTGCGCTGATGATCGTTGAGCTTCGTATAGCACCTAACATCGCATCTCATATGTTTCTCGGGATGGGGATTGAACAAAGCAAGTTGGTTAAAAGCGCACTCGTACATTTGACTGACACGGGATTCCGAGTTTTCAGCGTGTTTTTCGCCATATCACTATTGCTAGGCTGCTTCCTGCTGAGGAAACCTGCAAACTCATAATTTGCAGCTCTCGATTTGGAAGGGACCGATGGTGGGTACAACAAAGAGACGAGCATCCACAGTAGCTGGATGCTCGTCTTTGCTTTTAGATTTCCAGATACACTGGAACTCAAAATCGGACATGAAAAAACACTCCTCCTCACGGTTCTTGGAACCCCATGAAGTGGAGCGTTCTCAAAAAAACCTCACACGTACAATAGCCTTGCCTTACTTACAAAATCTTCGCCTCAATCCGTAGCTTGTCCGCGACCATGTTCCCCGCCTCCTATTGTTGCTTCTCAAATGACAGTATCGTCAACTTGGTTCCTCGTTTTGTTGGAAACAGGAGTGTTGTTTCCGTATGACGATCTTTGAGCTTCAAGTATTGCCGAAGCTCCCTTTGCATGACCATTGAAAAGTAGATATACCGCTCATTCTTCCCCTTGGTTTTAGTCAAGAGAACCATCCTGTGTTTGAAGTCGATTTGCTCAACTTCGATTTCCAGACACTCACCGATTCGCATTCCAGTGTGCTGTAAGAGCATGACAATGATCTTGTTCCGATATCCGTGAAATGTCGTGTAGTCAAACTGGTCGAGGAGCCTATTGAACTCCTCTTGACTGACACCGCTTTTCTGTCTGCGAATCGAATGTAATTTTTCTATTTTATCGAAGGGGTTCTTGATCAGTTCACCTTCTTGGTGGAGCCATTTGAAAAAGACCTTGATGTTGCGAAGGTAATTATTGATCGTCACGCTCGATACCTGTTTCTTGTAGTCAGTTCTGTTTTCAGGGAAGTTGATCTGTTTAGACGCTTCTCGATTGACAACCGTATACTTCCCTCTTTCTTGCACATACGCCATATACTGACGGATATGCCCTGTACGGACTTCACGGAGGAGTTCTACGCTGTGTTCGTTTTTCAGCTAGGCAAAGAACAACTTGAGGGATTGTTCATAGGCAGAAAGGGTTTTAGCAGACAGATTTTTGTTCTGGCAGTACAACAGGAAGTCTTCAAGGTAGAAATCAAACTCACTCATTTTCACTGTACATTCCCCTATCTCCCGCCCAACAAAAAACCCAACGAATCAAAAGATTCATCGGGTGAGATGGAAAAAGTTTATCGGTTCCAAAATGGGTTTGTCGGCTTTTCACAATTAAAAGTAGATGAGTGCGATATGCCTAGAACCCTTGACGAATCAACAACTACGAAATCTTCGCCTCAATCCGCAGCTTATCCGCGACCATCGCAACGAATGACGGCGTGCTATTTGTGTCCAGTCAGGTGGATGCGGATCAGCTTTTGTAGGTTACAAAAATGATCTTCGAAAACAGCTTCGTTTGTTTTTTTGTATTTGCAATTGATGTTGCTACAAGAATAGCAGTAATTAAAATCAGAAGGAACTTAATGGAGGAAAGGGTATTTCCAAAAAAGAAAAATATTTACAAAATCATTATGATATCCCATAATGAGTATCAGAAGTAAAAAATTCCATAAGAGGTGTAAATTTACGATGCCCAAAAAATTGTTTCCTCTGGTCGTTACCACAATCTTGACGACAACGCTCGCTTCGTACCCAGCCGTCGCATCAACCGACACGTACGAGCCGAATGACACGAAGGCACAAGCTTACTATGTGTCAGCCGACACCACCTATACTTCCTACCTGTCCACTGGCACGGATGTAGACTATTACCAGTACTATCGCTCTTTCACAGGCACGCAGACCTTCACCTTTACGCCGCCCAATGATGGCAACGTCTACAACGTCCAGGTCATTGACCCGAACAACACTGTTATGACTGCAGGAAGCACGTCCTCAACAGGGGGACCTCTCACCCTGGCGTTCAACGTCTCGACAATCCAGACTCCGTACTACATCAAGATTTATAGCAACGGCAATGTCTCCGCCAATCCATACCAACTCGTGATGGGCCACTATGACACTGGGGAAGTAAACAACACCCAAGCTCAAGCGTACTCCATCGCAGACGGGCATTTTTACAATGCAGTTTTAGCTACCACATCCGATGTTGACTACTATGCATACAACGCAACCAAGAACGGGGTGGCGACCATCACCCTTACGCAGCCGGGCGACGCAGCAGCTAACTTTTCGATATATGATGATCTCGGTAAATCATTTGCTGGAGGCACGATCGGTGGCGGTGGCAGTGATGCAACTTCAACACCGTTCCAATTCAGCGTGACTGCTGGCCGCAAATATTACGTCAAGTACTTCCCGACGAGTACAGTTTCAAGTTCGTACTATAACATTTCCTTTGAGAATCTTGATGCCAACGAGCCGAACGACTCGTTCGCACAAGCTACATCGGTGAACCTCGGATTGAACAGCTACTTCTTGTATAACTCTCAGGATGTGGACTACTACAAATTCCATGCCAACACAACCGGTACGGTATCTCTCGACATTCTCCCACAGGCTCCGGGCAGCATTGGTTGGAGTCTCTACCAAGGAACCGGTACCCAACTGGCTGGAGGCTCGGTCGGCTTCCAAGCGTCTTCCTCCCCCTATAGTTTCTCGGTGACCTCCGGTTCCGATTACTATATCAAAGTGGTCAAACAAACCGGTGACAACTCCCAAATGTGTTACACAATGGAACTTAAGTAAAGTTAACACACCGCGAAGCATTTGATTTTAAAAAACGATCCCCCTTGCTGTTTAACGCAAGGGGGATCGTTTTTAAAATCAAAAATATTAGTTCAGATACGCTGCAAAACTTCCCTTTACTGAGCAGGAGCCTGTGTTTTTCACGTTGAGGTCTGGTCAACCTCGATCTCCAAGCACTCGCCAATGCGCATCCCTGTGTCCTGTAGGAGCAAAACAACTATCTTTATTCTGTACCCGTGGCATGTCGTGTAGTCGAATTGTTCCAAAAGCCTATTGAACTCTTCTGGTGACACTCCGCTTTTCTGTCTTCGAACTGAATGTAGTTGTTCACCTTGTCAAACGGAATCTTGATGACTTCTCGCGCTTCATGTAGCCAGTTCTTAGGTAGTTGTTGATAGTCACGCTGAAAACTTATTTTTTGTAGTCTGTTCGATCCTCAGGGTGGTTGATCTGCATACTGGCATCGCGATTGACAACCGTGTACTTGCCACGCTCCTGTACGTAGGCGATGTACTGCCTGATATGTCCTGTCCGCACTTCTCTGAGACGTTCTACTCCGTGTTCGGTGGTCAGGTAGGCGAAAAACAATCCCAGCGATTGCTCGTAAGAGGAGAGCGTTTTTGGGACAAATTTTTGTTTTGGCAGTACAGCAGAAAGTCTTCTATGTAGAAATCGAATTCGCTCATTTTCATCGGACATCCTCCATCACGCCCCAACAAACAAACCCAATGAATTTTATATTCATTGGGTGAGATGGAATAAGTTTATAGGCTCAAAATCGTATTTATTGGCTTGTCACAATTACGAATTATGATTGCCGTACCGCCAATTTCCCTTATCTGACAAGGCTTCGAGAAGATTACGAAATCTTCGCCTCAATCCGCAGCTTATCCGCAACCATCGCGATGAACTCCGAGTTCGTCGGCTTGCTCTTCCCTACGTTGACGGTGTTCCCAAACAGCGCACGGATCGAGTCCACGTTCCCGCGGCCCCAAGCGACTTCGATCGCGTGGCGGATGGCGCGTTCGACGCGGGACGGGGTGGTGTTGTATTTCTCGGCGATCTTCGGGTAGAGGATCTTCGTGATCGAGCCGAGGATCTCGACATCCTTGTACACCATGCCAATCGCTTCACGCAGGTAGTGGTAGCCCTTGATGTGCGCCGGAACGCCGATCTCGTGGATGATGTTGGTGATCGAAGCGTCGACGTTCTTGCCGCGCGTCATCATCACTTGCTGCTTCGGTGCTCCCGTGCCCGGTACGCGCACCACTTGGCGGATGCGGTTGGCGAGGACGTCCATGTCAAACGGTTTGAGGATGTAGTACGCCGCCCCAAACTCCACGGCGCGCTTGGTGATGTTCTCTTGGCCAAACGCCGTTAACATGATGACTTTCGGGTCGAAGGAAAGGCTCATCCCTTGGATTTTCTCCAGGACCCCGATGCCGTCCAACACCGGCATGATGATGTCGAGGATGATGACATCCGGTTGCTGTTGTTCCAGCATTTCCAGAACTTCGTTGCCGTTGTACGCAACGCCGACAACTTCCATGTCACGTTGCTCCGTTACGAACTCTTTCAACAGCTCGGCGAATTCACGGTTATCATCCGCAATCATCACTTTGATTTGTTTCACTGTATGGGAACCCCCTTAGGTAAGTGCGTTCAATGGTTTCTGACAGGAAGATATTTCGACAAAGCCATTTTTATTCCTCCATTTTGGAACGATAAAGATTTTGACCATTTTCAACAAATTTCCCCTTCAAAACAACCTCACAACCTCTTTTGACCCTTTTACAGAGTCGAATCCGACCCAAACCCCCGCCTTTTTGTCGAAAAGTCTTTCAAAAAAAAGACGCCACCCGAGAGGATGCCGTCTTTTTTCCATCTTATAGGGCTACTTTTGCCACCGTGTCGCGACGCTCTGCACGCGCTTTGCGGAAGTTGAGCAGTTCGAAAATGACCGGTACGACGATGAGCGTCAGCAGGGTCGACGTGACCAGACCGCCGATGACGACCGCCCCCAAACCGCGGGAGATGATCGAACCGCTGCCAATCCCTGCTGCCAGCGGAACCAGCGCAAAGATCGTCGCAATCGCCGTCATGAGAATCGGGCGCAGACGAGTGCCGCCGGACTCCAGCAAGGCTTCGCGGATCGAGAGACCGTTTTTGATCTGGTGCTGTACACGGTCGATGAGAACGATTGCGTTGGTGACGACGATCCCGATCAGCATCAAGAAGCCGATCAGCGAGGAGATCGAAATCGGTTCGCCGATCACGATCGTGCCAAGCAGACCGCCGACCAATGCGAACGGCAGCGAGAACAAGATCGCAAACGGTGCGCGGCCTTCTCCAAACGAGATGACCATGACGATGTAGACCATCCCGAGTGCGACAGACATCGCGAGCATCATGTCGGACATCATGTTTTGAATGTCTTCCGTAGAACCGCCCATCGAGTATTTCACTCCGGACGGAAGCGTCATCGCCGCAAGCGCGTCGGTTATCGCTGTGTTGACAGCATTGGCGTCTGCAGACGTGATCGTGCCGGTGACGGAGGAGTACTCGTCGCCGTTTTTGTTCTGGATCTTGCCCGGCAGCTGGACTTGAGTTACATCTGCGATGTCCTTGACTTGAATTTGTTTGCCGGTCGGCAGGTCGAGCGTCATCTTGCCGATCTCACCCAGCGTCGTCAGCGAATTGCCTTTGAGCGTCAGGAACAGGTCGGACGCAGACTTGCCGTCACCGACTTTGCCGATTTGGCTCTCGGTGAGGTACGGGCGCAGCATCGAGGACGCTTGGATGACGGTCAAGCCGTTTTTGAGGGCGTCTTCGGTGCGGACTTGCAGTTGCACGCCTTTGGAACCTTCTTGCAGGTTGTTGTTGACGTTGGAGGTGCCTTCGATTTTCTTGACTGCGGCGGTGATGTCTTCGGTCGCTTGTTTGCGGTCTTCTGCGGTTCCGCCGGTGACGGTGATGTCGAGACCCGCGCTTGCGCCGCCGCCGTTGCCGTCGTACATGTCGAACTTGGAGCCTTCTTCGACTTTGATCTTCGCCTTCATGTCTGCCATGAGTTGCTTCGTGTCGGTGTCAGACTTAAGTTTGAGGAACCAGTTTGCGTAGTTGGGTTCTACCGTTTGCCCGTTCTGTTGGCCGACGCCGACGTGGGTCGTTTCCACTGCCGGGTTGTTGCGGAATTCTTCGTCGATTTTGCGGGAGAGTTCATCGACGGTGCTAAGCGAAGTGCCTTTTGGCATCTCGACGGTTGCGAACAGGAATTTATTTTCCGTCTCCGGCATGAACGTGACGCCGACGAGTTGCGTCAACGGCAACGTGCCCACGAAGAGCAGGACGGAGAGAATCAGGACGGTTGCTTTGTGGTTCAAGGACCAGTTCAGCACGCGCTTGTAGGTGCGTGCCATGCCGGACTCCATTTCATGCTCCTTCGGAACTCGCTTGCGCATCAAGCCCCATGCCAGAAGCGGCACGACGGTCAGAGCGACGATCAGCGATGCGACCAGAGAGGAAGCAACGGTCAGAGCAAACGGAGCGAAGAACTCGCCGGAGATGCCTTGCAAGAGACCCAGCGGTGCAAATACGGCGACAGTGGTGACGGTCGACGCAGTGATTGCGCCCCCGACTTCACGAGTGGCCGAAAGCAGCAGGTCTTTGGAAATTTTCTCGGTTTGCAGGCGTCGAACGATGTTCTCGATGACGACGATGGAGTCGTCGACCACCCGTCCGGTTGCGACGGCCATCCCGCCGAGCGTCATGATGTTCAAGGTGACATTGGAAAAATACTTCAAGGTGATCAGCGAGATCATGATCGACAGCGGAATGGAAACGATGGCGATGATCGTTGCGCGCACGTTGCGCAGGAACAGGAGGATCAAGATCGAAGCGAAAAGCGCCCCGAGGCCGCCCTCACGCGCCATCGAGAATACCGATTCCTTGACGTCCGCCGAGCGGTCGTACTCGATCAGCGTCTGGACTTTGCCTTCGTCATCGAACGCTTTGTAGGATTCGAGGACTTTTTCCGAAACGGCAACGGTGTTTGCGGAAGAGGCTTTGTAGATGTCGATCCCGATGGACGGCGCGCCGTTCGTGCGGGAGATGATGTTGACGTCCTTGCCTTTTTTGATATCGGAGACGTCCCCGAGAACCACTTTGTTCGGTTCCGGTGAGAGGACGACGTTTTTCAAGTTGTCTACGGAATCCACTTTGCCGGTGATGATGACCGGCTCTTTGGTTTTGTTCAGAGTTGCTTCCCCAAGCGGAATGCTGAGGTTGTTGGCTTGCAGCACCTGTTGGATCATGTTGAACGAGAGGTGCTTCTCTTTCATTTTGTCCGTATTGAGCTGGATGTACACGCCCGTATCGGTGAGGCCGCTCGCTTTGACGTCGGCAACGCCGTCTACAGATTTGAGTTGCGGGAGGATGCGGTTTTGTACGATGTCGTTGAGTTCTTCTTGGGACGTGTTGCCTTTGACTTGTACGGCGGAATAGATGATCGCTTGGTTTGAAGTGCCAAACGAGGAAACTTTCGGATGTTCAACTTCTGTCGGGAGCTTGACGTTGGTGATGGCGTCCTCGACTTTTTTCTTTTTGTCTTCCATGTTGTCTTTGAAGCTGAATTCAAGTGTGATCATCGCGAAGTTGTTCTGCGATTGGGAGGTGACGTTCTTGACGCCCTCCACATTGCGCAGCACAGTTTCGAGCGGTACGGTGACTTGGTTCAGGACGTCATTCGGAGACGCTCCCGGATAGATCGCTTGCACGGTGACCGACGGAAGGTCAACGTCAGGCAGTTGTTCCTGACGGAACTTGGTTGCCGAAAACACAGCGCCGACGGCGATCAAGAGGCACAAGATCACGATCGCGACAGGGTTTTTCAGCGAAAACTTAGTAAAAAACGACACGAATTACTCCCCACTTTCTTTCTGTTATAGGCATATAGACGATGGAAACGTTAGCAACCCTTCACTTCGATAAAAAATTGTGAACCAAAAAATAAAAAAACACCTACCCGATATCCGGATAGGTGTACTTTTTATGATTTAACCTTTGTCTTGGTCTCGATTCCTGCTTCGTTGAGCATCCATTCGAGGAACACCCCATAGCCTTGCGTGGGGTCGTTGACGAATACATGGGTGACGGCGCCGACGACTTTTCCGTCTTGGAGGATCGGGCTGCCAGACATCCCTTGGATGATGCCGCCCGTTTTTTCCAACAGGCGCTTGTCTGTCACTTTGATGACCATCGATTTAGTGGCGGGATACTTTTGTTTCATGACGTTGACGATCTGGATGTCGAACTCCTCGACTTTTTGGCTGTCCACGACGGTGAGGATGGAGGCTTTCCCCTCATGAACTTGTTCGGCGAGGGCGACGGGCATCGCTTTGGAGATTTTGGCGTTGTCCGGCAGGTTGTTCATGTTGCCGAAGACACCAAAGTCGGAGTTGCGGGTAATCGATCCGAGGACTTTGTCTTCGTCGATGAAGATCCCGCGCTTCTCCCCTGGGGAACCGCTTTCGCCTTTGTCAATCGAGGTGACGGAGCTGTGGACGATCTGGCCTTCGCCTACGCCGATCGGTTGACCGGTGTCCACGTCGGTGATGATATGACCGAGGGCACCGAATTTTTTCTGATCCGGCGCGTAGAACGTGAGGGTACCAACACCGGCTGCCGAGTCGCGGATGTAGAGGCCGATACGGTAGATGTCGCTGTCTTTGTCATAGAGCGGCTTCACTTTGAGTTTGAGCTGCTCCTTCTGCCGTTTGATCGTGAATTCCATCGGCTTGCCGGTCTTGCCTGCTTTGTTGATCAACTCCGCAGCTTGCTCGACCGATTTGACGGTGGTGCCGTCAATGGCGGTGATGATGTCACCGACTTTGACTTGCGCTTGCTCGGCGGGCGAGATGGAGTCTTTGCCCGCTTTGACCAAGTTGTAGCCAACTACCATGATGCCGGAGGACTTGAGTTTGACGCCGATCGACTGGCCGCCGGGGACGACTTTTAGGTCCGGGACCACGTTCACATGGACCGACTTGACCGGAATCAGACCGAACAGTTTTACTTTTAGGTCGGCGGTGCCGGTTTTGCCGGAATCGAGCTGTAGAGGTTGATTGAGGTGGGAAACCGCCGATTTCGGAGTTCCGGAGACGGAGATGACGTCCGGTTGCGACGTCGTCACCGTGGCGAACGACTTCATTCCGAGATCGAGTGCGGCGTGTGCGCCTTGCAAGATGCGCAGTTCCTGGGGAATGCTTGCGAGCTGATGAATGGGTGTAAACCAACACATGGCGACGAATAGGATTGCAACCAAGAGACCTGTTAGTTTCCTGCGAGTGTGTCTAGTCAACCATCTCACCCTCCCCTTTCTTCCCGTGTCTACACCTCTTTGAAGTGATGGTTCTACTATGCCTCCCTGACAGATGTCGTATCCTGCGAAACATCTGCCATTGAACCCACCTTCAACTTTTAAATTTCCGGGCGCGTTCCAACATTTCGGAGGCGTGGCGTAGCGTAGTTTCCGTCAGTTCAAGCCCTGAGATCATGCGGGCGAGTTCCTGCACGCGCAGGTCGTCGTCCAACGCATACACGGCGGTTCGAGTGCGACCGTCCTCCATGCTTTTTTCGATTAAGTAGTGCGTGTCTGCCATCGCCGACACCTGCGCCAAGTGCGTGACGCAGATCACTTGCCGCGACTGGGAGACGACGGCCAGTTTCTCCGCCACGGCTTGGGCAGCCCGGCCGGAGATTCCGGTATCTACTTCGTCAAAAATCAGCGTGCCCACATCGTCCGCATCGGCGAGCAACGTCTTGAGCGCCAGCATCGTGCGCGAGAGTTCGCCGCCCGATGCAATTTTGGCAAGCGGACGCAGAGATTCACCCACATTCGGGGAGAAAAGGAACTCGACCCTGTCGATTCCCGCTTCCGTCACATGGACGCGGCGTTCGCCGATCGGCAATCCGTCTTCTTCCTGAATCTGCGTGAAGCTGATCGCAAACTGGGTGTTTGGCATCATCAGCTCGCCCAGTTCCTTCATCACCGCTTTGGCGAGGCGTTCGGAAGCCGCGCGTCGCGCTTTGGAGAGAGCGACCGCGTTTTTGGCAAGCCCTTTGCCCGCTCGCTCCAACTCAAGGGACAACCGTTCCAAGTTCTCTTCGTGGTTCTCCAACGCTTCGAGGTCGCGAAGCAACTTGTCCCGGTAGACGAGGATCTCCTCGACCGTGTCTCCATATTTTTTCCGCAGGCGGCGCAAGACATTCAGACGATCGTCCAGTTGGGATAATTTGTTCGGGTTGAACTCCACTTCGTTTCGGTAATCGCGCAAACTATGCGCAGCTTCTTCGACGTGGAGAAGTGCCGTTTTAATCAACTCAAGCGTCGGTGCGAGCGACTCGTCATAGCGGACGGCTCCATCTAAATCGACGATGGTCTGGTTGAGTTGATCCAAAGCCGATGAGTTGCGCCCCTCGCCGCTGTAGAGTCGATCATAGGAAGCATTGGCGGCGGCAAACAATTTTTCAGCGTGCGCCAGACGCTTGCGCTCTTCTTCAAGTTCCACGTCTTCGCCGGGGCGCGGGTTGGCTTCTTGGATTTCTTGCAGTTGAAAACGCACGATGTCGAGACGCTGGATTCGCTCTTGTTCGCCAAGGCGCGCCTCGCGAATTTTTTGCCGCGCAACACGGAAGTCGCGGAAACTCGCTTCGACCGCCGCACGCAGCGCCAACAGGTCTTCGCCGCCAAATGCGTCGATCAGGGCGATCTGCTCCCGCGGGTCGGTCAGCGTCTGGTGCTCGTGCTGTCCGTGCATGCTCATCAAGTATTGCCCAAATCGACGGAGCATCTGCACGGTGACCATGCGGCCATTGACGCGGCAGACGTTCTTGCCCGCCGCTGAAAGCTCGCGGGAAACCAGCACGCCCTCGTCGTCGAGGTCGATGCCGTACTCCTCACACAATTCTCGAAACTCATTCGATACGGGAACGGCAAAAAGAGCCTCGATGGTGGCTTTCGCAGCGCCTTGCCGAACGGTGTCGGACGAGGCTCTGCCCCCCAAGATGAGGCTCATGGCGTCCAGCAGAATGGATTTCCCGGCACCCGTCTCCCCCGTCAGGATGTTCAATCCCGGTTCGAGGGACAGGTGGACTTCTTCAATCAGCGCAAAGTTGCGCACGGTCAACTCCATCAACATGGTGAAAAAAACCCCCTAGACGTAGGAGAGGAATCGATTGACGATACTCGGGGCGATCTCGGTGGATCGGGTGATGATCAAGATCGTGTCATCTCCACAGATGGTGCCAAGCACTTCCGACCAGTCCAACGCATCCACGATGGCGCCGACCGCGTGTGCGTTCCCCGGCAGTGTCTTCATGACGATCAGGTTTTCGGCCCGGTCGATCGACACAAAGGAGTCGAGCAACATCCGGCGCAATTTTTGCTCCGGATTGTACGTCGGTTCGGCCGGCAACGAATACTTGTAGGTGCCGTTCGGAGTTGGGGTCTTGACGAGGTGCAGTTCTTTGATATCACGCGAGACTGTCGCTTGGGTGACTTGGAAACCGGCGGCGCGGAGTTGCTCCACCAGGTCCTCCTGTGTCTCGATCTCTTGCCCGGTAATGATCTCACGAATTTTCAACAGGCGTTGGCCTTTCATTCTCTATCGAACCCTTTCTCTCACGTCGCGACGTGCAATTTGCGGCGTAGTACATCGAAAAATTCCCTATCGCGCCATTTAATCAACGTGGTCTTGTACCCGGCTTGCCGGACACGGATCACGTCGTGATTCTCCAATTCATAAAAAAGCTGTCCATCAACTGAGAGCACCAATTCATCGTGGGTCGCTTCCACTTCCACTCGCACTTCTTGGTTGGCGGCGATGACCATCGGCCGCGAATGCAAGGTGTGCGGACAGATCGGAGTCAGCACGATCACGTCGATATGCGGAGAAACGACCGGTCCCCCGCAAGAGAGCGAGTACGCCGTGGAACCCGTCGGTGTGGAAACGAGCAAACCGTCGCCCGTGTATTGGTCCACGTACATGTCGTCTACGAACACGCGATTGGTCACCATCCGGCCAAACGACCCTTTGGCAATCGCCACGTCGTTCAAACCCACCGCTTCGTGCAAGACCTGACCCCCGCGGATGACCTGCGCTTCCAGCATCAAGCGCTCCTCCAAGCAGTAGTCTCCTGCCAAGACCCGCTGGACCGCGTTCTCCATGTCTTTGGGCTCCGCTTCGGAGAGGAAGCCGAGGTGTCCCAGATTGATGCCAAGCATCGGCAAGCCCGTCTTGGCGAACTGGCGGGCAAATCCCAGAATGGTGCCGTCCCCGCCCAATACGAAGAGAATTTCGACTCGGCTCGGAAAGTCGCTTTGCGGAATTCCAAGTTCCGGGCGTCCGATCTTCTCCGCCGATTCCTCATCGACAAACACGTGTGCCCCGTGGCGTTCAATGATCTCCACCAAGTTTTGGGTGACCGGAATCGCCGTTGGCTTGGTGGGGTTGACCGCCAATCCGATTGTCTTCATAAAGGATGCCCTCCATTCTGTAGACAGGCTTTCACATTCTTAACAAGCATTCGCTGTCTTGAATAAGAATTCCTTTTTATCGTTCTAAGGAAGAATGCGCATCTTGAACAACTCCCTGAATTTTCTCCGTCAGTTCCTCCGGAGACAGGCCGTTCCCAACCTTCGTCAAGTGCGCCAAAAATTCAATGTTCCCATCCCCGCCCGTGATGGGCGAGAAGGTGATGTCGACAACGCGGAAGCCTTGCGCCACAGCCGTTCCCAACGTATGTACGAGCACGTCACGGTGTACCTCCGGGTCGCGGACGATGCCGTTTTTGCCCACACGGTCACGACCTGCTTCAAACTGCGGCTTGATCAGGGAGAGCAGTTGACCGTCTTCCGTTAAAATATTCGAGATCACCGGCAGCAAGAGTCGAATCGAGATGAACGAAACGTCCATGACCGCCACTTGCGGTGTCTCTCCCTTGAGGTCTTGGGGTTGCAGATGGCGGAAGTTGGTGCGCTCCATGACGATTACACGCGGGTCGTTGCGCACTTTCCACGCCAGTTGGCCGTAGCCGACGTCGATGGAATAGACTTGCTTCGCTCCGTTTTGCAGCGCGCAGTCGGAGAATCCCCCCGTGGAGGCGCCGATGTCGACGACGACTTTGTCCACCAGCGAGACGTTGAAAGCGGCGAGCGCTTTTTCCAACTTGAGACCGCCGCGTGAGACGTACGGATGCAAGTCTCCCTTGACGGTGATCTTCGCTTCCACTTTGATTTTGGTGCCCGCTTTGTCGACACGTTCTCCGTCGACGGAAACCAGTCCCGCCATGATGGCCGCTTTGGCCCGCTCGCGGGAATCATAATGGCCTTGTTCCACTAACAGTACATCTAACCGTTCCTTAGCACTCATGTCATACCCTCTGTCATCAATGATTTGTCTCTTGTTACCGTTCACTAAAAACGGGCAAGACATGCGTCCCGCCCGCTCTGTACAGCTATGAAGCTATGGTTACGCGCGCTTCTGTTTGAGCGGCGCCATGGTTTTGACCAGTTCCACCACCGAATCGACGTTGAGGCCGACGTGGTCGAGCAGTTGTTGCGGGTCTCCGTGTTCCACGAACAGGTCCGGCAGACCCATCGGGTAGATCTCCATGCCGTAGATGCGGTTCAGTGCAAAAAATTCCATGACTGCACTCCCCATACCGCCCTGGGTCGAACCTTCCTCGATCGTAACGATGCGCATCCCCTGCTTGGCGAGGTCGAGCAAGAGTTCCTCGTCCAGCGGTTTTACGAAACGCATGTTGACAACCTTCGCATCAATTCCGCTCTCAACGAGGGCTTCTGCAGCTTTCTGCGCAACGTGAACCATCGACCCGAGCGCGAGAATCGCCACGTCCTTGCCTTCGCGAACGGTTTCCGACTTGCCGATCGGAAGTGCTTTGAATTCCGTGTCCATCTGTACACCGAGACCGCCGCCGCGCGGATAACGCATCGCAATCGGGCCGGCGTGGTTGACCGCGGTGTAGAGCATCTGGCGGAATTCGTTCTCGTCCTTCGGTGCCATGATCGTGAAGTTCGGGACGCAACGCAAGAATGCGATGTCAAAAGCGCCTTGGTGCGTTTCGCCGTCGTTGCCGACCAGACCCGCGCGGTCGATGGCAATCGTCACGGGCAAGTTCTGGATGGCAATGTCGTGAATCGCTTGGTCGTACGCACGCTGCAGGAACGTCGAGTAGATCGCGAGCACCGGCTTTTTGCCCCCGCATGCAAGACCTGCGGCAAACGTCGCCGAGTGTTGCTCTGCGATCCCGACGTCGAAGCAACGCTCCGGGAACACTTCTTGGAACTTGATCAGACCCGAGCCCGGCAACATCGCCGGCGTAATCGCCACGATGTCCGGGTCCCGCTCGGCCAACTCGATCATCGTGTCGGCAAACAAGTTCGGGTATTGCGGCGGTGCCGGTTTGACAACTTTCGGCGCATCGCCTTTGACGACGTTGAAGCCTTTGGAGACGGAGTGCATTTTGTCGGGCGCATCGGCGGCGACGGCATAGCCTTTGCCTTTTTGCGTGACAACATGCAGAAGCACCGGACCCTTGGTCTGTTTGGCGCGTTGCATATAGGTCAAAAGCGTCGGCAAGTCATGTCCGTTGATCGGGCCGAGGTAGGTAAACCCGAACTCTTCAAACAGCATGCCCGGCACGAGGAAGGACTTGAAAGAGTCCTTGAAGCGGTCGATCAGGCGCGTGGTTTTGTCCCCAAGGTCGCCGAACTTATGTAAGAAGTTCACGACGTCCTTCTTGAGCGACGAATAGGACGGATCGACGCGCAGTTTGGTCAGATAGTGGGAAATCGCTCCGACGTTCGGTGCGATCGACATCTCGTTGTCGTTGAGGACGACGAGCATATCTGTTCCGAGATGTCCGGCGTGGTTGAGCGCTTCAAACGCCATCCCGCCGGTCATCGAGCCGTCGCCGATCACAGCGATGACTTTGTGGTCTTCGCCCGCGATGTCCCGGGCTGATGCATAGCCCATCGCGGCCGAGATTGAGGTGCTGGCATGCCCGACATCGAACATGTCGTGCTCCGATTCGGAGCGTTTCGGGAAGCCAGACATCCCCTTGAATTTGCGCAAAGTCGGGAAGAGGTGCTTTCGTCCCGTCAGGATCTTGTGTACGTAGGCTTGGTGCCCTACGTCCCAGATGATCTTGTCACGGGGAGAGTCGTAAATTTGGTGCAGAGCCAGCGTTAATTCCACAGCTCCCAAATTGGAGCCGAAGTGCCCGCCTGTCGTCGCCAAGTTCTCGATCAAGAACTGACGAATTTCCTCTGCGAGTTGATTGAGTTGTTCCACCGACAAATGCTTTATATCAGAGGGGGTATTGATTTTGTCAAGAAGCATGTGTACCGCCTCACTTCGTGATAGTCAAAACAAGTAGTCAAAAAAAGTCACTCGTCTAACCATTGTATCACAGCACAGCTTTTCCTTTCCATCCCTTTTCCTTAGTCGTTAGTGTGTACAAAAAAAGGAAGAAAGCCGCAGGGCCTCTTCCTTTTTCTTGAAAACTTTTACTCATTGAACGTGACCGACAACGAGCCGTCCCAATCGAGGGCGACACCGGTGCGGTAGAACTCGTCACTTTGATAGAAATACAAGCGCGCAATCAAGTCGTGCGGATTGCGGCGCATCACTTCCACGAATCGTTCGCGGGCGTCGTAGAAGCGACCGTGTTTGAAGAACGTAACGCCCTCTTCAAACAGCGGCTTCGTTTCAGACTTCAGCAAACGAGTGGCTTGATCGTCCGCTTCAAACACATCGTAAAGCTCCAGCGTCCGCCCTTCGAGAGAGATCTTGCCGATGTTGCGGGCCGGAACACGATGGGTCGCGTCTCCCTCTTCATACGTGGACTTGGTGGTCAACAGGGTGACTTTGAAGTGCTCGGTCAATTGCTCCAACGTGCCTGTCAAAATCACTTGGTCGGAAATCAGAGAGGAGTCCAAACGATCATCCGCCCCGATGACGCCGAGCGTGATGTCGCCGGTGTGGATGCCGATGCCGACCGGAACTTCGAGTCGGCGGCACATGCCGACGGCTGCCGCATACGCGTCTGCAGGCTGCTTCGGGAACAAAGCGACGACACCTGCTTCAAGGAACTTGGCAATCATGCCCCCGTGCTCCGCCACTTCCTTGGAAACGTGTGCGAGGAAGCGGTTGTTGATCAGATCGTAAGTCTCTTGCGGGTCGTTGTTGACCCCTTGGCGGAAGTCGTGAATGTTGATCACGAGCACCGACATGTGCTCCAAGATCTTCTGATCTCCAAGGTCGAGCGAGGTGATGTCTTTGCCCAGATACAACTCGAGATTTTCCGGGAAATAGCGTTTGTAGGCGTCGCGCAATTGTTTCGTCTGCTCGATGCTCTCTTGAATCGAAGCGGCCATTTCATTAAATTGTCGGCCCAACTCCCCGACTTGGTCTTGGGAATGATCTTCAATCCAGAAGCTTCGCTTCTCCTCCGGGTTGGCCCGCAGGATGGAAACACTTTCCTGCAGACGAGTGATTCGTCGAAGTTGCAACCACGTCACCAGCAGGACGACACCGAGAATCAAGATCGTGAACCCGGTCACGATCATGATCGTGATCAAGCGCTCTTCGAGAATTTGCTGGTCGTAGCTGTACATGTTCACGCCCGCTTCAAATACGCCGACCATCTTGGTTTTGTCCTTGTCAAACAGCGGCCCCAGTGCGAACAGCCAGGTGCCGTTCTCATCTTGGGAGGTACAAGTGACGACATTGTGATTTTGCAGGTGTGTGACGAGTTGGACATCGTTGACGTCTTCGTAAGCGCCCAACTCGGGGTCTAGAATTTTGCAACTACTCAAGTCACCGGTGTTGGTGGTCAAGGGGAACGAATCGAACATTTTGACGTCGTTGTCGTCTTCGAAGACGCTGTACGCTCGGTCGTCTTTGACTTTGTGAACCATGAGGTAGTAGCGACCGTCGCGTTCTTCGGAATGCACATCGGCGAACAATGCTTGATATCCGATGCCCATGAAATCGAGCGGGGATTGGATTTTTTGCAATTCCTCCGCATGCACGAGGTTTTGCGCGTCTTTGACCACGTATTCCATAGAATGACGTACTTCTGTGTCTGTAATCGCGCTGAGCTTGATTTGGATGATAAAGGACAGTCCAATCATACAGACCGCAATGAGCGGGAAGAGGATGAACACCTGTTTGAGCAGGATCGACTTCGGCATGATGTCCATGTAGAGCGTCTTGCAAAGCCAGATGAACAGCAGGACGAGCAGTGCAAGTCCCGCCCAGTACAGCCATTGCTTGATTTGAATGTTGGTGGAGTAGTCCAACGTACGGACTTGAGACCCATCCGCACTGACCACCAAGACATGGTCGTTGAAGATCACGAACTGCGTACCGTCCGGTGCGACGGTGAGTTTTTCAAACGAAACGTCTGCATTGGACGCACTCTGTTCCGACTTCCCGAGTTTTTGTTGCGCTTGTTCGACGGTCAAGATCGTCTGGACGCCTTCGGGTGCTTGCGGGTCCAACTGTTTGATGCTCTTGCCGTAGGGGTCGAGGAACCAGACTCGGTTCTGCGCATCGCGTTGGATGCTCTCGGCATACACTTCATCTCCGACGCTCGGGGTGGTCAACGGATAGAGCTTCACACCGCCCCGCTTGTAGATCGTCCCTTGCATCGTCGAATAGGTCAGGTCGTCCGGTTTGGAGCCCAGCACTTCTGAGAGGTAGAGGTTCGACGGAATGTCCATCTGGTAGAGCGTTTTGAACTTGTGAATGCTCTCGTCGTAGGAATTCCATTTGAGCACCCCTTGTTCCAACGCGAGGAACGTAAAGCGACCTTTGCGCATCTGCAAAGCTTTGACGGTGCCGGAGCGCAAGGCTCCGTTTTTCTTGCTGTCGTATTTCTGAATGTACACGCCCCAGTCCGAATCGAGGTTGCCTTCCGCCGTGTAGTGGCAGAGCACTTCGTATTTCAAGGTCAGAGCTTTCTCATCCATGACTTGCACCAAGGCGTAGAGTCCGCCGTTGTCCTCAGAAACGGCGTTTCCGAACCTCAGGTAGTACTTGTTGGCATCTTGAATCTTGCTCGAATCGAACGTATCCGGCGAGTCCAACGTCGGAGTCAACGCCGCCAAATCGCCGATCTCCGGAGCGTCGATGTCATACTTCCACGTACCTCCGCGGTCGTACTTGACCAACTCGCGCTTGGAATTCTCAATCACGTAGAGCCAGTTGGCATCCGAGATGACTCGGGTCGGGTTATTTAAGGTAACTTGGCTCTCAAACGGCTTGGTGTTGAGGAAGTCGTTCTCAATCCACAGCCCGTACGAAAGCCCTGCCATCACCAGCAAAAGCACGATCACGCGCCAAACATATCGTTTCATGGCGTCACCTCCACAGGCAGACCTTTGACATCAATCGTTTCGGTCGGTTCATCCCAAGCCACATCGAACCCGAACGCTTCAACCAGCAGTCGAAGCGGTACATACGTCCGCTGTGCCAAGAGCACCGGCGCGACGTCAATCGTTTTGGCTTCCCCGTTGACTTGGTACGCCGTCTTGCCAATCCAAGCTACGACGGTTCGACCCTGATACTCCACACGCACCATCTGTTCGCCATCGTCCCAAAAGACTTGCGCACCAAAACCTTCAAGCAACGTGCGGATCGGAACCATCGTCGTCCCGTTGACTCGCAGGAGCGGCGCCGCCAGTTTGAAGTTGATGGAGTTGGAAATCAAGTGCTCGACGGGCAAGATCTCGTGAGGTTCCTGACCGAGTTGTTTGTCCACTTCCACTGCCAACTGTGCAACTGCATCCAATTCCGGCTGTGTGTAACGGCCCTTCTCGACTCCTTCAATGGTCTCGATGGTCTGCTTGTGTAGATCGACAAGCGCCGGGCTCGGTTGCGTCTGTTGCGATTGTACGGCCTGTACGCTCTCCGCTTCGTATTTCTGTAAAAAAAGCGGCGCTTTCGTCGCATCGACCTCCCGCCGCTTTGCCTCGAGAAGCAACGGTTGCAAGTTGGCGGCGGCGGTTTGGTTTTCCTCGGCTTGGTAGGTGTCGATCATCCCTTGCAAAAAGTCGATGTCCTCTTGGGCCAGTGTTGCGGCGTCTGTCAGGCTTTGCTGTTCGGCGTTCAACTGAGCTTGCGTTTTGACGAGTTGGACGAGCAAATCTCCGGACGGGCTCTGCCCTTGCGGAACTTGCTTGAGTTGCGCTTGGAGGGTCGCCAACGTGGTTTGCAACGCCTCGATCCGCGATTGCCTGTCCGTCTGACGCAAAGCATCGCGCTTGGCGTTGTTGTCGGTGAGTTGAGCGAAAAGCAAGTTTGCAAGCTCCACTTGACCTGTCAGTTTTGCGTTTTCCTGGATCTTGCGAAGTTTGAGGTTCTGCGCTTTCAGAGCGGTCTGGGTCGCTGTGTGAGATGCTTGTTGCAGACTGTCTTGCTCCTTGGGATCGGTCGTCAGCGCAAGTTGCTGTTGAAGCAACGCTTGACGAATGTCTTCTAGAGCAGCAGCGGCCGTTGCGACTTGCAGGAGCAAATCGGTCGCTTTTTTCGTCTGGGAGGTGGCGACGGCCGATTGCAAGTCTTTGAGTTTGCCGGTGAGATCGTCATCGGCCGTTTTGAGGTCTGCCGTTTTGATCTGAACGTCAAACTTCTGCAATTGAGCGGTCAAATCTTGAATCTGAGCGGTCAACGCGGCGATCTGCTGGGTGTCGCCGGAGCTCTGGGCGGCGGCGAGGTCCAATTTCGCGGCATCGAGGTTGTTTTGCAGGGTCTGACGCTGTGTTTGCTGAGCTTTCTGCAAATCGGTGGAGACGGCGGAGGCCGGGTCGGCTTGACGATCCAAGGCTTGCATGGCTTGCGTATCCTGTCCGTTCTGCACAGCGGTCAGGAAATCGAGTTGCGCTTGCAAACTTGCCGCGTCCAGTGCGATCTGAGAAAGTTGCGAGTCTGCGGCGCTGTCGGCTTCTTGCTTTTTCGCCTCCAGGTCGGTTTTGGCGGTCTCAATCGCGGCTTGTAAATCAGCCGGGGAGAGGAAGCTGACGACATGCGGTTTCCCTTCTTGCAGAGTGATCCAGAACGTGATCTGCAAGTTGTCGATGTCATCGAAGGAGACGGGGGCGCTTTTTCCGTCGTTGTTTTTGAAAAGGGCGCTGATGTCGGTCGCCTTGCCGATGTTCATCCACGAGCCTTTGGCGAATTCGGACCTGTAGTAGACCCCTTGGTCTGACGGTTCCATCGTCGCTTTGGCAGCGGTGAAAACCGATTGAGAGAGGGCTTCTGTTTGCACGAGATAGGTGCCGATCAACAGCGTGCCGGGAGGAATCGATGCGGCGGCCGGGCGGGTGACCGTAGCCTCGGCTGCGACGGCAGACAACGGGTGCGGCATGCCGGTCGTGGTCACGAGAACAGAAGCCAGCATGAGTTTGAGTACAAGTTGTCTCGAAGGACGGGTGGGCACAGCGATGGCTCCTCTCAGTTAAGTCAGGAATCAGGAGATTCCGTTAATTGTCCAGACGGTGCATAGCCGCTCAAGTCTGTGACGGCGATCTGTTTGTCTCCGGCGTAGAGCACCACTTGCAAAAGGCTCGGGTCTTGGAAGACGAGGTCGAGGTGTGTGATCCCCCCGTTGATCGGAGTCTTGTCTCCGATCAGTTGACCCCCTTGTTTCAATCGCAAAGCAAAATGAGTGGCTGTCGCTCCATCCGCCAATTTCAGTTTGAAAGAGCTGGTCATGCCCTTGGCCACCGGTTCCAATTGCCAGAGACCGAGCGACTTCGGTGCGGGAGGTTGCGGTTTGAACGCCTCTGTACCTGTCTCCGCTGCTGTTTTCGGGATGCCTGAGGCGTACGGAAGCGTCCCTCCGGCGGCGAGATTTAAGGTGGAGAGCGAGGACTTGTAGGCGATGTAGCTGGAGAGTGTCGCCATCTGCGCTTGCTCGTAGGCTCCTTGCAACTTGTCCACATCGTCTTGGGTGAGTTGACCGAATTTGATCTTGCCTTTGGCGCTCTCAACGGTTTCCTTGGCGGTGGCTTCTGCTTTCAGTGCGAGGAGATAGCCCGCTTCGGCTTGCTTGGCGGTCAAGTACGTGGATTTGATCTTCGCAGCCAGTTTGTTGCGAGTGTCCGCTTCCTTGAGTTTGGCTTTGTCCAAATCGAGCAACGCCATCGGCAAGGAACTGGAAAGGTCTTCGAAATAACGGTCGTCTTGGTACTCGCCTTGGAGTTCGACTTTGTCCACGATCTTAATAAAAGGAAACGAGAGAGCGAGCACGAGTGCTTTTCCCTTCCATTTATTTTTGAGCGAGAGAATCATCGAGTCGTACTGCGAGAGAAACGAATTGTAGTCGGGGGCTTTCGGTGATTGATACATAGACGCGAGCAACGAGGTCGCTTGCGTGCCGAATTTGTTCTGGTAGAGGCCGCGGATGATGTTGGCTTTGGTCTGCGCCATGTTGGTGGCTTCGGTGTCTTGGAAGAGATCGAAGTCGGATGATTTCGCAGACTCATAGAGTTTCCACATGGTGTCTTGCGTGAGATTTGCGTAGACGCGCGGCAGTTCAAACCGATAGTCTCCGTCGAGGTCCTTGCCAAGCAGTTGTCCGAGCGCGAGACGGCCTGACTTGAAGGACAGCTGGGCGGTTTGCAGGTTGGTCTGCGTTTGCACCACGAGGGCGTCTGCCGCGGTGACATCGTCAGCTGTGGCATACCCGAACTTTTGCTTGGCCCGCAGGTCCTTGGCTTTCTGCTCCGCTTTTTGCAGAGCGGCCGTTGCGTTGTCTACGCCAACTTGTTGCTGGTAGGCGGTCATATACGCTTGTTCCGTCTGGACTTGGGTCTGACGGACTTTGTCGTCGAGTTGGTGTTGGAGTTTTTTCTTGTTCAGCATGGCTTGCGGGACTTTGAGCCCGAGGTCGATGTCTCGGCTCATGCTGTGTTCTTTGGCTTTGTTGGAGTTGTCTTTCTCGTCTTGGTTGCGAAGAGTCTGGTAGGCTTGGGCGAGGTCGAAGTCGGCCTGCGTGAGCTGGACGTTTTTCATCGTCGTAATCTCTGCACTGGCGTCCACACTGTTGCGAATCGCGTCAGATAACGAGATCTCTTCCGAAGCATACGCCGAGCTCGCCGAACCCAGTTGTTGGAAGGTCAGAACGCCTAGCATGACGAGGTGAAAGACAGTCGACGGACGGCGTTTTTTCAACAATTTGGTTCCTCTCCTTTAAAACTCATTTCAAGTCAATCTTACTATAGTTTCAGGGATTGTGGTACAGTTAGAGAGTAGGTTCTAGAGTCTGATTTGGAACACAAATGAAGGGGAGAGAAGAGATGGGTATCGGAGTATGCGGAGGAGCGCAAATGCAGTGCAGTTTTGGCACGGCTCCCGCGAATTTGATGGTGCTCCCGGCAAATCGTTGTGTCACGTCGCAACCTCTTGCGACGATTATGGATAATAAACCGATGGTCAACATCTTGCCGTTTGCGATGTGCCAGTCGATGGCAAATCCGGCGGTGGCTTCCGCGACAGCAGCGGCGATGGGGGCGTTGACTCCTATGCCCTGTGTGCCGGTGACGGCTGCTCCTTGGGCGCCCGGCGCACCAACTGTACAGATCGGCAATTTCCCAGCCCTCAATAACTCTTCGAAATTAATGTGCAACTGGGGCGGCGTGATCCAACTCACGAACCCCGGTCAGCAAACCATACAGGTACCGTAGATGAAAACACTGAAAGCCATAATCGACTGGGTGAAAAAACTTCCCGACCTCTTTAAAAAGGGCAAAGAATCCGTCGAGGAAAAATGGGGACCGGAGCATTCGATCACTCAATATGTGAAGTTCGGACGCCGCTACTTTTCGAAGCGTTTGGTTGTGGTCGTTTGTCTGCTGATCGTCATCGTCCCGCTCTACCTCTATCTGCGCCCTCCTGCTCTGCTTGCCAATTGGCTGGGCTGGCCGACGACATTGCTTGAGGGAAGCAAGCAAGCGATGGCGTTTCAAGGCTTGGGCAAGTTGATCACCGAAGAAGGCGACCTGCACTACGTCGGGCAAGTAGTGAAGGGCGTCTACGAAGGCAAAGGCAAGCTCTACAACGCCAAGGAAGTCCTGATCTACGACGGTGATTTCAAAAAAGGCCTCCCCAACGGGACCGGCACGCAATACAACGGCATGAGTCAACTGCTCTACCAAGGCGAGTTCAAGGACGGGATGTTTAACGGCCAGGGACAGGCCTTCCATACGAGCGGCAAGATGCGCTATGACGGCGAGTTCAAGAACGGCAAGATGCAGGGGGCGGGCACGAAGTATTACGTGACCGGGCAAATTCAGTACACCGGAGAATTTGTCAACGATGACTACGCGGGCAAAGGGACGCTGTATGACATCAACGGCAAAGTCCAATATGACGGACAGTTTCTCAACGGCAAGTACGAGGGTGAAGGGAAACTGTTCAACGACCAGAATCAATTGGTCTATGCAGGTCTGTTCGCCGCTGGGTCGTACAGTGGGGCCGGGAAGTTGTACGGTTCCAATGGCAAGCCGGTCTATGACGGCACCTTCCAAAACGGGGAGTACTCCGGAGCCGGGACAGAGTTCTACACCGATGGTACGTTGAAGTACAAGGGCGATTTCTCGGCAGGCAAGTACCAAGGCGACGGCAAGTTGTTCTCTGCAACGGGCAAACCTGCGTATACGGGCGCTTTTGTGAACGGAAAGTTCGATGGCGATGGACAGAAATTCGACGCCAAGGGGTCGCCTTTGTACAAGGGCCAATTCAAGTCGGGCTTGGAAGACGGCAAAGGTGAGCGCTATGATGCGAAGGGCACGACTGTGTACAAAGGCTTTTTCCAACGGGGGCGCATTTACTACCCCGGCTTCCTCGGGCTGGCTCCGAAAGCGGTGGAGGAATTGTTGGAGAAGCCGACCGATACGACGGTGGATTCGACCTCAAGTTCGCCGAAGATGGCGATGTTGTATGACAAATACAAGATGACGTTCCAATTGGAGATGTCCAAAGCGAATGACAAGGACTCCCTCGTCACCTCCGTTGAGGTGTGGAACGAAAGCGGACTGCAAGACATCGACGCGATTGTAAAAGGGATCGACACCGTTCCCGCCGCTGATGAGGACGACAAACCCGGCAGCACGGACAGCGCAGACACTCCGAAGGGCGAAACCACTGACAACAAACCGACAAAAGTTCGTCAAGACGGCAACGTCACCGTGTTCCGGGTCGGCGATGCCATGTACTACTGCTACTACAACGGAGACAAACTGTTGCGCGCGATGGTTGCGCCGGCTGCTAAGTAAGGTACTTGCACCCAAAAAACCACCTGCTTCCACAGGGGTCGGTCATGCACAAAAAACCACCTGCTCCCTTTGGAGAGGTGGTTTTTTAGTGTGGTTTGGAGCGGGTTTAGTCTTCCTGTTCTTCGAGCTTGGTCTGAGCAGCAACTCGACCCTGTTGGTCGGCTTCGCGTTCGAGAGAGACGTCATCGTTGACGGGCAGACCTCCGACTTCGGTGGTCGGTTGAACGCGCCCTTGGCGTTGTTGGACGACATGGGCGAGTTCGTGACCGAGCAGTTCTTGACCCGATTGGCTGTGCGGTTCAAACTTGCCCTGCGCAAAGTGGATGTCATTACCCTGTGCATACGCGAGCGCTCCCACATCGGACGCTTGGGAGCCGACATGGATGTTGACGTCGGAGAAGTCCGTTTGGAACGCGTTCTCCATCTTGGCCTGCACTTCCTCCGGCATCTTGCTCCCCCCGCCTGTGGAACGTTGTACAGTCTGGGCGGGGTCCACTTTGAGCTGCAGTTCTTCCTCCTCATCCGGCGCCGCGCGCTGGGCGGTCTTGCGCTGCAGGAAACGGGCGGTCGCTTGGTTGCCATACGCGCGTTGCATTTGCAAGAGCGCCGACGGTACGGGAGACGACGAGGCCGGGACGGACCTCGACGTTTTTTGCTGGGAAACCGAAGATGTTGTGCCTTTGGCTTGTCTCGGTGCTTTTGACAAGGGGATCTCCTCCTCTTAGTCTTGCGAAGGATTCGGTTCGTCAGTGCTGCCCGCAGCGGCTTCCCACTTCGGTTGCACCGCTTCATACGTCGACTTGGCTTCGTCCGCCTTGGTCGCCCACCAGTGGATGCGAAGTTTTCCAAGTTCTGTAGGCTGTTGCAACTTCACGCCCACTCGGAACGTACCGCGGTTCGGGTAGACCAGCGTACCCAACGTATGCTTGGGCAGTTCCGTCGCAAATTCGGTATCGCGGAAGATATCCGCATCTCCATAGACCTGCGTCTGAGCGTCCGCCAACAAGCTCTCGTTCGCTTCCACACCCACGGTGATCAGCACTTGGCCCGCTCCCAATCCATGTGCAATCTCGTCCGTGACGTAGCTGCGTTCCGCTTTGCCGAAGAGACCGGGCTTGTTTTTCTCAATCAAGAACAGGTCGAGCCAGCCGGACGCCGTGGTCTTCGGCAGTTCAGGCTGTTTTGGCTCCGGAAGTCCGAGCGAGAATTTCAGCACGCGATTGACACGGTCGTAGTTCACATCCAAGTGCGGCGGTTGTTCCGCCGGAAGGGTCACTGTCTCCGCTTGTACATCGAGGATGCCATCCGACCCGACACCACCGCTCCCTTGTGCGCCAAGGTTGAACAGCAGCGAGGAATTGTGGACTTGCTCGAAGAACGGCACCGGCACGATGGAATCGACCTTGTACGACGCCCCCCACGGTTGGAGATGGATCTGCGCCAGGTACAGGCATTGGTCGTTCGGAGACGTCAGGACGTCTTCGAGTGCGCGCGCACAGGACTTTTGCAAAAGTTGGTCTGCAACCGGCTCGTTGGAAACTTCGAAGACATGCTTGGCAGACCGCGTCACAGACACTTCGTTGCCCGCCAGGAAAAGTTTCACGTTGGACGGCTTGATTGTAACGCTTCCGTTCGCCTGCCCCGGTTCGGGCTGCAGGGCGCGCAGGGTGTAGCTGTATGTCACATTGTATTCTTCGCTGTCAAACTCCTTCTCGAAAACCAAGATGTCGCCTTGTTGATTTTTGTCATCCAGTACACAACCCTCTGTCGTGACACTCAACTCCAGGCGGACATGGCGTTGTTGCGAGATGCGCTGGATCAGCAGTTTGGCCTCGAAGCGGTCGCCCGCCTGAGCCACTTGCGGCACTTGGTGCAAGATTCGCACGTCGCGGTCTTCATGGAGGACCGTCGTCGTCGAAGCGAGGTTCGTCGCCTCAAACTGCTGAATCGGCGGGGCGTCCTCCTTGATAAACAACTGGTAGCCTTCCACCAGACGGTTGTATTCGCTGACTTCTTCCTTGCGTCCCGTGCCTGCGACAGAATGCACCATCTCTTTGCCGATTTCGTCGTACTTGAGGCAGAGGTAGAGAATCTTGGCATAGTCGCCGTTGTTCTGGAAGCCCGGAACTGTGGAGAGGTCGAGCGTTTGGCGCTCTTCCACGATGATCTCGCGGCCTTGGTAATCAAAAGCGAGGCCTGCGTTGACGGTGATTTTCCGCTCTCCGGCCGGAGTGACTTGCAAGCCGGTCACGACACCGACACCATGTAGGAGACGGTTCAGAAGCCAACGCTTCTGGTTCATGTAGGTCTGCTCCGACTCGAAATCACGGACGGTCAGCAGTTTCCCATAGAAGTATCGATTGCGTTCAAACGGGTATGGACGTGAACTTTGCATGTGTGAAATCTCCTTTCCGCCGTCATTCCAATGTCGAATCCATCCCGAGACGCGTGTGCAAGCCAATTCGGCTGTTGTGGTCGACGTCTACGAGGACGGTGTGATAAGGGAGCGTGGACTTCTCGTCGAGAACGAGCAAAGTCGGCTCCTGCAAGAACGTGTTGATCCCAAGGTACGTGTGGGACCCCATGTGAATCTGAGGCTCAAGCACAACCAATTGAACGTCTGTAAAAGCGGGCCGCTCCTCCGAGAGCAACTTTTCCAGGAGCGCTCGGCTGCGGTCGTCCGGCACTGCTTCCGGCTTGACCAGCACGCTGAACCGATAGGGGTCGAGCCCGTAGAGGCGCTCCATGAGGCGACGAACTTCCGCTTTTTCGATGAGGTTTTTGTATTGAAAGAATTCGACGAGGATCGGTTTCTCCCCTGTGAAGACTTCCAGCAATTCTTGGATTCCTTCGCGTGTGCCCCGTTTTTTGTACAAATCAGGGGCGCGCTTGAGCAACGTGCGCGTCTGTTCCTCTGTCCAGCGATCATCCACCGCGATCCCCATCCACGTCGAGAGCCACTTGAGCAGGTCACCCGTCGCCGCATCGGTGTCAAAGCAGCGGGCGATGTGGTCGATCGCTTCTTCCATCTCATCGAAAAAGGTTCCGAACAGCGACAGGAACCGTTCGAGGAAATCGCGGCTTTGCGGGTCCTGCTGGTAGACGGCGGGCAAGTACTGCAAGTAAGACGTGCGCGGGTAGTATGCACGTACTTTTTTCAAAAGCGGGGTCTTGCGATCGCTCCCGCTCCACTCGATGCGAAGCCACAAGTAACGACCTTGGGCGCGAAGCAGTGCATCTCGCGGGTTGACGATCGGGCCATGCCAGAGATTGCGAGTCCGGCGTTGCTTCTCCTCCAGGCTGAAACGTTCGTCATGTAAAAAATCGTCGAGGAGCACCGTGCCCTCGTCGAGCCACACTTCCCGATGATCCGACGCGTAGTAGTAGACGCGAAGTTGGGTTTCGTCCGGCAAGTCTGCATCAAGCAGAATCTTGTGCCAAACCATCTCGGAAGTCACCGCGTCGAACGCCCGGGTGAAGTAGACACCCTCGGGTGAACCGCTCTGTCCGGGTGCGCCTTGGATGCGGGACGAGGGTTCGAGCACGGTGATGCGTTGCTCGGCTTTGTTCCACAGGTACAGGAGCTGGCGGTGTCCGTACAGCATGCGGTCCACTTGCCCTTGCATGCCGGAGACGTTTTCCAACACAGAACCGTCCTGGTTGTACACGCGAACAAAGCGGTCGTCCGGGCCTTCGGATGCCTGCTCTCGACCGTCGCTGATGTAGAGTGAGCCGCGCGGGTCGATGCCAAGCCCTGAGGGGACTCCGGGGAAGTTCAAGTCCAGATGGCGTGCGACCCCTCCCTTGCGGTGAAACACGTGCAATCTGCCCCGTCGGCCGTCCAAGAGAGACACTTCGCCCTCACCTTGCACGTTTAGGAAAAAGCGCTTGCACAGTTCGGTGAGTCGCGTCGACTCCTCTGCGCGCAACTCTTCATCGCGGTAGACGTGCTGGATGCGACCCCCCGCTCCAATTTGCAAGATGACGAATGCGGTGCCGGCGGGAACCACGCGACGGCGGCCTTCGAGCACGGTCTGCTCCGGGATGACGACGAAGACGTCCTCCACGCCGTCGGAACTCAGAGCCAACGGGCAGAGCGGTTGTCCCTGCCATTCGCGCATCTCCCAAACACTTTGGATGTTGGAGAGCGAGTAGGCGGTGATGCGCGGGTCACGAACGCGCTCTGCGACGACCAGCAGGTCATCGGTGGCGGCGAGCAAGGCATAGCGGGTGAAGAGGCGGTGCTTTCTGGGAAACAACGATTCGTAGATCGCGTTGATGTAGTCGTACATCCAAACGTTGGCGGAATGGTCCAACAACAACAACGTTCCCCCCGGCCCCAGCGTCAAGTTGGTGACCTGCGAGGTGCCTACGATTCGGTTGAGCGAGATGTCGCGCTGCCATCCATAGCGGACGGTGCGTTCCAGACGGACGCCTTCCTCTGTCAATCGCAGGTTGTAGGCTGTCCCCTGTTGCCAATCGCTCAGTTTGTTCAACGAAAAAAATGTGGTGGTTTCGTACAACAGGTCTCCCTCCTACCTCCTACAAATCGGTGCGGCTGAGCAATTGCACCGTGTGACGTCCCGAATAGACCAGTCCGTGCGGCGGCAGATGGATGTCGCCATTTCCATCCCGACGGATGCCGCGACCCTCGGCGTCCATGTACAACGACTGGATGTACTCCACGCCCGGCAATCGGTTGATCACTCCGTACACATCGCCTTTGTACACCGACCGTCCGAATTCCCACCCCTTGGTCGGATCGCGGTCATCGAGCACGTCGAGCAAACCGCTCAAGGCATCCAGCACACGTTGCGTCTGGTGTCGATAATCAGGATGCACCACAACGACGGCTTGGACCGTAATCTGCACGTACTCCGGTGCAGTCACGTGAACTTCGGTGGTCAGCAGACGATGTCGGTCGAGATGACGCTGTACGGTCTGTAAGAATCCACTGCTTGGCGTCGGGATTGCACCGTCGCTGTACGGTACCACGACAACGGTCACTTGGCCTTGCGCCTGTTCGTGGGGATCGTCTTGACCCACGCGGTACAGAGGAATGGCTTTGACTCGCGCCACTCGCAAGCCCGGTGTCGCCAAGGCGATTCGCTCGTAATCGGTAGCGGTAACGGCTCTCGTCGTCTCCCGCATCTCACGTCTCACCCGTTGCTTGGCTTCCTCCAGCGTTTCTCGCTCTTTGCCACCTGCCGCATAGAAGTGGTTGGTGACGGTCAAGGACGATGGGAACGCTTTTTCCGGGGCGAGCAACCCCGAGATGCGGTCTTGCTGCACGTTGCCGCGCAAGCCGCCTCCTGTACGGTAGGAGAGCAAGCGGAGGTTCGGCCAGGACTCTTCACGCTCAGGGATTCGACCCTGCTCATGGTTGCCGAACACGATCTCCTCGGCGTCAAGGTCGAGGAAGTAGTGTCGGTCGTCCGCTCCGGAACGCTCCAAGTCATCCACGCGCGTCCAATCCTGCCACAACCAGCTCTCGGCTCCGTCTGCACCCTTGGAAATCTTGCCGACTTGCAACAGGAATTCACTTGGCACCAACGGAGTCAGCGGAAGAGCAAAGCGTTGGTTCGGCAACCCGTTGCTCGGCCCAATCAAACGGTGGTGTTCAAAAGTTTCTCCGCAGGCGAGGATTCGGACGTTGCCCTGACCGTTTGGCGGGATGCGACCTTGAAGGCCATCGCCAAAGCGGATGTGGGTGGTTTTCTGCTCCACGTCGCGCCGGAGTTCGTAGCAGGAGTCGCGGGGGCCGCAGTCGGCCAGGTCCGCGACTTTTTTCCAATCGCGCCAGAAACCGCCCGGTTCCTGCACCTGTACATCCACTTCGCCAAAAAACGCGAGGAACTCGTCCGACACCAGTTCTAGATGTTGCGAACCATCGCTGTCAAACGAACGGACGAGGCTGTGGGTCTCTCCGTGTTCGGCGGATACGGTGTTCAATGTACACTTCTCCACCATCGGCGGCACTTCGTACCCTTCCACTTGCACGGAGCAAGCAAGCCATGCCCGCGTCAGATCGTTGGCGGGGTGGATCGTTGTCTTGCCCATCTCGCCCGGCAAGCGGAGCGTGATTCTCCCGCTCTGTGTGAGATGGTTCGTGCCGTCCACGAGATGCTCAGCCTCAAGCGGATGCCAGTTCCCGTCGGTTCCGTAGAAACTCCACGTCACTTGAGCGGAGGGCGTCACATCGGCATCGTCTGTCAGCGGATTGCGGGAAACGGCCAGATCTTCGCGCAAGTTGATCGTCAATGAGATCGGATGCCCCGCCTGAAAAGGTTGGTCAAATCCGAGGCAAAGCTGCGTGCCCTGCCACGCCTCTGCGCCAAATGCGTAATAGCCGACTCGGCCGTTGTCATTGGCAGAGGTGTAGTCGGACGAGTCGATGTCCGTTCGGACCAGCACGCGTTTGATCGAATGCGGCCAGATCCAGATGGCTTCTCTCGTTTCAAACGTCTGATCCAAAGCTTGCAACTTGGTGCCGCGGGGCAACCGCACCGGGTCTTGCACACCGCCAAACGTCACGTCCACGAGCGCTGTGGAAGCTCCTTGGAGTGCGAGGCCGAGCAGTTGAAGGAACTTCTGCTCGTTTTTGGCGGTGACTCGGTTCAAGTAATACTGTTGCATCTCCGACAGCCAAGAGAACAGTTCGACCATCGTGATCCCGGGGTCGTGTGCGTTCTCATCCGTCCACTGAGGAAGCAAGCGCGGAATGCTCTTACGGGCCTCGGCGACGATCTCCTCATAGAGGCGGTCGTCGAGATTGGGCAACTGCAACATGTGGTTCTCCCTCCTCTCTGGCGCTTACAGCAGATCGACGACGATCTGGTGCCTGCCGTTGATCACAATCCCATGTGGCAGATTCACCGCTTCTTCCGTGCGCAACTCTCGCTTTTGCCCATCTGTTACGAGGTAGACGCTCATCGAAAGCTTCTGCACGTGGTTGACCCCGTCAACCGATTTCAACAGACCATAGAGCACAGAAGGATGAATCTGTTGCCCGATCTCCCAGCCTGTTCCATCGTAATTCCCGGTGAACGGGTCGAGAAATTTGTCCAATTTCTCCACCGCTTCCCGCTCGGCCGGCACCACGCTCTCCATCGACTTGACGACCAACTCGGCAAACACGTTGATCTCCAAGTACGCAGGCTCAATGACTTCCACTCGTCCCGCAGTAGCCACCACGGTGGCGGAACGCTCGACCAAGTAGTCGGCAATCTGCCGTCTCAGTTGGGGAAAAAACGGCAGCCCCGGCCCGCCGTTGAGCGGTAGGACGGCGAGGGTGACCGAGCCGTTGTCAGGTTCCATCTCTCCGTTGTACCCCGCAAAACACTTGACTTTGGCGAGGTCGGGGTAAGCGGTTCGTGCCAACCACTCATAGTCTTGTGCTGTGACGGCGCGGTCGCGGTGACGGACGGTCTGCGGTCCGCGTCGGAGCGCTTTTGCCAGAGGTTCGGTGTCGCTTCCTCCCGCCGTCGGTTCCGGGTTGATCACGCCCTGCACGAATGCGATGGAGCGTTGCAGGCGGTGAATCGCCCCGGACGGGACGTTGCCTCGACTGCCTACGATCTTATTGGAATGCACGCGAATTCGGTCTGCTCCGCCCTCCGGCAGAGCTTTGCCGTGGCGTCCGTCGCCAAATTGAATGTGGCCCACCGTGCGGTCAATTCGATAACAACGCTCCTGCGGTCCGCTGTCTTCGAGATGGTCGATCGGTTTCCACAGCACCCACAACCGCAGCAGATAACCTCCGCCGTCGCGAACCGCATCTGTTCGCACGCCGGACTTCATCAAGTCTTCCAACTCCCGCTCTGTCACGTGGCCTGTCTCATCCACCCAGACTTCTTCGGAGAACACCGGAGCGTTCTGCAAGCGGTACTCCACTTCGGTATCGCTCACACGCACTTGCTTGGGCGTCTCGTCTCGGAGGGTCTCCTGCTGAATGACGCGCACCGTGTTGGGACGCAACGCTTGCAAGATCGGCCGTTTCAAGTCGGGCTTCGTGCTGTCATAGAGATTGTCGCGGTTTACCACGCGCAACCAATACTGATCACGGCGGAACAGCGTCTTGCGCACCATGTCGGAAGGTCCCACGAACTGCACCGTTCCACTGCGGGTGAAGTCCAACGTCTCATCGACGGTCTTCAAGGTCGCCCACTCGATACGGTCTCCGTCTTGACGAAGGTACTCCCATTCCAAGATCGGACGGTTCTGTTCCATGCCGTTCTGTTGTTGGAAGGAAAAATACAAATGCAACGGTCCCTTGAGCGGAGCTTCGTCAAAGCCCATGTAGAGGGCGGGATGTCCGCCGTCGATCGGCGCAAACGGCGTAAACACACGCGGTGGGTTGGCGGTGAGCGCAGGGGTTCCATCCGTCCACTGCATGTTGTTGTCCCCGAGAACCTTCTGCGCCGGGAAGGAGCGGTCCGGCTCATAGCGGTACTTCAAGGAGATCTTCTCCAACCACGGAGCGAGGTGAATCGGATTGGGCGTGTAGAGGTTGTCCACACTTTGCACCCGCACGCGGAGGAAGCGCTTGTAGTGACCGTTCACGAACGTCTCGGAAAAGTCATTCGGGCACCGGAAGCGCACCGTCACGTCTAATCCCTCCAACGTCGGACGGTAAAACAGTTCCTCCTGCTCCGTTCCGTTCATCAACCGCGCCCACGATTTGCCGTTCCAGTACTCCCAGACCACACTGCGAATGGAAGCGAGGTAGATTTTGGCCGGTTTGGGGATGTCCGATTCCTTCATGATCAGTTTCCACTCGACTTCGGGCTGTTCGACTGGCATCAGTTGGCGGTGGAACGTTTTCAAGTTGAACGACATCTCGACGATGCTGTCATGCTTGGAGAACGCTTCGTCGCTTGCGATGTAGAACAAACTGTACGGAGCTAAAAACTCCCCGAACGGGAAGCATCCCTCCGCGTCGGCTTGGGCGTCGTTGGCGAACAAAACATCAGGCGCGAACCCTCCGTTTCGCTGTTCATTGAGGGACTGCGTTTTCAGTCGCAAGCCGTCAATCAAAAGCGGATGCGTGCCGGATGGGTCGTCTATTGGAAGCAACCGGGCTTGGAGCCAGCGGTTTGCCTCGCCGTTCAGGTCGGTGAGGGCGAACGGGACGGAGCCTTTTTTGCTCAGCCAGAGTTGGTTTCCGTCGCCTCTCACTTCGTCGAAGAGCTGCCAACCGTCTTCGGTGAGATAGCGCCACTCGACGCGAGCCGGATCGGCGAACCACTCCCCGCTGTTCTGTTGGCGGTACGGTTCCTTGGAATTGAAAAATTGCAGTTGAATCTCGGCCGCGCCCTCGATCAACAGGAGATCGCGATGCCCGATGTAGAGGGCGTGCGACTGTTCGTTGACTCCTTGCGTGACGTCAAACAGGGCGATCGGTTCTCCGTCCTGCAACGAGTCGATGATGCGGACGATTTTGTCTTGCCGCGTGGAAACCAACACGGCGTCGGTGATACGCGCGGGTGTGGCCAACATCGTCTCTTGCGTTTGAAATACCACTTTGCCGCCGTCTTCTCCCTCGGCTGCGACTTCCGTGCCTTTAGGGATCAAGACAGGTTGCGGAGTGCCGACGCTTAGGTGAAACGTCACATAGCCCTGTGCCGGACGGGCGGTCAGTCGTTTGACGTCGAGCAGGTTGAGAAACGCGATCATATTTTTGACGGGGACGCGGTTCAAACGGTCGATGTTCTGCAGGTACATGTCTGCAAACAGGTAGAACAACGCGGTCCCCGGGTCCGGGTCGTTCGGGGAGAACCGCCAATCCGGGGTGTAGTACGGCACCATTTCTTTCATTCGCTCGATCAAATCGGGCAGGGTGCGTGGATCAATCGGGGGTGGCAGCATGCGCTCTCCCCTCCTTTCCGGTCAGGATTAGTTGGTGCCTTCGTGGATGTAGAACGGATACACCTGGTTGTACAAGTTGTTGGTCGAGCGGACGACGTACGAAACGGAGATCGACAGTCGACCGTCCGCACTGGGGTCGGACGTCACTTTGGCGGTGACTTGGTGTACGCGAGGCTCCCATTGCATGATGGCCGATTTGACGCTTTCCTCCATGAGAGAAACCGTGGTCGGGTCGGTCCGCTCAAAAACGAATTGATGGATGCCGCACCCGAACTTTGGCCGCATCACCCGCTCACCCTTGGCGGTCCAAATAATCACGCGGATGGCTTCGGCAATGTCCTCTTCGTGCTCGGACATGAGGATGCGTCCGGTCGCTGGATCGACGGTGACGGGGAACTTCCAGCCCCGGCCGAGAAAGTGGTTGTCCATGTGCAGAGGCCTCCTCGCGGGGTTGCGTTAATTGATTTTAACCATTGAACCTTTGATCGTGACCATCGCGTTTGACTCCATCTGGATGTTGCCGCTCGCTTTTAAATTGAGCATGCCGGAGGACTCGATGTTGATCTGCGGAGACTCCACTTTGACCGACTTTGCACCGTTGAGGGTGACGTCGCCCTGCGCGGTGAGGGTCAGCACGGCGCTGGCACCGGAACCGGCGGAGGTGACGGTGATTTTCCCGGAGTCGCCGCCTTTGATCTCGATGATGTTTTTGCCGTCTTTGTCCGAGACTTTGATCGTGTCGGTTTTGTCGTCGAGCAGGATGTAGTGGCCCTTGCTGCATTGAATCTGCACGTGGCCGTCCGTTCCGTCGTCGTCGAACGTGATCTCGTGTCCGGAGCGAGA
Organism: Tumebacillus amylolyticus; assembly: GCF_016722965.1. Classification (NCBI taxonomy): domain Bacteria; kingdom Bacillati; phylum Bacillota; class Bacilli; order Caryophanales; family Alicyclobacillaceae; genus Tumebacillus; species Tumebacillus amylolyticus. The sequence continues at coordinate 138,960 of NZ_JAEQNB010000005.1, forward strand.
GCGGAATTTGCGGATGTTGTTTTTGTCTGCGTCGCCCTTGGGAGCGGCTTGGTCCTTGTTCCAAAGCGAGCCGATCACGTAAGGCTGACTGACTTCACCGAGATGGAAGGCGACCAGCACTTCGTCGCCGACTTCCGGGATAAAAAGCGAGCCGCGGTCGTTCCCTGCCATGAGGTTGGCCACACGCGCCCAGTCGGTCGTTTCTTCGCCTTCACGGATCGGGAATTTCAATTTGACGCGGGCGAGGTTGTCCGGGTCTTTGTTGTCCGTGACGACCCCGACGACGACACCGTTGATCTTGGTGGTTGAGGAGGAGGCGTTGGAACCGGACATACCTCCTCCGAGAAAGTCAAAATCGCCAAAACTCACAGTGCATTCCCTCCCACATCAAAAGTGGTCAAGTATCCGGAACCCGAAATCGAATGCGCGACTTTGGTTAAGTACAACGATCCGCCAAATCGGGGGCCGAGCCCTTTGATTTTGATAAAACGCCCTGCGATCAATTCCGGCAGTCCGATCGATTCTCCGTTGCCTTGGACCAGTTTCATCGCCGCTTCCCGAGCGAGGGCGTTGGCGCGGTCTTGCAAGGCTTTGGCTTTGGAGTAGTTGGTATATTCGTAGTGAATCTTGTTCTTGGTGACAGACGCGATCAAGTCTGAGCCGGTGGTGGAGCCTTCGCCGTACGGTTTGACCGCTTCTGACTTGGCTTCAATCCATTTGTTCTCCTTGTCATCGTAGCCCCGTACCACGAACGAACCGACTTGCATCGAAATGTCGGTCGAAGTCTGGAAGGAGCGCAGGTTTTTTCCCCATTCCAGCGTTACGATAGGCGAGGTCGAAGGTGCCGGCTTGCGGAAATAAAGTTTTTTGCCTAAGACGAAAAACTCATAGTCGTTCGCCTTCGCCAGTTTGACGAGAAGTTGGTAATCGTCCAGTCCTTCACGGTCCACCCGCACCACTTCGCTTGTCGCATCTACGGTGGCGGTCAGCGAATAGGTTTGGGCGATTTCCGATGCGATCTCGCTGTGTTTTTTGTCGGTCCAGATGTTTTTGGCGTCCGATCCCTTGCCCTTCATCAATTGGTAGGAATAGTCCATGCCGGTGATGGTAAGCGTCGGGTTGCCCTCCGCAGGGTAGTCGTAGGAGATCGATGTGATCATGCCGGAAAAAACGGGCTCTCGCTTGCCGCCGTAGCCGAGTTTGATGTCGACGTTTTGCCCGAGCGGGAAGTAGTCGGAGATCCATTTGAAATCTCGTTTGACCCAGTCGTACGCGTTGGCGACGGTAAACGTAAAGTTGTTCGCTTCCGGCGAGATGCTGGTTGTGATCCGAAGAGAGGTGATGGCAACCCCTTCTTGGACGAGATTTTTGCCGTTGCTGATCACCTCGAACTCCGGGGCCCTGAAGTGATTGTACTTGCTGTCAAGGTCGTCGAATTGATAGCTGCCGTCCAGTTTGACTTCCAACATGGGCCTACTCCAATCTCGGGACGACAACGCGGCGTCCGGTGGTTAATACGCGCGGGTTGTCGATGTTGTTGGCGTCCGCGATGGCGCGCCAGTGTTTCGGGTCTTCGTACTCCTCGGCGGAAAGCATCCACAGTTGGTCGCCTTGCTTGAGCATTTTTTGCTTGGTGCGGTCGGGCGAATGTCTGGGGATGCCTTGGAATTGCTCTTGCACCGTGGCGACGGCTTTGAACGTGACGTTGAGCGTCGCACGGATCGGGTTGCCTTTGGAGGAGAACATGGTGAAGCGTTGCGAGAGGCGTTCGATGACGCCCTTGAACTGCAGAGAACCCCAGACGAACTGGCAGGTTGGCGGGGCGTGCAGTTCGGAATCCACGGAGAGCAAGTTGGCAAACTTCGTGGTCTCCGTTCGGATGTCTGCATCCGTCCCGCCGTCGCTGCAGTCAAAAAACAACTCCATCGACAGACTCGGCGTCTCCCCTGTGATAAATTGCGTGAGCGGAAGGGAGAGTCCGGGGATGGTGTGCCAAGCGTACTTGTTGCCGTGGTCGATGGTGTAGGAATTCGGGTTGAAGAGAACTTTGTATTTTGTATCTTTTTGAGAGCCATCGAGAACTTGGATGAGCGCTTTTTCGGCCATTTGGGAGTCTCCTTTCCTTAGGGGAAGAGTTTGTTACATGCCTCGGATCGAGCGTTCGAATTGGAGTCGTTTTTGCAGTTCGCGGTAGACACGGTCGACGATGCGGTCGATGTCCATTTGATCCAGTTCGGTCGGTTTCGGGCCGGTTGGTTCTACTTTGAGAGTCGGGGTGGTCGCGATGCCGGAAGCTCGTTCCGATGGTGGTGTTTCAGTGCTTCGCTCGGGTTGACGATGTTCGAGGCGGACGACCACGTCCTGATCCGGGTTGAGTTCTCTGCGGTGTTGCATCGGGACGACGAGGGGGACTTCCTCAAGTTGAGTCATATAGCGGTCCCGGACTCGTTCGTAGAGAATACCCTCCTCTTGGATTTGCAAGTGATACAGGAGGGACATGCGAGTTTCGCGGGTGTTGCGAGGTTGCAGGGCTTGCGAGATTTGTGAATCCGGATGGAATGGCGAGTTGCCTCCGTTGCGGGAGGGTGCCGCCGAGGGATTCATTTTTTGAATGAGATGCTGGAAGATAAGCGGATGAACCGCTCTGTCGGTGGGTGCTCCAGTGACGGTTTCCAGCCATTTCAGGATTTGCGTTTCATTTGTGGTGTGCAGGGGCCACGGAGTTTGCGAGCCTCTCGCCGATTGAAGCAATTGGAGGACTTGTGCTCCGCCGGTCGGGGTTGAGGCCCACGGAGTTTGTTGTTCTCCGGCGTTTGTCAACAAATGAAGGATTTGCGCTCCCCCGTTGAGGTTTGAGGTCAACGGGGATTGTGTTCCTCCGGTGAAGTTCGGAGTCCACGGAACTTGGGTCCCTTTTGCAGCTGACAACATTTGGAGGACTTGCATAACGGCAGTCGTTCCCCAAGTGGACTGTGCCGCCGTGGGAGTGGTTCTTGCACTCGGAACTTGCTGGGTACGCACTAAGCCCTCTGCTGTTGCAATCTGGTCGAAGTCTTGAGGTTGTCCTTCGAAGTAGATCATGGGCGGTACGTTCCCCCATGAGAGCGACGTCCAAGGTGCTCTCATCGGTAGCGAACTCAACATTCCAAGCGCCGACGCCCCACCGATTGAAGTTCGTTCCCACGGTGTTAACACACTGCCAATCAATGGACTCATCCACGGGTTAAGCATGGTTCCAGCAGACATATTTGTCCACGGGGTGTAAAGGCTCCCGCTTGAATGTCCGATCAATGGGATCGGCAGGCTTTGCTTTGAGTTCCCCAGCAAAGATACTTGCACGTCTTGATCTGAGCGGTTCGTCAACGAAGATTGAGCACTGCCATCGAAGCGGCTCGTCGACGGAGATTGCAGGGTACCAGCTACGTTGCCCGTCGGCGAAGCTTGGATGCCTCTATTTAAGAGGAGATTGGTCCAGAAATCCTGTGTGTGTCTCTCTATGAGACTCAGCCACGGTACACGCACGGTTCCATTTGAAAAACTGCTCCACGCAGGCTGTAGGCTACTACTGAGATTCAACCAACGGAATTGCTCGTTTGCGCTTGGTTGAGTCATCCATGGGACAGAAGAGCCCCCACTGAGTTGGCTCATTCGTTGGACCAGCATGTCTCTACTTTGCTGAATGATCCACTGTGCTTGTGTGTTTCCACTCAGCTGATTCATCTGTAGAGCCTGCGTGGTTCCATTTGGCTGGCTCATCTGTAGTGCTTGCGTGGTTCCACTTGGCTGGCTCATCTGTAGTGCTTGCGTGGTTCCCTTTGGCTGGCTCATCTGCGAAGCCTGCATGGTTCCATTTGGCTGGCTCATCTGTAGTGCTTGCGTGGTTCCACTTGGCTGGCTCATCTGCGGAGCTTGCATGGTTCCACTTGGCTGGCTCATCTGTAGTGCTTGCATGGTTCCATTTGGCTGGCTCATCTGCGAAGCTTGCATGGTTCCATTTGGCCGAATGACCTGCTGGGGTTGAGTGGTTCGAGTCGTTTGACTCACCGGTTGTTCTTGCGGTTCCCCACTCAATTGGTTCATCCGTTGGACCAATATGACTCCATTTGGCAAGCTCATTGATTCGGCATGCATGTCAATAGCTGCCTGACCCATCCATGAGGCTTGCAAGTCTCTACGTAGAAGACTCAACCGCTCGCCTTGCAAAGCAATACTTGGCTGACCTATCAACGGAACTTGCAAAATTTCACGAAGCTGAATCATGCGGTGAGTCTGAATTCCACCATTGAGATGGCCCAACCCTGTAGACTGCAAGACCTCACTCAGTTGGTTCATAAGATGAGCTTGCAGGGCTAGGCTTGGTTGGCTCATCCACGGGGATTGTAAGACTCCATCCGACTGGTTCATAAGACGGGCTTTAAGTACTAGACTTGGTTGGCTCATCCACGGAGATTGTAAGACTCCATCCGACTGGTTCATAAGATGAGCTTGAAGTATTAGACTTGGTTGACTCATCCACGGGGATTGTAAGACTCCATCCGACTGGTTCATAAGATGAGCCTGCAGGGCTAGGCTTGGTTGGCTCATCCACGGGGATTGTAAGACTCCATCCGACTGGTTCATAAGATGAGCTTGAAGTATTAGATTTGGTTGGCTCGTCCATGGAGAATGGAAGACGCCACTAGGTTGGTTCAAAAGTTGGGCTTGCAGGACTTGACTTGGCAGGTTCATCCATGGAGCTTGTAAGACTCCACCGGAACGGTTCAAAAGTTGGGCTTGCAGGGCTTGACTTGGCAGGTTCATCCATGGAGCTTGTAGGACTCCACCGGAATGGTTCAAAAGTTGGGCTTGCAGGACTTGACTTGGCAGGTTCATCCATGGAGCTTGTAAGACTCCACCGGAACGGTTCAAAAGTTGGGTTTGCAGGGCTTGACTAGGCAGGCTCAGCCCTGGAGATTGGATGAATCCCCTCAGTTGATTCATAAGCTGGGCTTGCATGACTAAACTTGGTCGACTCATCCATGGAGCTTGTCTGCCTTCACTCGGCTGGTTCATCAGCTGAGTTTGCAGTGCTTCACTTGGTCGACTCATCCATGAAACTTGGTTGGCTTCACTTGACTGGTTCGTAAACTGGGCCCGCAGTACATCACGTAATCGGCTCAACCAGGGAACTTGGCTGACATCACTTGAATGGTTCGTAAGCTGAGCTTGTATGGCAAGAGCTAGCTGACTCATCCATGGAGCATTCATAGCTCCACTTCGTTGGTCCATCCGTTCGGCTTGCGATGCTCCAACGGGCTGGTTCATCCCCTGAACTTGTAACTCACCATTTGGCTGATTCGTCGATGGAACTTGTGCGACTCCACGATGTTGGCTCAACCGTATTGCTTGTATGGCTCTACTTGGCGTACTCAACCAATGGGTTTCAGGTCCCCTATATGGCTGACTCATCGACTGTGATTGCATGCCTTTTATAGCTAGATCCATCCAAAGTGGTGAGACGCCATTGGTTGGAGTCCTGCTTGAACTCAATGGCTGAGGATCATTGGAGTTTGGTTCAAGGTCTGATTGAATCCTATTGGCGAGGAACACCAAGGACGTGACATCCGACCACCATCCATCCGACGTCAGAAAAGAGTTCACTTCTTCAGAAAAAGAGGACCTATCAAGAAGTGGACTGTGCATTTGCTGCACCGATGTCATCCATAATGCCTGCAAGGTAGATGCTGGTAACCTAAACAAGCGTTGGGAAGTGCCGGTGTAGGACATGTATCCGGTAAATGGGGCGAGTAGGGCTTGCCCCTTGGATGATTGAACACCGTTCGAAGTCGTGTCATCTGAAAAAACAGAGGTCACGCCTTCGGAAACCGATGCTGTCGAGATAGTAAATTCACTTGTGAATCTCTGCAAATTGGGTAGAAAGACTTCGCCGCTTGCAGGAGTTGCCTCAAGAGAAGTTGTTGTTGGATTTGAGAAGCCCACCGTATCGCGGGTTCTTGTCTCTTCTAGAGAATTGGGCGCCTCACCTACAGAAAAAGGTTCCTGTGGTGCAAGTGCTTGATCCTCAGATTCCGACAGAGTCGTGGTTCTAGCTCCACGATCGAAAATCGCAACTTCCGTGTTCGATCCATCTGTCGAGGAAATATCACCCTCGGTATGTGACGTCACAAATTTATGGCCGTTATCCGAGGGGGCTGTTGGTTGAATTGTATTCTCAGAGTTGGAGGACCTCGTCGGAACTCCACTCACAGGATTTGAAATGTATGTTGTCTTAGCTTCAAGCGAAGTGCTCGGAGACTTCGCAGTCTGCGTTTCACTCGCAGAGCTTGAAGATTTCATTTTTTGTGCGTCAGTCGCAGAGTTCGACGACTGCGTTACTTGAGTTTCACTCGCGGAGTTCGGCGACTGCGTTGCTTGTGCTTCGCTCGCGGTGTTTGGAGACTTCGTTGTTTGTGTTTCACTCACGATGTTCTGCAACTTTGTTGCTTGTGCTTCGCTCAGTGAGCTCGGCGACTGCGTTGCTTGTACTTCACTCGCGGTGTTTGGCGACTGCTTTACTAGTGAATCTCTCACGGAGTTCGACAATTGAGGTACTTGTGTGTCACTCACGGTGTTCTGTAACTTTTTTGCTTGTGCTTCGCTCAGTGAGCTCGGCGGCTTCGTTGCTTGTGTTTCAGCCACAGAGCTTGGAGATTTCGTTTTTTGTGCGTCAGTCACTGAGTTCTGTGACTTTGTTGCTTGTGTTTCATTCACTGCGCCCGGCGACTTCGTTGCTTGTGTTTCAGTCACAGAGCTTGGAGATTTCGTTTTTTGTGCGTCAGTCACTGAGTTCTGTGACTTTGTTGCTTGTGTTTCAGTCACTGCGCCCGGCGGCTTCGTTGCTTGTGTTTCAGCCACAGAGCTTGGAGATTTCGTTATTTGTGCATCAGTCACTGAGTTCTGCGACTTTCTTGCTTGTGGTTCATTCACTGCGCCCGGCGGCTTCGTTGCTTGTGTTTCAGCCACAGAGCTTGGAGATTTCGTTTTTTGTGCGTCAGTCACTGAGTTCTGCGACTTCGTTGCTTGTGCTTCACTCACGGAGCTCTGCGACTTTGTTGCCTTTGCTTCACTCCCGGAGTTCGGCGGCATCGATTTTCGTGCCTCACCGACGGAGCGCGGAACATTTGTTGCTTTTGCTCCGGTCTCCCCTGCGGGCTCCGTTGTTTTTGCCTCGGTATAAACCAAGCTCGGCGGCTGCGGTGCGGACGAATGTCGGACGGGAACTACGGTCTGGGTCTGCTGCTGAACATCTGTCGAAGCCTCAGGCTGCCCCTCCCCCACTCCCACCCCGAACGGCCGCACTTTCGTCGTTGCGATCTCTCTCGTGACGGTCGGTGCAGGAAATCCTTCCCGCTGTACCGGCACCTTCACAGTCACAACTTCTCGCATCACCGACTGGGTAATCTTATGAAAAACGGCAGGTTGCCGCATGACATTCTGTAGTTGGGTCAAAAGAATCTGTTGCGTCTTCATCGGCTTGGATTCCGGGTGCTGCAACGTCTGAAGCTGCAGTTGCAACTGCACGAGATACTGATGCAGCTCTGGCACTCCGCCATTCTCCGCACCGCTCTCTTCTTCAGCCCCTTGGCGATACACCAAGTCGAGCCACCCTAACCAATCCTCACGCCACGAACCGTACTTCCCCAAAATGGACATCGCCATCCCATGATCCACCAGCGTCGCCAGCGGACCTCGAGGCTCAAGCCCATGAGGCTTTTGCAAAAACGGAAGCATGATCACGAACTTCCTTTGGACATCTTCAATTGCGTAAACACGATCTCCATCGTCTCAATCGCCACTTCACTACGCGACGCGTTGAGCTCCGCCCCGGACCACTTCACCGGGTATGCATCTTGAAACGACCAACGGCACACTTCCTGCCCGGTCGCATCGTTTAAAATCACGGCCCCGTCTTTTTTCTGCACGTTGCCTTGCGTTGTATTCTGATACCACTGCCACAACTCAAACGAATCGCTCAAACCACGCTTGAGCACGATCGGTGAATACTTCGTGCGCTTGGGAAAACGGTACGTGAAATCATTCACGCCGCCTTCGTTGTACTCCTCATATTCGATCTCGGACTGCAACCCCGAGACCTCGCTGAAACTGGCCACGGTGATGCCCTTCAGCTCTACAGAAAAACGGTAGGCCCCGACCACAGTACGCTGTTGCTTCTCCTGCGCCATATGCAATCACTCCTACTTAAATACATCAAACGGGTTCGGAGGTCGGTCCTTCTCCCCGTTCAAGTTGCGGTTAATGCGCGAGATTTCCTCACACCACTTACGACGATCCCGGTGCTCCATCGCCATGATCTGATCATGCGTCCAATGAAAATAGTACGCGATGAACGAGGCTTCCTCGTAGATCTTGTCGACGGGATATCCCATCATGCCCCGTTCGTCGTCATCGGAAAAGCCATGTCAACGCCAAACTCATGCTCACATTTCGGACAATGCGCTTTCAACATCGTGCCTTCCCCTTCGTTAATCTGGCGGTACAGAGCTTGCAAGTACGCCAAATCCGCCGTGAAAAAGTTCTCCACCGTGCGCGTATCAATCATTTGCAAATCTCCAAGTTTGGTGACGACACGAGCGAGCAAGATGATCGACAAGTAACTCGGGTTGTTCTGTACGCGCGGATCACGCATCGGAAGAATCTCATCCGCTGCCGTCGCCAAGCGCATCACACCACGGCGGTGCAGGGTTCCTTCTTCGTCCACGTAGCCTTTGGGCAACACAAATTCGTACTCGGTCTGGAATGCCATGATGCTAGTTCCTCCTCATTGGGGACTGTCCCAGTAGGGGCCGAAACGGCAGCCCGGCCATACAGCCGAGCCACCCTCTCCACACCCAATAATTTTGAAAAAAAATGCCTTACCTTACTTCGTGCGCTTCATGCCTTCGTGCGCCACTTCAATCGACTCAATCGACACTTCCGACGCCGTCGCGTTGAAGTCCGGGCCGGTATACTTGGTCGGCCAAGCATTGATGATTTGGAAAGTCGCGACTTCGTTGTTCGCTTCGTCCTTGGCGATGATCGTCAAGTTCTTGCGGACAATTTTGTTTTCGGTGAAACCTTGCAGCCAGTTGAACAGCTCCATCGAATCGGTTACGCCGCGTTTGAACGTGACGTTGCCGTACTTCGCCAAGCCCGGCAGTTTACGCGGGGTAATTGCAGCCTCATCGCCTTCACGATATTCGACAACGTCAATCGAAGCGTCGAAACCGCTGACTTCAGAAAAGCCCCCTTGTACGGTGCCGTCAAACTGCACGATAAATCGAAACTTGCGATACGGGTCCTTGCGGTCTGCCATTCCTTACACTCCTCTCTCTTCCCAAAATCCTTACTGTGCGTCCCCGGTCTTCTGCGTGAAGCGGAAGATGACGAACTCTGCCGGTTTGACCGGTGCAATCCCGATCTCACAGATCAGGCGGCCGTTGTCGATATCATCTTGGGTCATCGTCTCACGGCCGATTTTGATGTAATACGCATCAGCCGGAGAAGCCCCCATCAACGCGCCGGAACGCCATACGCCGGTCATGAACACGTCGATCGTGCGGTGGACACGCGCCCACAGCGGCTCATCGTTCGGTTCAAACACGATCCAGTTCGTACCGCGACGAACCGTTTCTTCCACGAAGATGAACAGACGACGGACGTTGATGTATTTCCAAAGCCCGTTCGAAGACAGCGTACGAGCACCCCAGACACGGATGCCTTGGCCCGGGAAGGAGCGGATCAAGTTAACGCCTTTCGGGTTGAGGATGTCTTGCGCTCCGTTGTTGTAGTACGTGGACAACCCGGTGCAACCGCGCACCACTTCGTTCGCCGGAGCCTTGGAGACGCCACGAGTGTTGTCGGAGCGAGCAAAGATCCCTGCCACCGAACCGGACGGCGGGATGAAGATGTTGCGCTTGTCCAGCGGATCGAACACTTGCAACCACGGACCGTACATCGCAGCAAACGACGTGTCGAACAGGTCACGGTGTTTGGTGAGGATGTCATCCGGCTTTACGAGTTCAAGCGGCACATCAAGGATCGCCACACGGCTGCGGGTTTTCTCACAGTGCGCGACCAAGTCCACTTGCACGACTTTGTCGGTAATGCCCGGCACCGCGATGATCGAAACGACCTCGTTGTTGAGGAACGCCTGCATCCCCGTGCGTTTTGCCGGGTCGGCATCGTCCACGCCGGTGAAGCGCTTCGGATCAGCCTTGATCGAATCATAGGAGCCGTCGCTGCCGCCGCTCAGAACGATCGCAAACGAGGTGTCTTTTTCCTTCGCGTCTTTGCCGTCGGAAACCACGCTGTACGGATGCAGAGGGGTTGCCGGGTCTTGCGCGGCATGGTTGTCCATGACGAAGATCAAGTTCGATTTCGCGAGCAATTTGTCCACATGGTTCGTCGCTTCACGGTTGAGCGAGACTTGTTCATAGAACTCCACTTCGTCGCCGTAGCGCACGGTGATGGAGAATTCGCAGGTCTTCAACACTTTGGTCGGCGGCAATGCTTCGTCGACTGCATCATCCGGCAAAGCTTGGGACAGTTCGATGACGTCATCTTGAACAGACAGGATGGTGATCGGGTTGTCCGAACCGCCCCCGTCAAAAATCACTACATCGCCCGCGTTGAAGCCGGAGGAGTTTTTCAGTTGGTATTTCTTGGTCCCTGCATCGACCACAGCTTTGATCGCCGACTTTGCCTTGCTGTCCGGGCGAACGACGACTTGGATCTGGTTGCCCCAAATCCCTTCGTTCTTCGCTTCGACGAGCAGGGTAGCCGGAAGGTTCGCGTCGTCCAACTTGGTATCGAAGTTGGCAGCCGAAACCGCATTCTCCGGCACTACGCGCATGATGTACGCGCGGGAACCGCCGTTCAGGAAAAAGTTCTCCACGGCGTAGGAGAGGAAACGGAACTCTTCCCACTTCGTTTTGGAGAGGTATGAGCCGTAAATGCGACGGAAATCATGGAACCCCGTCACCAATTCCGGCATCCCTTTGCTGGGTCCGCGTTCGGCGAGACCGATAAAACCTGCCGTACTCGTACTAGCCCCTTCAAGCGGCACCGAGCCGCTGTCAAACTCTTCTACATAGACCCCTGGGGTCAAATATTCCGGCATCTCGTCCCGGTTCGTATCCTATGAGCGAACCGGTCCCTCCTCTCTGCGTCAAGGTTCAATCGTAATCACGCCCAAATTCATCGTCCTGCCTTCCTCCACCCTCACCTCCTTAAGTTCCGACTTGCCTTGCAACACCTGTACCTGCACGTCAAAAGCCGCACTGCGGCAGTTCCCAAAGGGAAGCACCACTTCGCCGCGTTCATCGCTCTGAGACTCCACGCATGGCATGAGTTTGCTCTGGCGTTTGAATGCGTTTGCAAGCGGCTCTTGCAGAGAGAACGACCGATTGTCCGCTCCCACCTCGTACACGATGCAAGACTCGCCCGGCAACCACAGACGCTCTCCCACTTGCAGACGCCCCGCTACACGGGCGAGCGACACGTCCAACGAACCGCTTGGAGCATCCTTCGCCAACCGCGCTCGGGCAGAGACATCTGACACCACCACCGCCCGCACGGGAACACCGGCCATCACCCGCCCTGCAGAGTCGCGCACAGAAGCGCGCACGAGCGTCACGCCGTCGCCAAACGGGTACGACGGCAAGGGAGCAAGCGGCACCACCACAACCGGATACTTCGGATTCAACGTCTCGGCTGAGACCGTGAAGCTCTGCACATGATACCGTCCGGCCCGCACGAACACCCGGCGTGGGCCAGGCGGGACGTCCGTGAACACGAACATCCCGTTGGGCTTGCGCAACGGCTTTTTCACAGCCCCTTCCACCTCGACAAAAACGTCCGTGCCCCCTGCCGGCGGCCCGTACGACACCGAATCGACGAGCTGTACCACGAACAGTCCTTTGAACTCGCTCATGATCCCTCAAGCCCACGCATGTTGTCTTTGCGATCGAGCACGCGTTGGGACTGTTTGTTGCGACCGGAGTCGAGGTAGACCGGCCCTGCGATGAAGTTGAAGGACAGCTTGTACGGTTGGTTCGGGAACAGCGTGATCGCGGTGTGCAAAGACAACGGCTCGATCAGCAAGAGGCGAAACTCTTCGTTGCTGTCGGCCAACGCCCCTTGCAACCTCGAACCGCGCACAGTCTGGTTGTCATAGAGCACTTGGATCGCCCGCCCGAGGATGCGATGTTCGTCCAAAGCCCGCGTCTGCACGTCGGCATTGGAATGCGCCGTGAGCAAAAAATGCAGATCGAGCGCCATCGGAGGTGCCTGCTGGGAGTTTCCTTGATCACTCCAAAAATTCTGTTGATTGATCCCGTTCTGCTGGACTTCATACAAAAACAAAGACAGTGCCAAATCGCCCTTGTCCGCCGGGGAGGACAATCCGATCATCTCCGGGGTGGGAATCGGATCGGGCGTCATCTGTTCTCGCAACAGGTGTACAATCGTCCGCCCGACATCGGCAATCGCCGTAAAATCTGCCATATCAAGTCAACCCCAGTTCATGCAGGTAATCTTCCACTTCCGTTTTCAAAAGCAGTTTGCCGGTTTTGTCCAATTCGTGCTTGACCGCCCGCAAGAGATGGCGCATCTGGACCAACTGCCCTGCTTCCACCGCCAGAAACGCGGCGGAAGTTACGATATTTTTAATAGAACCGCCCGCCAATTGGAACTTTTCGGCGAGGTAGGCGAAATCGACGTCCTCGTCAAGCGGCGTTTCCTTGGGGAACATCCCTCTCCAGATATACTCACGGTACGTGGCATCCGGAAACGGAAACCGCACGACATAATTCAAACGCCGCATAAACGCTTCGTCGATGTTCTGCTGGAAGTTGGTCGCGAGGATCGTGATCCCTTCGTACTCCTCCATTTTTTGCAGGAGATAGGCCGTCTCGACGTTGGCATGCTTGTCATGCGAATCCTTCACTTCAGATCGCTTGCCAAACAAAGCATCCGCTTCGTCAAAGAACAGGATCGAAGAACTCAACTGCGCTTCGGAAAAAATCTCATGCAAGTTTTTCTCCGTCTCCCCGATGTATTTCGAAATGATTTGCGAGAGGTCTATTTTGTAGATCTCCAACTGCAACTCATGGGCAATCACTTCCGCAGACATCGTCTTCCCCGTGCCCGGAGGCCCTGCAAACAACATACTGAGCCCCTTGCCGTAGGACAGTTTCTTGCCAAACCCCCACTCGCCGTACACCTGTGTGCGATATTTCATCTGGGCGCAGGCATTTTTCAAGAGGTCTTTCTGCTCGGGCGGGAGGATCAAGCTGTCAAAGGATTGCCTTGGGGTGATGCGGACCGCTTTTTTCTCCAATTTGTGTTGGACTTGTTGGTAACAGGCTTTGTACAGGATCTCAAGGTTGATCTCCTTTGCCCCCTGCCAACGCACTCCGTGCATGGCTGCCTGCAACGCACGGATCGTCTGACCGATCGTGAAGCGAAACTTGCCGGACACCACACGCCAATCGACTTCGTCCGCCACCGGCATTCCGATTGCGAGGCGTTCCCAGATCGTACGGCGCAACTCATCCGGCGGGATGTCCAACTTCAGAGACTGCACGACTTGGGACTCGCTCCAATCTCCCGAACGCCACGGTGTCTCGGAGAGCAGAAACACCGTATCCACCTGATCCCGGATGGAGTCGAGCAGCAAGTACAGACGGCGGTCGCTGGCCTCGCCCTCGAGCAACACCTGCACATGACGCACGCACAGAATCCCTTGCTGCAACCGAGCTTCACGAACCCCCTGCGCCAATACCTCGCGCAACGGTCGCTCCTCCTCGATCGCTCGACGTACATCGACCACCACGAGCGCACGATGCGACTGCTTCGCGAAATGCCCCGCATGCAACAGCTTTCCGGAACCGGGGTTGCCTGTCAGCAACACGACCCACTGAGAGTCCCCTCGCTCCACAGACAAACCCGCCTGCAAGCGCTCCTGTACATCCTCTTCCCAGATGAATGACGGCCATTCCTGCTCCGGAGAATAGACATCGATACAGGGCAACAACGACCCCGTCTCTTCCCCATGCAACAAAAACCGCACCATCCGCTCATCCAAGCGAAGCGGACGCGAAAGCCACGTACCTCCCGCTTGCTCCTCTTGCTTCAAAAAATACCGCATCAACGCCCCATCCGGCCCAAGCGCCGCCCGAGCTTCCATCCGTTCCGACGGAGAGTCGCACAACAACTTCAATACCAGATCGACCGTCGGATACTTACACGTCACATCGTCCTGCAAGTAGGCGTAGAGCTTCTCATACTTGCGGTCTACTTCGACGGCGAGACAAGCGAGCAGACAACGTTGTTCAAACGGCGTGAGGGCGAAGCATGAAGCAACGTGTGCCAAGGGCAAGCGGACGTTCTCCTGCCGGCTCTGCTGCACCAACTCCTCCAACGCCGCTTGTAGCTCCACTTGTTCCCGCCATTCCTCATCGCCCTCTTCGTCCCTTGCAAAAAGCATCGGCTCCTGCAGGAGCAACCGCTGTACCTCTTGCTCTGAGACAACCAATCCCTGAAACGGGTCCATGAGATCTTCCTGCGGCGGCGCGGCTTGCCATTGTTTGTTCAAAAGCATCTGAATTTTCAAGTCAAGCCATTGCAACGATTGCACCAGATGCTCCAAGCCGTTCCCCAATCCCACGGTTCACCCTCCACGATCTATACTTGTATGTTAGATTCGATAAATGCTTCTCAAAAAATGCCTTACATAGTCTTTATATCATATCACGGGTACGAATATCTAGTTTGGCGTTCAATATCTCCATTAACCAGTTAATCCCAATCAACCCGGAAATAAAAAAAGACTTGCGGCAAGCGCGTGCCACAAGTCTTTTTTTAACTTCTTATTTGTCGCGAGAGACCAGCCAATCGGCAATCTCATGCAGTCGCAACGCTTCAAGATCGGATGCTTGCAGCGCTTGATGTGCTTCGTCAGTCAAGCGGCGTACCATGTGACGGGATTCATCTAACCCGTAGAGCACCGGGTAGGTCGATTTGTCATGCGCCGCATCCGCTCCGACCGCCTTGCCGAGCTTCGCCGTCTCGCCTACGACATCGAGGATGTCGTCTTGAATCTGAAACGCGAGGCCGATCCGCTGGGCATAGGTGGTCAGGGCTTGCAACTGCACTTCGGTCGCACCGGCGAACAGGGCCCCGATGCGCACCGATGCTGTGAGAAGCGCTCCGGTTTTGTTGGCGTGGATAAAAGCGAGGGTTTCCGCATTCGCTTGCTTCCCCTCGTTCTCCATATCCGCCATCTGACCTGCGACCATCCCGACAGCGCCTGCCGCTTTGGCAAGTTCGCCGATGATGCGGAGCATCGTTTCCGCTTTGATTCCCGTCTGCACGGTGCTAAGCACTTGAAACGCATGGGTCAGCAACGCATCGCCGGCCAGCAACGCGGTCGCTTCGCCGTACACTTTGTGATTGGTCGGTTGACCACGGCGCAGGTCATCGTCGTCCATGCAGGGCAAATCGTCATGGATCAGCGAATAGGTGTGGATCATCTCAAGCGTTGTCGCAACCGGCAACGCCGCTTCGAGGTTTCCGCCCAACGCGTCCACCGTAGCCAAAGTCAGAGCGGGACGCAGTCGCTTTCCACCTGCAAAGAGACTGTAGCGCATCGAGTCGTAGAGCACGCCCGGATACTGCGTTTTGGGCGGCAAGAGACGGTCCATCGTCTGTTCAATTTTCTCATTCAACTCTTCGATATACGTCTTCAGGTCCGTGGATGAGGCCATGAAGCTATTCCTCCGTCGTCGTAAAAGGTTTTTTCACCAGTTGGCCCGACTCTTGAACCAACATCTGGATTTTCTGTTCCGCTTGGTCGAGCTTCTCCCGACAAATGCGCGCGAGGCTCATCCCCTCTTGGAATTCGGCAATCGCTTGCTCCAACGGCAAGTCGCCCGCTTCCATGGCGCGCACGATCTCTTCAAGGCGTTCCAAAGCTTGTTCAAAGCTTTGTTCTACTTGTTGTTCATTCGTTTCCGTCATCGGTGTTCTCCTCCTCCAATCCCCATACTTGACAGTCGAGCCAGCCGTCCTTCACGCGCACCAACACCTGATCGCTCGGGTTCACGTCTCGGACGGAACGGATCAGGCGTTTTTTGCCGCTTGTGTAGGCAAGGGAATAGCCACGGCGCATGACGTTGAGCGGGCTGTAGGCGTCGAGTTTGTCAAGCATGCGCTCGAAACGGTTCTCATCACGTTGCACGACTTGTCCGGTCGCACGGGTCAAGCGTTCCACAGCGTACATCAACTGTTGCTCCATCCGCTTCGCACGCTCGACAGGGCTTACTTGCACCAACCGCGCTTCCAACTGCGACAAGCGGCGGTTCTGTTGGTTGGCAAGCCTCGTGAGCGCCAGTTGCAGGCGGTCTTCTTGGTTGTCGATCACCTGTCGCCATTGATTCAACTGGTGCGTAGGACGTGTGAACACCGTCGACGACTCCACGCGCTCCAAACGTTTGCGTCCATCCTTCACGCGATCGAGCAAATGCTTCTGCAACCCCATCTGCAACGTGTCGATCCGACGTCGCAACTCCACGATGTGCGGCACCGCAAGTTCCGCCGCCGCCGTCGGGGTCGCCGCTCGGACGTCCGCCACAAAGTCGGCCAGTGTCGTGTCGGTCTCGTGACCGACCGCCGAAATCACAGGTATCGTCGACGCATGGATGGCCCGCACGACGATCTCCTCGTTGAACGCCCACAGTTCTTCAAGCGACCCGCCCCCGCGCCCGACGATTAACACGTCGACTTCGCCGAGCTCGTTCATGGCGCGAATTGCCTCTGCTACAGACGACGGAGCTCCCGGACCCTGTACGATGACCGGGTGCAGGAGCACATCCGCAACCGGAAAGCGGCGGGAAATCGTCGTGATGATGTCGCGCACAGCCGCTCCTGTCGGCGAGGTGATCACGCCCACGACGCGCGGGAAACTCGGGAGCGGTTTTTTGTGTACCGCATCGAACAAGCCCTCGCGTTGGAGTTTTTCCTTGAGCTGTTGCAAGGCGAGGAACAGCGACCCCAATCCCTCCGGCTGCATGTCGTCGACATAGAGCTGGTACGCCCCGTCGCGCTCGAACACGGAGACATAGCCGTGCACGATGACTTTCATGCCTTCCTTGGGGATAAATTTCAGGTAGCGGTTGTTCCCGGCGAACATGATCGCTTTGATCCGCGAGTTCGGGTCCTTGAGCGTGAAGTACATGTGGCCTTTGCTGTGATGGGTAAAGTTGGAGATCTCACCTCTTACCCAACAGTCTTGCAGGCTCGGATTGTTTTCAAACATGTTTTTGATCTTCATCGTCAGCATCGTGACGGTCGGGATCTCACGCTGGTTGTTCAAAACGCTCGTCCTCTCGTTCCATGACAGTAGATAGTAGCATTCTAACATACAGCAAAAAAAGTTCACACCCGCACAGGGGTGTGAACTTTCTTTTCACAAACGCAAACTTTCTTAGTGATCGCGGGACGAGCTGTGGCCCGGATGAAGTTTCGCGTTCGGGTCGAAGAACAACTTCGCGTTGTTGACTGCGGTCGGCGCTTCGCCGAAGCCGGTTGCAATCAACTTGACTTTGCCCGGATAGGTGACGACGTCGCCCGCTGCATAGACGCCCGGGATGTTGGTTTCGCCCTTGGTGTTGACGACGATGGCGTTGTCCACGATCTCAAGACCCCACTCATGAACCGGACCGAGAGACGCAGAGAAACCGAGTGCGCCGATAATCAGGTCCACGTCGATCTCTTCGGTGGACTTGTCCTTGTTGTTGATAAGCGTCGCCTTCTCCACTTTGCCGGAGCCGTCGACCGCTTTGAGTTCCGTGAAGACTTTCACCTCAACAGTGGACTTTTGCAGGTTCTTGACAGACTCTTCGTGCGCGCGGAACTGATCGCGGCGGTGGATCAGGGTAACTTTTTCACAGACGGTTTCCAGCATCAGCGCGTAGTCTACCGCGGAGTCGCCGCCGCCGACGACCAGGGCTTTTTTGCCTTGATGCGCTTGGAGGTTGTCGATGAAGTAGTGAATCCCGTTGCCACGGAAGTTGCTTGCGTTCTCAGCCGGCAGTTCGCGCGGGGTGAAAGCACCGATGCCCGCGGTGATGATGACCGTTTTGGAGTAGTGTTTCGTGGTGTTGGTGGTCAGTTCAAAAGTGCCGTCTTCCAGTTTGTTCAAGCCGATGACTTTCTCGTTCAGGCAAACGGTCGGGTTGTATTGGAACGCTTGCTCCTTGAGGTTGTTGACGAGGTCGCGCGCCAAAACCTTCGGGAAGCCCGCTACGTCGTAGATGTACTTCTCCGGGTACAACTCTGCCAATTGACCGCCAAGTTGCGGCAGGGAGTCGATGATCTTGGTCTTCGCATCGCGGATGCCCGCGTAAAACGCGGTGAACAGACCTGCCGGGCCGCCACCGACGATGGTGATGTCATACATCTCTTGGTCCACTTTCAAATCCTGTACTTCTGCCATGAATTTCACTGCCTCCTATTATTCGAGCAATTTCGAGCATTCACCAAATTCCATTATACAGGAAAAGTCCTGAGTCCGAAATGTACTCAGGAGTGACTTTTGTTTTGGAGTTGTGACAATCCGAGTCGTGCCACCCCGAACGCGTTGTCTGTGGAATAGCGCGGCAATGCAAAATACAACTGCGCACGGACGGCCGGGTGTTCGAGACGGTGCTTCAAGCGCCCGCGAATGAACGCGTTCGCTGCAACACCTCCGACGATCAACAAGTGCTTGGCGCCGAGTTCCTCGACAGCCTTACGGAGTGTCTTCTCCAAGCCTTTTGCGATACAGCGCTCGACAGCACGGGCAACGTCTGCCGGATTGGCGCCTCCTTGAATCAAACGCATCGCCGCCGTCTCCGGCCCTGCAAACGACAAATTGAAGCCTTTGACAGGCGATGGCAGCGTCACGCTCTCGTCGTTCGACTGTTGAGCGAGCGTCTCCAAGTGCGGTCCTGCCGGGAACGACAGGCCAAGAGCCACGCCGACACGGTCAACGAATTGACCCGCATGCAGGTCAACGCTTGTGCCGAGTTCCTCAATCTCATATCCGTCCGACAGACGCATCACATCGAGCAAGTCGGTGGTGCCGCCGGAGATGTGGACGGCGAGAAAGTGATCGGCGGGTACAGCTTCTGTGCTTCCTTCACCGGCTGCGATGTGTCCCTCTTGGTGCGACGTTTCGAGAAACGGCACGCCAAACGTCGCTGCGAGACTGCGACCGAGGCCGCTCCCCGCCGTGAAGACCGGCATGTACGAACCGTCACGTCGACGGGGACGTGTGGACGCGCAGACAGCGGCGAGTTCGGATGGCAACACGCCGATTTTTTCAATCAAATCAGGTAAGTTCTGCACATGCTGAAAAAGAGCGGCTGACTGTTGCAGCCCCCGCTCTCCCTCTTCCACCCGCAACAGCCGTCGCTCCTCACGCACGATCTGCCCCTGTTGATCCACGAGGCACACGGAGGTCGTGTAGTTGCTGGTGTCAATGCCGAGGACGTAGGTCATATTATTGACCTACTTGCGCCCGCAGCGCATCGACTTCCGGCAAGATCTTCGCGAGGATGCCGTTGACAAATTTGCCTGACTCCGGCGTGGAGAAGCCCTTCGCGAGGTCAATCGCCTCGTTGATTACAACATGGCTCGGCGTCTCCGGGTGGAACAGCATCTCATACACCGCCATACGCAGCACGTTGCGGTCGACGTTCGCCATACGGGTGAGGTCCCAGCCGACCGAATACTTTTTCAGCAGTTCATCGATCATGTCTTGGCGCGATACGGTGCCGGACACGAGATCACGAACGAACAGCGGGTCCACTTCAGCCCCCTCCTGTTCCAACACATGGGTGATCGCGTTCTGTACGTCAGCGCTGACGACGTCGATCTGGAAAAGTCCTTGCAACGCAAATTCTCTGGAAGTTCTGCGGCTCATCTCTTGCACTCCTTATGGTGTCACATTGCTTCTCTTCATAGTGTACCCGAATGGCAAAAAGGAAACCACCTGCAAAGGTGGTTATTCCCGGTATTTCGGTGGCATGATGCGGTCAAGTACATCTCGCCAGTCTTCGCGGTCGTCAAACATCTTCCCAACAAAGTAGCCGATGACGAGGAACAGCGCAAATGCAATCGTCTGCAGGAACCCGAAGATCAGGTACAACAACCCGAACACGAATCCGACTGCAAGTCCGAGGAAGCGCTTGTTCGCGAGGAGAAACTGGAGGACTTGGGTCGCTTTGTCCATGCTCTACTCCACCCGTCTCTTCTTGGTCGGTTGTACGGCCTCTTGTTGCACCGCGAGCTCCGTCACGTAGACTGTGACCGACTCGACCTTGATGCCGGTCGTCGTCTGGATGTAGGTTTTGACCGCCTCTTGCAAGTCAGCCGTCGTCTTCGGGATGTCAAGATCCGCTTCGATGGAATAACGGATCATGATACGCAGCAATCCCTGTTCGGTGGTACGAACGCGAGCGCTGTGTTTCTGTACACCACGGATGGCGGAAGCGGCCCGACCGACCAGTTGCTCGAGGGTCTCGTAGGAAATCTTCACATCGCCGTTTTCCATGCGCTGCGTCACCGTCTGCGGCTCGCGTGCAGCACGTTGCCCCGTGCGGGCAAACAGGAAGAACAGTGAGAACAGGATGGCGACGACAGCTGCGATGGCCGTCTCGTCGTTGATTTGCAGACTATAAATGCGGTAGAGTCCGGCATAGTCGAGCAATCCGATCACCGATGCGGCCGCGATGCCTAGTGCATAGAGCCAGAGCAGAATGCGCGGGACGATTTTCATGAGCTTGTCCTCCTCTCCAATGGAAGATAACCCCCCTGTTCCCAGGGGGGTTCTCCCAAGTACTTACGATTTACAGGACACGATTCGGCGGAAGCAGAGGTTTTTCCTCTTCTTTGACGACTTCCTCGACGACCGGTTTGGAGAAGACGACGCCCAGCACGTGGACGTTGACCTCAACAACTTCGAGGCCGGTCATGCTCTCGATCGCTCGCTTCACGTTGTCTTGAATCTCGCCTGCTACTTCCGGGATACGGACTCCGTATTCAGCGACGATCGAAACGTCGACCGCGCATTGCTTCTGCCCGACTTCTACTTTTACACCCTTGCTGAGGTTCTTTCGGCCGAGCAATTCGGCGATGCCGCCCGCAACTCCACCCGACATGCCGGCAACGCCGACGATTTCGGTAGCCGCAAGACCGGCGATGATCTCGATGACTTCGTTCGCGATCCGAATGTTCCCCATATCGGTAGAGCTGAATTCTGTGTTCATAGTCACTGGTGAGTTCCCTCCCTCGTCTTGTCCCTCTTGCTAGTACTATAAGTATAAGCTTCTGGCTGAATTATGACAAAGGATACATTTCGAGGAATTTCGTGGTTACGTCGCCTTCGATGAACTTCTCGTGGCGAAGAACCTTGAGATGGAACGGAATCGTGGTCTTGATCCCTTCGATCTTGAACTCGCTCAGTGCGCGGTGCATGCGGAGAATCGCTTCTTCGCGGGTCGGAGCCCACACGATCAGCTTCGCAATCATCGAGTCATAGAACGGATTGACCGTATAGCCTTCGTACGCCCCGGAATCGACACGAACTCCGAAACCGCCCGGCGGGAGGTAACGAGTGATCTTGCCCGGGCACGGCATGAAGTTTTTGTCCGGATCTTCGGCGTTGACGCGGCATTCGATCGACCAGCCGTCGAGGACGATGTCCTCCTGTGCGATCGAGAGCGGCTCACCCGCTGCGACGCGGATTTGCTCCTTGATCAAGTCAATGCCGGTGATCATCTCGGTGACCGGATGTTCAACCTGGATACGGGTGTTCATCTCCATGAAGTAGAAGTTGCCGTCCTTGTCATAGATGAACTCGATGGTACCAGCGCCGGAGTAGTTGACGGCCTTCGCCGCAGCCACTGCCGCTTCGCCCATCGCACGGCGCTTCTCTTCGGACAGTGCCGGAGACGGAGCTTCCTCGATCAGCTTCTGGAGACGACGCTGGATCGAGCAGTCGCGTTCGCCCAAGTAGACGGCGTTGCCGTGCTTGTCGCCCATGACTTGAATTTCGACGTGGCGCATCTCGGTGATGAACTTCTCCAAGTAAACGCCCGCGTTGCCAAACGCAGTCTGTGCTTCGGTTTGTGCCATTTGGATCAGGCGTGCCAGATCCTCACGGTCTTGGGCGATCCGAATGCCCTTGCCGCCGCCGCCTGCGGTCGCTTTGATGATGATCGGGTACCCGATCTCATCGGCGATCTTCAGCGCTTCGTCGATGTCTTCTACCAAACCTTCGGTGCCCGGTACGGTCGGAACATTCGCAGCCTTCATCGTGTCTTTCGCGGAAGCTTTGTCGCCCATCTTCTCGATGGCCGAAGAGTCCGGTCCGATAAACGTGATTCCGCATGCTTTGCAGAACTCTGCAAAGTCTGCGTTCTCCGCCAAGAAGCCGTAGCCCGGGTGGATGGCGTCAACACCGACAGCGGTCGCGAGGGACAGGATGTTCTTGATATTCAAGTACGAATCACGCGACAGAGTCGGGCCGACACAGTAAGCTTCGTCAGCCAGTTGGACATGGAGAGCTTCACGGTCCGCTTCCGAGTAGATGGCAACCGTCGGAATGCCGAGTTCTCGGCAAGCACGGATGACACGGACCGCGATCTCGCCGCGGTTTGCTACTAGTACTTTGTGGAACATGGTGTCAGCCCCCGTTTCTTAGTCAACTTTGACGAGGAACAGCGGTTGACCGTATTCCACGAGTTGGCCGTTCTCGACGAGCACTTCGACGATCTCGCCTTTGACATCCGCTTCGATCTCGTTCATCAATTTCATTGCTTCCACGATGCAGACGATCGTCTTCTCGTCGACGCGGGCACCTGCTTTGACATACGCGTCAGAGTCCGGGGACGGAGATTTGTAGAACGTACCAACCATCGGGGAAACGACTTTGTGGAGGTTCTTGTCATCTGCTTTCGGAGCTGCGGCCGGAGCCGGAGCTGCTTCTGCAACCGGTGCGGCAACCGGAGCTGCTGCGACCGGAGCTGCCGGTGCTTGTACAACCGGAGCCGGAGCTGCTTGGACCAGTTGCGGTGCTGCGACGATGTTTGCGACGCCTACTTCGTTTTTCTTGATCAAAAGTTTCGCGCCTTCAAGTTCGTAGTTGAACTCGTTAATGCTCGTCTCGTCGAGCAGGCGAATCAATTCGCGGATTTCATTCAATTTGAACATGACTCAATGCCACTCTCCTGTGCAAATATGTAATGGTAAATATACTCGGCTGGATTACCTGTCCTATCCAAGTATAACATAGCCCCAGATTTTCATTCTACTTCTCCGTCTAAATTGGAGTCACTTCCTGTCTTGAGTTAGAAAAATCAAGAGATCCCGAAAACCGCGGGATCTCTTGTGCCACAAGGGTTTATTCGTGTTTGCCCACCACTACTTTTGCCGAGGAAACTCCCATTTCTTTTGCGACGATTCCCATGATTTTTACCGCTTTTTTCTTGTCAAGGTCAGCAGATTGGACGGTAACGTTGACTTTGTCGTCCTTCATTTCGATGATCGCATCCGGGTATCCTTCTGCCATGATCAGGTCGATGACTTTGTCGAATTTATCTTGGTTGTTGTTGAGGTTTTCGAGGTCTTTTTTCGCTTTTTCTACTTGCTCAGCCGGGGTCTTGTCGTTGGCGATGACCGTTTGCAGGCGTTCCGCTTCGGCGGACGCTTTTTGCGATTCTTCGAGGTGGTAGGAGATGAAGTAGTCGGACGGTTCCATCACCGCTTTGTCCCCGCCTTTGGCTGCTTTGTCGGCCGCCGCTTTGTCTGCGGTTTTGGTGTCGGTTGCAGTTGCTTGGGTCGGGTCGGTGGAGACTTCCTTGACGTTGTTGTTGACGGTGTAGAAGCCGATCAACATCAGAGAGAGTACCATCATCGTGGACAACCAGATCGTTTGACGCTTTGCCATTTTTCAACACACTCCTTGGGTTTTGTGATTAGGATTTTTTTGGAAGGATGGAAATTTTATGAGGAGGCACTTCCAGCGAACGCTGGACGGCTTCCGTGATCAACGCTTGGATTTTCACTTCTTCAGCCCCGTTGGCGACGACGACGACGCCGCGCACGCGGGGTTTGATCGTTTTGACGAGCACCGGTTGGTCTGCCCCATTGACTTTGGTCATGACGATTTTTCCGTTTTTATCAATGGTTGTGACGGTGCGGTTGCCACCGCTTTTGTCTTGCTCGGAGGTGGTTTGCCGGTTTTCTTGTTCATCTTGGGCGTAGACCATCTCTTCGCTGGAATCGATGGTGACCATCACTTTGGCGTCGCTGACTCCTCGGATGTCGTCGAGGATTTCGGTCAGCCGGTCTTCGTACATTTTTTCGTAGTTCGCCATCTGTTGTTGTTCGGTGTTGACCGTGACGCTCTCGGTCGGCTTCTGCGCGGTCACCGGCTGCCCGCTCCCCTTGGATGACCCCCAGGAGAAGGGGTTGAAGAGGAGCACCACACCGACTGCGCCGATGCCGATCAGCATGGCTTTGTTTTTCATCAGACCTTGCAGTTTGTCGTTCAAATTGCTCAAGAACGCTCACCCCCTTTTTCAGGAATCCCGCCAGACGACGAGGACTTGTGAAGATTGTAGTTTGTACTCGGCGGCGATCTGCGTGCGGATGGAGGAGCTCATTTCCGCATGTCGGCGGTCTCCCTGCGCGAGGGTGGTTTGACTGTCCGCGCTGTCTCCGCTTTTGCCGATGATGATCGGCGGCACGTCTTCAATCGGTTGGACCGACCCGGCCTCCGTGCGGTTTTTCACCGTCACGGTCACACCGTTTAGCTGTTCGGGCTGGCCTTGTTGATTCGTCGTGTATTTCACCTCGACGCGGTCGACGGTCAGGCCCGGTTTTTCCTGTTCGACGATCTGTTTGACGTTTTGGGTGATGCCGGCTTTCCAGGCTTCGGCAGTCAACCCTTGGTTTTGCTGGGCGATTTGCTCGCCCTGTTGTTGGATTTGGTCGAGGCTTGGCAAGTTGGAAGCTTTTGATTTGCCTCCTGTAAGAAGCGAGTCCAGTGTGAAGTCCATCTCGTAGATCGACTTGCCGGAGAGCTTCAAAACCGGGGTCAGCATGATCAAGATGATCAAGAGACCCATGACCAGTTTGGCGTAGCGTTGCATGATGTTGTTGGGCAAGATCATGTCCAAGATCACCGCGAGAAAAATCACGAGGATCAGCCCGCGCAGCCAGTCGCTGAGAAAGGCCATCATCGTCCATCACCTCACCATCACCGACAGATTGCCTGCCGCGATAATCACTGTGACCGCGAGGAAGAACATGAAGCCGACGGTTGCCAGCGCCGCGAACACGAGGATCAAGCTCTTGCCGATCGTGCTGAGACAGCCAATGATCGGCGATTCCCCCAGCGGTTGCATCACAGCTGACGAGACGTTGTAGACGATCGCCAGCGAGAGAATTTTCAACGCCGGGAACGCTGCGAGCAAAAGCAGGACGCCAGCCCCGGTGATGCCGAGTGCGTTTTTGACGATCAAACTCGCTCCGACGACCGTGTCGGCCGCATCGGAGAACAGCTTGCCGACGACAGGGACGAAGTTGCTGGACACATACTTGGCGGCTTTGATCGAGACCCCGTCCGCGACCGCCCCCGCCGCCCCCTGCACAGAGACGACGCCGAGGAAGATCGTGAAGAACACTCCGAGCACCCAGACCGCCGTTGATTTCAACAGCCCGGCAAGTTGGGTCACTTGGTAGCGGTTGGAAATCTTGCTGACCAAGGAGAGGATCGCCGAAAAGAAAATCAGCGGGAAGATCACGAACTGAATCAAGTCGCCGATCACATTGATCAGGAACACGATCAGCGGGTGAATCATCGCAGCCGATGTCACACCGCCCGTTGCAGCCAGCAAGGCCAGATACATCGGGATCGTCGCCGTCATGAAATCGACCATCGTGGAGATCGCATCCTTGGCGTAACTCGTCGCCGCCGAGAACGATTGCACGGCGAGAATCATCAGGACGAGGAAGCAGATCGTGTGGGCGATTTTCGAGACGTTGTTCCCTTCAAATGCGGTCTGCATGTTCTCCAAGATGGCGGCGAAAACCGTCAAGACGATGATCGTGCCAAGCAATCGCGAATTGAGGAACAACTCGTGGAACAAGTATTTGAGCAGCCCGACCAGCAGGCCTTGAAACACCGTACCGAAGTGGCCGTGGAGCACGAGGTCGCCCACATGGCCTTTGACCTCCGGCGGCAAATAGTCGCCATACTCCTGCACGATCTCGTCCAAAAATGTATCGAAGTCGTGCAAGTCAAGTTGCTGGAATTGCTGTTGAACCAATGGGTCGGTGAGACTCGCGCTTGCGTTCTCCTGCGGGATTGGTGTTCCTTGCGACGCAGGCGGTGAAGGCGACGTGCCTTCCGCAAACGCGTGGGTGAGATTGCCCACGCTCATGGCAATCACGAGTGCAAGCCAGAAGAAAATCCAGGTCCATCGCTTGGTTGTCCGTTTTGAAGTAAGACTCATCGCCTCACCTCCTTAGGTCGGAAGTAGATTCAGCACCGTCTCTACCACGCGTTGCACAATCGGCAGTGCAAGTACGAGGATTAACACTTTACCGGCGAGTTCGATTTTGGAAGCGATGCTGCCTTCGCCCGCGTCCTTGGCGATCTGCGCTGCGAATTCTGCGATGTACGCGATCCCGATGATCTTCAAGATCGTCTGTAAAAAAATCATCTCGACCCCGGCTTGCACCGAGAGTTTCTCAAGCAGGTTGATCACGAGCTGGATCTTGTCGAGGAGGAAGATGAAGATGAACACCCCGACCAAGAGCGATAACAGAAACGCAATCTGGGGGGACTTGCCCTTCACGACGACGATCAGCATCGTGGCTGTCAACCCGAGGCCGACAATTTGGATGATGTCCATAGGCGTCGAACTCCTTTTTCGAGACCGGACGCTAGTGCGACAGGAACACGTCGCGGACTTTGTTGAACAGGTCGCCGATGTAGGAGACGACCGTGAACATGATCACGATAAAACCGGTCAGCGTCGCCCATGAGGCGAACTCTTCCTTGCCCGATTGCTTTAAAACGGTGTGGATGACCGCGGTGAGGATGCCCACACCCGCGATGAAGAATATTTCATTGATCTCTGTGCCCATCATCGTTCCCCCCCACTAATACAACAGGATCACGACGGTCAGCCCGAGCAGTGCGCCGAGGTACCGCCACATTTTTTCGTTGCGGGCTTGGTCTTCGCGAGCGCTCGCCTCTTCTGCCGTCAAATGCGCGACACCGAGGTGGATGTGCTTGATCTGGTCGGCCCGGTCAGAAGCCCCCAGTGTGCGTCCAAACTGGCGAAGCACATCGCGATCTCCCTCTTTGAGCACCAAGCGACTGCGCATCTCGTCGAGAGCCTCTTGCCAAGCACCGTCACCGGTCAGCCCGCGCCCGTCGCGGAGCTTGTCAGACATCTTGTGAAAAAACTCTCCGACCGGAGCGGGCAGTCGTGCGGCGATGCGCTGGCAAGCATCCGGCAGCGGGGTTGCCGCGTAAAAAATTTCGGTTTCCAACACCTTCAAAGCACTGACGAACTGCCGAAGTTGCTTGGGGCGTTCCGCATATCGGTTGGCCATTCGAAATCCGGCCATCGTGCAGGCCCCTAGGATCAACAGGCCGCCGAGCAGTTTAAACATGATTCTCACTCCCCGTCTGCACCCGTTCTCCCCGTTTGTCGAACACACCCTCGATCGTGCAGGGTCCGCGACGGCGGGAAAGCACGATGTAGCGGTGGAAGGCGCCCTGTTCAAACAGTTGGCGCAACACCGGACGGTTGCGGACTTCATGCATCCCGAAACCGTGTGCCGTGGTGATGACATGAACGCCTGCGTGAATCGCTTCCAGCAGCGCAGCTCCGTCCTCCGGGCGACCGATCTCGTCGGTGACGAGAACGTGGGGCGACATCGAGCGGATCATCATCTGCATGCCTTCCGCTTTCGGACAGGCATCCAACACATCGGTGCGCGGACCGAGATCGTGTTGTGGAACTCCTCGCCAGGAAGCGGCGACTTCGGAGCGTTCGTCCACGATGCCGACTTTTTGCGGCGGCAGTTTCGGATGCAACGTGCCGCAGGAGAGATGTCGGGCGAGGTCGCGCAGGAGTGTGGTCTTGCCGCATTGCGGCGGCGAAATCAAAAGCGTGTTGTGCAAGCGGTAGGCCGCGGAATCGATTAGCAGATGGCGAATCTTCTCTGCAGCATGTCGAACGTCGCGGGCGATACGCAGGTTGAACGTGGTAATCTCCTTCAAGCCGCGGAGTTGCCCTTGTCCATCCAAGAGAGCTCGTCCGGCAAGTCCAACACGGTGCCCACCGGGGATGGTGAGATAGCCGCGCCGGAGCTCTTCCTCCAACGCGTAGAGCGAAGAGTGCGTCATGAGGTTGAGCGTTTGGGCGATGTCTTCTTCGTCGATGAAATGCCCGTCCTCAGCGCGGGGTGACGTTTGACCTGTGAGGGTCACGAACGCCTCACGTCCGCCGTAGTAAACTTGCAGCGGACGACCCAGTCGGATGCGCACTTCTTCCAAGTGGCGGCGCACTTCGTCCGGCAAAGAGAGCACCGCCTGTCGAAGCCGCAGGGGAAGCACCGGCGCGATTTGTTCTCGCAGCACGGGTTCGAGATCGAGCGTGCTCGTCTGCAGCCGGTTGTGTACGATCATCGTGTCTCCTCCTCCCTGTCCCTCTCTCGTTTGTTATTTCATGTGTATGGGACAGGAAGTGGAGTTATACCAACTTGTTCGCAAAGAAACTAGAAAAAAGTTTTGTAGAGTGTGCGGGATGCTAGAAATAAAAAAAGCCCTCTGCCTCCCTCAAGGGGAGGAACAGAAGGCTTTTTAATATAGAAGGTTTAGAACTCCAGCTTCGATTCGATAAACGACTTCAGCTCGGCGATCGGCATACGAGTTTGTTCCATCGTATCGCGATCACGAACCGTCACCGCGCCGTCCGTTTCCGATTCGAAGTCGAACGTGATGCAGTACGGCGTACCGATCTCATCATGACGGCGGTAACGTTTGCCGATCGAGCCGGACTCGTCGTAATCGACGTTGAAATGCTTCGCCAGATCGGCGAAGACTTTCGTCGCCGGCTCAGACAGTTTCTTCGACAGCGGGAAGATCGCCGCTTTAAACGGTGCCAAAGCCGGGTGGAAGTGCAACACGGTGCGGGAATCGCCGCCCTCCAGTTGTTGCTCTTCGAAGGAGTCGATCAAGAACGCAAGAGTTACGCGGTCAGCACCCAGAGACGGCTCGATGCAGTACGGGATGTACTTCTCGTTGGTCTCGGTGTCGGTGTAGTGGAAGTCTTCACCGGAGTGCTCCATGTGCTGCTTGAGGTCGAAGTCCGTACGGGACGCGATGCCCCACAGCTCGCCCCAGCCGAACGGGAACTTGTACTCGAAGTCGCTGGTAGCGTTCGAGTAGTGAGACAACTCATCTTCATCATGATCGCGAAGGCGCAGGTGCTCATCCTTGATACCCAACGTGCGAAGCCAAGTGTTCGCTTCTTGCTTCCAGAACTCGTGCCACTTCAATTCCTCGCCCGGCTTGCAGAAGAACTCCAATTCCATCTGCTCGAACTCACGCGTGCGGAACGTGAAGTTACCCGGGGTGATCTCGTTGCGGAAGGACTTACCGATTTGGCCGATACCAAACGGGAGCTTCTTGCGCATCGTGCGCTGCACGTTCTTGAAGTTGACGAAGATACCTTGGGCCGTCTCCGGACGCAGGAAAATCTCGTTGGTGGACGACTCGGTGACGCCTTGGAAGGTTTTGAACATCAAGTTGAACTGACGGATGTCGGTGAAGTCGTGCGCACCGCAATCCGGGCACGGGATGTTGTGTTCCTTGATCAGTTCGGCCATCTGTTGGAAGGTCATGCCGTCCACGATGATCTCGATGCCTTTTTCACCCAGCGCTTCTTCGATCAGTTTGTCAGCGCGGTGACGAGCTTTACAAGCTTTGCAGTCGATCATCGGGTCGTTGAAGTTGCCGACGTGACCCGATGCAACCCAAGTCTTCGGATTCATGAGGATCGCCGCGTCGAGACCGACGTTGTACGGAGATTCTTGGATAAATTTCTTCCACCATGCTTTTTTGACGTTGTTCTTCAACTCAACGCCCAGCGGGCCGTAGTCCCACGTGTTGGCGAGGCCGCCGTAGATTTCCGAACCCGGGAAGATAAAGCCACGGTGTTTCGCCAGTGCTACGATTTCGTCCATTTTGACGCTCATCTGAAACAGCTCCTTCGTTGGTGAGGGGCTCAGCCAGGGCCACGAGCATACAAAAAAACTCCCGTCCCTAGGCTGGCTGTAAAAGCCTAGGGACGGGAGCTTCCTCCCGCGGTTCCACCCTAGTTGACGCAACGAAGAATCGCCACGCCCACCTCTTCACGATTTGCAGCTCCGAAACCGCCGTTTCCCTGCCCGCATCCGCTGGGCTCACACCGTCCCCAGCTCGCTGGTGGATGGAGAGGCAGGTACTTTCTGTTTCTTCATCGCCGCAACATTTTACGTTGCAACTATCTTACCCAATCTAAGGGAATCAAGTCAAGGGACAAGTGCCTATTTTCCCCTCACTTCATGACCGAAAGAGAAAAATCCACAACCCCGCCTCGTAAAAGCGGCTGCCGTACGCCGATGGCGGCTTTGCCGTCCCTTGTAAATTTCCCGACAAAAGGCGCCGCATACGCCCCTGCCGCCCACGGTCCGAACGTTGTGTCATGCGGAACGAACCGGTCCCCCTCATTGCGCGCCACAAGCCATAGACCCTTGGCAGAATCGACCAGCAACACATCATCGCGCCCATCACCGTTCACGTCCGCCACCAGCAACTTCCATTGATCTCCAACCCCGAACCCGCGCCGCCAGTAGGTCCCCACGTGCCCAGCAGTCGGCATCAACTGGCGGCCGTTGCTCAACGCCACTTTCCAATCTCCCGTTCTTCGGTTCCATGCCACGAGGTCCGAGCGGCCATCTCCATTGAAATCTCCCACCGCCACTCGCCAATCCTTGCCTTTCACCCAGCCTTTCAACCACAGGTGCGCGTGGTCTGTTCCCTTGACCATCATTTCTTCAAAGTGAGCCCCCGTGCTTAGCGCAACACGCAAATCGCCGGTCGTGACGTTGTAAACGGCCACGTCCGTTTTTCCATCTCCGTTGAAATCCCCGACGAGCGGAACCCAGTCCTCGCCGCTCGGGAAGTGTTCCAACCAGAGAAACTGTCGATCCCCTGCCGCGGGAGCAAATCTCTGTCCATCGCTCAACGCCACTTGCCACTGCCCGATCTCCGGGTCCAACACGATCAAATCCGCCCGGCCATCACCGTTCACATCGCCCAAGAATGGACGCCAATACTCCCCTTGCGCCCACCCGGTCAACGCCTGATCAGGATCTCCAATGGGAATGTTGCGGTTCGGATATCCATCCAAGTTCGCTCGCAACACCGACCAAGTGCCTGTCGACGGCTCCCAAAACACCAATTCTGACCGCTGGTCACCGTCTACATCTCCCGTTAACACCACCCCGTTATTTCCCGGGAAAACACCCGTTCGCCTCGCCGACGGCGCAAACGGCACGAGATTCAACAGATGCTCAAACGTCCAGCCTTGCTGCTTGAAACAACGGATCAACCGGTGCAAAGGCGATTTGACATCATACTTCACCCGCTTCTTGCCCGATCCCGTCGATTCGAACGCAATGTACGGAAACTCCAAAAACGCATGATAAAAAAAGCCGGCAATTTCATCAGGTGCATACTCTGCAATTTCCTTGCACATCCGCTCCACATCTTGCTCCGGATGCGACCCATCTATATAAAAAAGCGGAGTCGGCACATACACGACACCTCTGTACAGCGGGGTGTCGAGGTCTTCAAACTTCACTTTTTTATTCGCTTCTTCATGGCTCGGGTCGTTCTCGAAAAACAACCCGACCCAACCTTCCAACACCTGACGCGCATTTCCTTCCGCCGCATAATGGGGCGTCTCAAACCAATCCAACTTCACTCCCGCCTGCTTAGCTGTCGCAAATCCATCGCGCATCCGACTGGACGAATAGGACTTCTCAAATTCCTCGCGATCGAGATACGAGGCGTCCGGCTCTTGTGGGGGGCAATCGCTCTCGCAGGCTGAGTAGGCGAACTCATACCCGTCTGCACTGGCTTCCATTTGATATTGATGCCGGTATCCGTGCATCCCGATCGACCCACCGCGCGTGCGCAGATAGTGGATCACGTTCAAGAACTTCTTTACAAATGGGTCTTTGCCGTTTGCAATCGACGAATCATACCCCTTGGATGGATCGACAAAGCGTGGAATCATCGCGACATGAAACGGCACACCTTCGCGTGCCAGAAGGTCGGCCACCACGCACAATTTTAGTAGACTTTCCTCTGTCCCGTACTTTCCGCCCGGCCCGACGTCTTCCAAGCGAATCAACGCTTTTTTCACCGTCCGTCCCTCCTCTTCGATCACGTATAAAAGTATGCTACACTGGTGAGTAGCATACCGAAAAGAAGGTAGAAACCATGAACTTACTCTCTGCTCTCAACCTCACGAAAACCCACGGCGAGAAAACGCTGTTTCAAGACCTCAACTTCGGCATCGACAGCGGCGAACGCATCGGCCTGATCGGTGTCAACGGAACCGGCAAGTCCACGCTCCTGCGGACGATTGCCGGAACGGAGCTCGCCGACTCAGGTCAAGTCGTGCGCGGCACGAACATCCGCGTGGAATTCCTTCCGCAAAACCCGCAATTCGACGAGCACCTGACCGTCCTGCAATCGGTCTTCCAAGGCGACTCGCCCGTCCTGCGCCTGCTCTACGACTATGAGCAGACCCTGAGCCAACTCTCCCTCCATCCGGAAGATGAGAAGTTGCAAACCCGTCTCTTGCGCCTCACCCAAGAAATCGACCAGAACAACGCGTGGGAGATGGAAGCCAACGCCAAGAACATCCTCAACCGTCTTGGCATCACGGAGTACGAAGCGATCGTCGGCACACTTTCCGGCGGCCAACGCAAACGTGTCGCCATGGCGCGTGCCCTGATTCGTCCGGCTGATCTCTTGATCCTCGATGAGCCGACCAACCACATCGACAACGAAACTGTCGATTGGCTGGAAACCTACTTGGCAAAAAGCAAAGCGGCCCTGCTTATGATCACGCATGACCGCTACTTCCTCGACCGTGTTACCAACCGCATTTTAGAATTGGACAAAGGCAACCTCTACTCGTACAGCGGCAACTACGAGACCTTCCTCATCGGCAAAGCCCAACGCGAAGAGTCGACGGCTGCCAGCGAAGACAAGCGCCAGAATCTCCTGCGTCGCGAACTGGAGT
The DNA here is from genome assembly GCF_016722965.1 of Tumebacillus amylolyticus. Taxonomy (NCBI): domain Bacteria; kingdom Bacillati; phylum Bacillota; class Bacilli; order Caryophanales; family Alicyclobacillaceae; genus Tumebacillus; species Tumebacillus amylolyticus. The sequence continues at coordinate 172,430 of NZ_JAEQNB010000005.1, forward strand.
GGCTGCACCGTGGAGCCAAAGCACGCACCACCAAACAGAAAGCCCGCGTCGAATTCGCCACCGCTCTGCGCGATCAGAAAGTTGAAAAAGCAAGCGCACAACTGGACATCGCCATCGGCTCTCAACGACTCGGAAAAAAAGTTCTCGAACTCACCGACGTCACCAAGTCGTTCGGTGACCGTACTCCGCTTCGTGACTACAACCTGCTGGTTGGACCCGGTGAACGCATCGGGATCGTCGGTCCCAACGGCAGCGGCAAATCAACCCTGCTCAACTTGATCGCCGGCCGTCTCCAACCGGACAGCGGCACGGTAGATGTCGGCTCCACCGTGAAGATGGCGTACTACACGCAAGAAAGCATCGACATGAACGAAGAGATGCGCGTCATCGAGTATATCCGCGACGTCGCGTCTTACATCAAAACCACCGACGGTGAAACGATCTCTGCCGGACAGATGCTCGAACGCTTCCTGTTCCCGCCGCATCAACAATGGACACCGATCTCAAAGCTCTCCGGCGGTGAAAAACGCCGTCTCTACTTGTTGCGGATCTTGATGAGCGAGCCAAACGTTCTCTTGCTGGACGAACCGACCAACGACCTCGACGTGCAAACGCTGACGATTCTCGAAGATTATCTGGACCATTTTGACGGCACCGTCATCACCGTCTCCCATGACCGCTACTTCCTCGATCGCGTGGTGGATCGCCTGATCGCCTTCGAAGGAGAGCACGGCATCTACGAGACGCTCGACATGTACTCCGTCTACCAAGCTCAACGAGAAAAAAGGCTGACTGCATCTGACTTGCCCGCTACAGCAACCAGCGAAGACAAGCCGAAAACGCAAGCCTCCCGCTCCGAAAAACCGCGTGCCCGCCGCATGACTTACAACGAGCAGCGCGAATACGAATCGATCGACAACCGCATTGCAGGTCTTGAAACGGAACTCGCCGACGTGCAAGCCGAACTTGCGAAGGGCGGCAGCGACTACACGCACCTGCAGAAACTAACAGATGAGGAAACTCGCCTCACCGCAGAGTTAGAGTCTGCTGTTGAGCGTTGGGCCGAGCTCAACGAACTCGCCGAAGAAATCGCCCGCAACAAAAACTAACTCCATACAACGCAAAAAGGAGAGAAACTTTTCGTCGAAAAGTTCTCTCCTTTTATGTGACACTTCGGATCTTGATCTCTGTAGTACCGGTCAATCAGTCACCCCAGGTGAAAACGTTAGGATCACACGGAATCGGGATGAGCGAGCCTGCTGTTTTTTGTGCAGTGCCAACACCTGCTGCTACCGTCAAAAACAAAGCTACAGCAACCAATACGCCAGCCAGTACCACTTTTTTCATCTCTCATTTCCCCTTTTACCCTATTTTTGGTATCCCTTACGATCCCAAGCCCCAACAACTCTGCGGCTGTACCCCTACAGCGCGCGCAGAATGCGTTTCAACAAGTCATCGATCCATTTCCGTATCATTGGAGCGAGGCCTCCCTCACGACCGAACTGTCCGGATTCTCCCCAGAATCCGACCAACGGTCAGGAAAATGTTGCCGCACTACTTCGAGAAACTGATCCACTAACTCAGAGTCGAATTGCGTCCCTTTACAGCGACGAAGCTCTTCGACAGCCCAGTGCATCGGCATTTTGTCTCGGTAGCAACTGTCTCGCGTCATGGAATCGAATGCGTCGGCGATGGTTACGATGCGCACCGCCTGATCCAACGTGGACGCCTCAATTCCGTGCGGATACCCTTGCCCGTCCATCCGTTCATGATGCGACAAGAGAATCGGCAGAATGGAATCGTAGACGGTTCCGAAGTGTCTTAAAATATCATGCCCGACGACCGGGTGCGTTCGCATATTGCTATGCTCAGCTTTGTTTAACACCGCGCTTTTTTTCAATACTTGATCCGGGATGCCGAGCTTCCCGATATCGTGCAAGAGAGCGCCAAAACGCACTCGTTCAATCTCGTCCGGGGGCAAATGTAGACGTTGTGCCAGCCAGACGGAGTATGTGGCGACCTGCAGACTGTGGTTGTAGGTCACGACGTCGCGCGCTTTTAATGCATGCAGCAATCCCTTGGTGATCGAGCGCCTTGATTCGATCTCTTCTGCGCTTGGCACGATCTGTTCCGAGTTGCCCTGATAGACTGGGTGGCCCTCGCCTTGAATCTGCGAGTACAACGTAATACAACCCTTGCCGCTGGCCTTTGAGAAATAGGCAGCCTTGTCCGCTTGTTTGACGGTCTCTTGGATGTTGCCGTCCCCTTCCAAGCAAGTCGCAACGCCGAAACTCAGCGAGATGGACAGCGTGTGTCCCTCCAGCGTCACCGGCAAGCGAATCTGCTCTAATAGACGGGCCGCAACGATTAGTCCGATTTCTTCGGTCGCGTTTGGCATCAGCAGAGCGAATTCGTCCCCGCCGTAACGCACCGGAATGTCCTCGTCCCTCGATTCCGAGCGGATCAAACTCGCGACATAGTGCAGCGCAAGGTCGCCGATATGGTGGCCGTAGGTGTTGTTGATGTCCTTAAAGTTGTCAAAATCCATGATGATGACCGTATTCGCAACATGAGGAGCTTTCGTCATATCAGAAAGTTTGCGGGCGAAGTAGTGACGATTGTACAACTTGGTCAAGTTGTCCGTGTTGGCCACCCGTTCCATGCGCTGGTACAAGTACGCATTCGAAAGTGCAGCCGCGCCGTGAGACACGTACACGTCCAGAGACGAGTCGATCTCTTCCAACAAATCGCGCGGGCACAAAAGCGTCATCACCCCTTGTACATTGCCCTGTGCAATCATCGGGCACAAGAGTTTGACGTGCGTGCTCTCGCGAGCCGACAGCACGATGCGCTTGCCTTGTTGGAACACGCGATCGATGCTTACATCCAACTCGGTCAGCGTGACCGACTCGATTCCGGTTCGCTCCTTGATTTGATACTGCTCGTAGCTTTCACGGTCGGGGTTCTTCCAAACGATGTACAACGCTTGGTACGGAACCTCGTCCGATACGCGGGCAAACACGGTGAGAAGCGTCGATTCGAAGTTGAGCGATGTGCCCATCAGCAACGCGTGTTTCTGCAGAGCTGCCACCTCGTCAACTTTGCGGTTGAGCATGTCGTTTGCCGTCTGCAAGGAATCCAGATGCTGCTGAACCTTGTTGGTCTGGTCGATATACAGTTTGAAACTGTACCGCGCCATGATCAGCGGCAAGACGAAGATCATCAACCCGAGCACGTTCAACACCGCATAGGCTTTGTACAGCCCGATGCCGATCCAAGCCAAGAACAAGTAGTTGAGCATCGGCCAGCGATAGTTCTCATTCCAGATCCGAAACGGAGATTCGTTGGCGGTCAGCGCGATGGCGAACGTGATCAGGGCGGAGTTGATCGTATAGAACAACAGCGGTACGAAAATAAACTCCAACAACCAGAAGTAGCTCATCCCTTGTGCCATCTGCAAGATCTGCCCGGAGATGTAAGCCGGAATCGCCAACCCCGCCACGTTGAAAATCAACTTGTGCGGTTTCAAGCGTTTCGGATAGAACGAAGCCACCAACCCGATGACCATCGAGGTCAGAGCCCCGACCTCCGGACCCAGCAACAGCACGGCCGCATACGCGATTGAGAACGACACCGATACCCACGACTGCTTCGCGAGTGCAACAGGCATCAGTTGAACCACACCTGCCAACACGAGAAACACCAATGCGTCAAACAACACCCCATGTGGAAACATGGTCAACGTAAAAGCCAACAGCGCCAGTCCGATGATATTGATCGTGTAGACATAGAGTCGAAGCGACGTCTTCAATGAATATCACCTCCTTTATAAAAAGTTAGCTTTCTACTTGGGTCGAATTTTTAATGTTGTACCTTTATGATAGAACAAAGTATATATTCACGCAATAATTAAAGGGATTCTATTTAAATAGGCTATTTCAGCAGGATAACAAAAAAAGCATGCGTAAGAGCCGCATACTTTACTTTATCCGCTGATTTTGTTGAGTAGCTCGACTAAATGAGATTGAAATTTCTCTTGATCATCATTTGTGCGTTTCTTTGGACCGCGCGTTCTACCGCCGCCCCGTCGGTGTTTGGCTGCGGACTCCCGCATCTCCAAAAGCAGTGGCATCGTGGCGCTGTCATACTCTGTACCGTTCGGGTTCAAGGCATAGCCTCTTCTCCCGAGCACCATCGCAGCCAAGCCGATATCTTGCGTGATCACGACGTCCCCCGCCTGCAAACGGTTCAAAATGGCAAGGTCCACCGCTTGGGCGTGGCCATCTACGACCAAGCGGTTTTTGGCTTGCTGTTCATGGTGGACGTTCGTGACCAGCCACACGTCGAGAGCGCGCCGTTCCCCCTCTTCGAGAGTGAACTGCACAGCTCCACGCGGGCATCCATCGCCGTCAATCCAGATCTTCGGCATCATTTCTTGCCCACATCGTTGAGATGATCGCGAATGATATCCGGAACACCCTTGATCGTCTCCAGCGTGAAGAAACGTCCGATCACCGGCACGTTCAAATCGGCTTGGTCGAACGACCAACCGCCTTTGTCCGGCAAATGAATGGCGTGAATGCCTTCTTCAAGCGCCGGTCTGATGTCATTGCGAGCCGAGTTGCCGACCATCCAGGTAGACAGATGCTCCAAACCTCGTTCCTGCATGATCTTGGACAACACAGAACGGTTCTTGTGTTCGCTGATAAAGCGGCGATCCTCCGGGAAAATGTCGCCAAGGCCCGCCTTCAACACTTTCGCGGTCTGAATCTCGTGATCGCCCCCGGTGTAGAGGTACAGTTCATGCCCCTCCGAGCGCAACAATTCAAGCGTATCATGCGCATGCGGGTACAACTCGATCGGCTTCGTGTACACTCCGTACCCGACCGCTTCGATTTCCTGCTCCTCATGCTTCGACGGCGTCTTGCCGTACTTCTCACACATCAGACGGTAGGTGGCGACCAATGATTCCGGGAAACGGTGCTTGCCAAGCCCGTGCTGCTCGATGCCGGAGAGATCGATATGTTGTTGTGTATCATCAATCAGTTTCGCCTCAATCGGGTAGCCTTGGAAAAACGAAAGCATCGCCGCGATAAACTCCGAGCGGGCTTCGTTGAAAAATCGGTTGCAATGAATCAGGGTGTCGTCCAGATCAAATAAAAGATGTTGCTTCATACCCTGGTCCCTCCTCTCGCACGTATCTTCCCATTATATATCACATCCCCATGACAAAAAAAGCCGACGAACCATCGTTCGCCGGGTCGTCGCTTTAGAAGTTGCCGTTTGGGTAGAGTGCCAAGTACGCGATCCACAGCGCTACGGCGACGGCAATGCCGACCAATGCCCACAGCAGAACGCCTTTCCCATCACGGCTGAAGATCGCCCGCAAGAAGCCCATCGTCCACGGGGCCGGCGTGTTCGGGTACGCCGCGTGGTACTCTTCCTCGATGTCTGTATACTGTTTGTGCATCTTCTCTTCGAATTTGTCATCGAACTGTTTTCGTTCCTGAAGTTTTTGATCTTCATGGTTCATGCGCATCTCACCCTCCTTCTGTTCTCTAGCGTTTGCAAAACGCCCATTTTCATTCCCAACGTAAAAAGGCCATCCTCGGGTCGCGAGGATGGTCTTGTGGTACTCAAAATTATTTGCGTTTCATTTCGTCATACAATTCGTCATAGAAACGAGCTTCTGACAGCGCAATTTCTACACCTGCGCGGTAGATCGTTTGCAGTTGCGCAGGCTCCGGGAAGTCGACCAATACATCGCGACAGAGTTCGTAATGACGCGGTTCGTGCGTGTCGGCATGCGCCATCCAGAACGCTGCGTTGACTTTGCGCTCCCTATTGTAGTTCGGGTGACGCAATCCTTCGCCGATCAAGCCCATGACGAGACCTGCAAACAATTCGGACCCAAGCCCGACCGCCGCCATCGCTTCCAAAGTGGTCGCCCCGCGCAAGAAATTCAAAAAGGAGTCTACCGCCTTTTGGGTCGCCGCTCCCACCGGATAGTCCGGCACATGTTCGTCGTTGACCGTCACATCGGGAGCCACCGACTCCAAGAACGTGCGATACATCCGGGAGTGGTATCCCTTGGGATTGCCGCGTCCGGCCTCATCCCAGAGGTTGTCCACCAACGGCACCCACCAGCGGTCCAAGGGTTCCACCGCCGCAATCGCAGCCCCCAGCACACGCGGGAAATTGCGGCTGTAATAGCTGTATTGCAAGGCAAACTCGCGAATTTGTGCCGTAGTGAATTCACCGTTTCCAAGCGCCGTCAGGAAACGGCCTTTGACGATCTTCTCTTTCACCTGTTCCATCACGGCGCGTTCTACGTCTTGGTACGTTTGAAGTTCCAGCATGGTTTCTTGCATGATCTCTTGTCTCTCCCCACTTGATGTCTGTCTGTTTGTACATGGAAAAAAGGACGGAGGCGCTCTTCGCTCCGTCCCCTTTTTCCTTACTTCTTGCGGACAGCTCGGTACACACGGTACCCAAGCCGCCGTGAAAACTTCTCGGTTAAGGCCTGGTGGGCGCTCCAGATGTCATACAGCCTCGGGTCCACGTCTTGCGATGCCTCAAATTCCGGCAACTCCTGCTCGGGAGTCTGCTCATTGGGAATCGCCGAAGCCACCGTGCCGCCTCGCACCACAGAAATCGACTCAAACCCGATCCCCTGCAAACGCCCCGTCCATTCGGTCTCTGTCGGAACCTGACGCGTGTTGTACACGCTGCTCAATTCCTCCAGTTCCTTTGCCGAAAGCGGACGCTCCGCCGTCATTTCCAAATCGAGCAGGACACCGCCCGGTTTCAGCACGCGGGCATACTCGCCAAGAGCCGTGTTGATGCGCGTGAAGATCGTCACCGACTCAACGAGCACCAAATCAAACGACTTGTCTGGAAACGGAAGCCGGTGTACATCTCCTTGCAAGAGCTGCACACGCACTCCTTCCCGTTGAAAGCGCCGCCCGGCCTTCTGCAACATCAGCGGGTGTTGGTCGAGCGCCGTCACCTGTGCGCCGTATGTCTTCGCAAGATAGGCGGCGGTCTGTCCGGTGCCGCATCCGGCATCGAGCACTTGCGAAACAGGAGTCAATCTTTCCTTCGCCACGACGTCCCGGGTCAACGCCAATCCGCCCGGATGGGCGCCGCCGATCCCGAACGTCGCCAGAAAATCATGATACGTCAGTTCTCTCACGCTCACTCCGCTCCCCTGATTGCGATCCAACCGCGATCCAGAATTGTGCCCGTATCATATGTATGATCGCAACAGGGAAAAAAGCTACGCTCTTCGCCAGTTCCTGACAAGGACATACGCGGTCACCAGCGCCGCAAAAGCGACCAACATGATTCCGCCCGCCAGTTTCAACCATTGGCTGTGCAAGTCCGCATACCGATCTTGGAATTGACCCTGCACCATGAGAATGTCCTGCTCAATTTGGTGGTAGCGGCTGTACAACCAGCCGAGCAACCCAAGCTCTGCGACCAGCGCGAGCAACAGCGAGATGCGTTTGCTCACTTCTCTTCACTCTCCGTCCGTTTTTTCAGCGTGCGCAAGTAGTGGACAAACGCTTCCATCACTTGGGTGTCGCTCCACGTCTCCACCGACTCCTGCGAAGTGCCGAAGGGTTCGAGAATTTTCTCGCGCACATAGCCGCTCACATCTGCCGGAAGCGCCGAGATCAGCGTCCCGGCCTCTTCTTGCTTGCCGAAAAAGTAACTCACCGGCTTGCCGAGCACGTCCGCCATCCCCGCCACCACTTGCATGGAAGGGTTTTTCTTGACCCCGCGCTCCAATTCCCGTAGGTAGGTCGCCGTCACGCCGACAGCTTCGGCCAACTGCGCGACCGTAAGCCCGCTCTGGGTACGAGCCTCCCGAATCAACATCCCCAAATCCACCATACGCCACCTCAGAACAAATGTTCGTATCCGCGCAATCTCAGGAGATCACGCGAGCTTCAGCGACCTTGTCGCGAATTTTCAGCTCTCAAAGCCTTGTACGAAACTATAGTTTCGAACTATAATCAGAAGCAACAACATCCATTCTATCATAGAACTCCCACTGACAGGAGGGCTTCCCCATGATGACTGCTCAAGCAATTCTGATCCGCTGGCCGAACGAGGATACCGGCGGGTACTTCAAAGTCCCCGGTTGCCTCGTCAACCCCAACACCGCACTGGCGATTTTCGATTGCCACCTCGAAGTTCACTTGGTCACACCGACCGATCATCCCCACGAGTTCGATCTGCACTTCGCCTCCAACCCGCTGTTTTACGTTGGCGACGACCTCCCGGAGATTTTCCACGACCTCAATCAATTGACCCTCCTCGAGTTTGCACGCAAGTACACCCACAGCGAGTACCATCCGACAGAAGCCGTTTGCTGATAGGAAAAAGCCCTCCGGCACCTGTGGAGGGCTTTTTCACTGCTTGTATTCAGGTGCGCAACAGTCGGTCCACGATCGGCACATCTGCGGGGGCCAAGTCGTAGGACTTCAACTCGTGGAGACGTACCCAGTGGACATCCTGCACATCGAGCAGTTGCAATTCACCGCATACATACCGACACTGATAGCCCATCAGCACGACGTGACGGTCTTCGTACGTGTGAGAAACGACTTCCAGCACGTCGCCGACTTCAATGTCGATGCCAAGCTCTTCGCGAATTTCTCGTGCCAGTCCCGCACGCGGGTCTTCTCCCCACTCCAACTTGCCGCCGGGGAACTCCCACTTGAGTCCCATATGCGTGTCAGGTTTTCGTTGGGCGAGCAGAATTCGTCCGTCCTTCTCGATCACCGCCGCTGTTACGACCAATTGTTTCATTCCGCCTACCTCTTCAAGGTCGACAGTCGCTGCAACGTCAACGAGAAGTTACGGCTCGTGAGCGTCACTTCTTCCGGAGACAGATCGACTTCAATGTCTTGGGGGTCGATCGGGAAGGTCACCGATTGCGGTTCACCGCCCGCTTCCTCCTCCGTCTCGCGGAACAGGAACTCCATGGCCACGTCTTCCCCCGCCTCCGATTGCACGAGATCGCAGAGATCAAACGTTGACGCGAATTGTGCCAACAGGTGTTCATGCACGATCTCGCCGCGCTCTTCTTGCATCTCCAGACGCACCCACACCGGGGCTTCCGAGAACAAACTCTCCAAGATTCCAATCAAATCTTCCAAGCCGCTGACCGGCTCATACATTTCGAGGTCTTCCATGCTTGCCATCCTCCTCCAACTACATCGTGGGTTATTGTACCATACGCATGAGACCCGCGGTAGGCAAGCCAAATCACCTTGTGGATTGCGAAGCGTTTCAGGCATATGGTACCATGTGAATACCATTTCTAACCGAAGGAGCGATGAACATGGAAGCCCCGAAGATCACCCTTGAATACTGCAACATGTGAAACTACTTACCCCGCGCCGTCAGTTTGACGGACGAAATTCTCAAGTATTTCGGACCCAAGGTCGGAGAATTCACCCTCCTCCCCTCCAAGGGCGGAGTTTATGAGATTACCTGCAACGGAGAACTGATCTACTCGAAAAAGTCCCTCGGCCGTTTCCCCGAAGACGGCGAAGTGTTGGAGATCCTGCGCCAGAAGATTTTTTCATAATCTCATCAAAAAAGGAACCCGGCCACGCGTGTGGTCGGGTTCCTTTTTTATCAAAACGACTACTGGCTGATCGTGAAGGTGATACGCCCGCCCTTCTCCAACTGCGTTCCCGCGGCCGGAGTTTGCTTGGATACGGTGCCGGACGGTGTGCCGGTGCCCTCGATTTGGAACGAGTAGCGATAGCCGAGTTGGAGCAACGTCTGCTCGGCGGCGGCTTGTGTCAGGTTGGTGAGGTCAGGTACGGTACCTGCCGCTGTTTGGGTCGACGGTTGGTTCGGTTGGACGGTACCTGCCCCCGGACCGCCCGGTGTCGTACTTTGGTCGGAGTTGACCGTGAGCACCAGCATATCGCCCGTGTTCACTTCGGTGTTCGGGTCTGCCGATTGACGGTAGACTTTGCCCTTGGTCACCGGGTCGTCCGCTGAACGATACACCCATTGGATGCGATCGGTCGGGTAGCCGTTCTCGCCGAGGATTTGGATGGCCTGTTCCTCCGTTTTGTTCATGAGATTCGGCATCTTGATCGAACGGCCCTGCTCCGCTTGACCTGTTGCGGTCGTAGCGGTCGAAGTATCACTGCCAAGCGTCCACCAGATTCCGACGGTGATGACCAAAACAGCCAAGATCCCTGCGAGAACCATCATCGGTCGGCGTTTGGGCTTCATCGTTTCCTCCGCCATTTTTTTGGCGGCTTCCGCTTTTTTCAGTTGCGCGACTTTTTGCAAGGAGCCTTGCGCCATGTCTTTCACCGATTTGACGGAATCCTTCACACGCCCGAGCGCTTGCGTGCTGCCGACTCCGGAGGAAGTTGAAGCAGAGGGTTCCTGCTCCGACTTGTGCTTCGTCGGCTGACGGCTCTCCATGCGCGAGAGTACAGGCGTGCTCATCGCTTGGTGGATGCCCTTGATCTCCTTGTAGAGCTCTTGGACGGACGTGTAGGGTCCACGCGTTGATTTGGCCAGGATGCGCTCGATGATCGTCAACAGATGCTCCGGCAACCAGAGATTCGGCCCTGCATGGTTGCGACCCAGGAAGTTGCGCACGTCGGCTAGCACCTGCGTCGTAGGCAGGAAGTCGGAGTACGGGTCTCCCGTCAACATCTCGTAAAGCAACACACCACTGGCATGAAGCAGTTCAGCGTGCGTGCGTCCGCGCTCTTGACCGCCAAGCAACGGACCATAGCCGATCATTTTGAGAAATCCATCCTTGGTAATCAACACGCTGGTCGGTGCGATGGTGATCTCTTGAATTCCCGCACGTTCCGCTGCGACAACTGCGCCGAGGAGTTGATTCAGGAGATCAACGGCCAGTTCCGGAGCCAGCGGAGCGCGATCGCGCATCCAGCGTGCCAAGATCAGGCCATCTAAGTCTTCGGTGATCAGGTAGAGATTCGGTTCCTCCACCACCACATCATATATCGACAACAAGTGCGGTTCATGTAAACCAGCCGCTTTGGCGATCTCTTGTTCCCAGGTGGGACGAGTCTCCGGCGTCACGTTTTCCGCGAGGCGCATCACCGCCACTTTTCGATCCAGCGATTCATCCTGCGCGTGAAACAGATCACTTCGGCCGCCGACCGCTTCTAAGAAACGGTATCTGCCGGCCAAGATTCGCTCGTTCATGTCCATCCCCCTATCATTTTGGACAACCTATACGGGTCATCATATACGTATTACGTATGGCGCGAGGATTTTATGCGGGTCGCTTTCGTAAGACTTCTCCACTCCCGAAACCCCGTCCTTCTTTCTAAATGTTTCGAATATGATTGATTTCCTCAAGTGAAAGCACTAGACTGAGGTACGAGTACGACTTGAAAAAAGGACGGATGACAACATGACTCAAGACCACGCCCTGTTTACCCATTCCTTCATGATCGCAAAAAAAATCGGCTTGGCGTTATCGTACGCATTGGAACGCCTTGAACTGAACAAGGGACTGACGTTTACATACGAAGCGAAAGCCCCTGACAAAGAACTCGCGCAGATGACGACCGAAGAGTTGGCTCGCTACAACATCGACTGCGCTCTGTCGATGGCCACTCTGTTGAATCATACGCTCGTCCATCTCAACGACTTTGACGCAGCCAAAGTGCTCTCCATGCTTGGAGAAGACGGGCTGTCGTTTCCATCATAAAAGGAGAACCGGTCCCTATTAGTGACCGGTTCTTTTTTTGTCTCTTTTATTACGCGTTCTGATTTGATAAAATAAAAATACAATTATGAGATGGGGAGGTCTACTGATGAAGAAACTATTGCTTCCGGCTGCGCTGACTGTGTGGATGCTCGCGGGCTGTTCGTCCACGACCCTGCACAACCAATCGGCTCACGAGACGCAATCTGCCGCGCCTCAGCCAGCTGCTGTCAAACCTTCCGATCCCGCCCCGGCACCAACCCCGGCTCCCGAGGTCAAACCTGAGTCGGTGCAGGCACCACCTGCTCAAGAGCAAGCGCAACTTCAACCGAATCCTCAAAGTCAGCCGGCGGCTCAACCGCAGACCCAGCCTGCCAAGCCTGCACCTGCACCGCAGCCTGCCCCCAAACCCGCCCCGCAACCGGCACAATCTGCGACTCCTGCTCCGGCCCCACAGCCGACTTCAACGGAGAGTCAAGAGAATTGGCCGCTCGAACAGATCGATTTCAGCAAAGTGACACTCGACTGCGACCTCTCCGACCAGCGTGTGTACGCAAAAATGGACGGGCAAGTCGTTCGCACGATGATCACGTCCTCCGGCTTGGACACGATCCCCGACAACTCCACCCCGCGCGGTGAATTCCAAGTCGAGCCGGAGCGCGGCACTTGGTTTTACACCAACAACTACAGCGAAGGGGCGAAATACTGGGTTTCCTTCAAAGGCCATGGCGTGTTCCTGTTCCACAGCGTCGTCATGGACAAAAACCAACAGGTTATCGAAGCCGAAGCCCAGAAACTCGGCACCAAAGCATCGCACGGCTGTTTCAGACTCCCGCTTCAAGATGCGAAGTGGATCTACGACCATGTCAAAACCGGAACGAAAGTCTCCATTCACGACTAGCGCCGGAATGAAAAGAAGCCCTGTCCTTACTATGGTAAGGGACAGGGCTTTTTTTCACAATCACTTACTTCTGGATGTGCTTCACAAGTTGCGGAGCGATCCCGATGTACGACGACGGGGTCATGTCCAGCAGACGTTGCTTGTCTTGGGGTTCCAGGTCCAATCCCTCTACAAACGCGCGCATTGTTTCTTCGGTCATCGCGGCACCGCGGGTGAGTTCCTTGAGTTTTTCATACGGGTTGTCATGACCCGCTTTGCGCATGACGGTCTGGATCGGTTCGGCGAGAACTTCCCATGCGTCGTTCAAGTCTTGCGCCAGTGCATCCAAATTGATGTTCAGTTGGTTCAGGCCGCGCAGAGCCGATTGCAGGGCGAGGAAGGAGTGCGCCACGCCGACACCCATGTTGCGGATCGCCGACGAGTCGGTGAGATCGCGTTGCAGACGGGAGATCGGCAGTTTGTTCGCGAGATGATCGAGAACTGCATTGGAGAGGCCGACGTTGGCTTCGGAGTTCTCGAAGTTGATCGGGTTGACTTTGTGCGGCATCGTGGAGGAACCGACTTCGCCGGCGACGACTCGTTGCTTGAAGTAGCCAAGTGAAATGTATTGCCAGATGTCACGGTCGAAGTCGAGCAGAATGTTGTTGAAGCGCATCATGGCGTGGAAGCACTCGGCCATGTAATCGTGCGACTCGATCTGCGTCGTCAGCGGGTTGTAGGTAAGTCCGAGGCCCTCGACGAACGACGACGCGATCTCTTCCCAATTCAAGTGCGGGTACGCCGAGGTGTGGGCGTTGAAGTTGCCGACGGCGCCGTTGAACTTGCCCAAGAATTCGAGGTGTCCGAACTGGCGCAATTGACGTTGCCAACGATAGACGAACACCGCAATCTCTTTGCCGACGGTGGTCGGAGATGCCGTTTGGCCGTGCGTGCGGGCGAGCATCGAGACGTCCTTGGTGTTCTCTGCAAGGTCCGCAACTCCCTGCACGAACTTCTCCGCCAACGGGAGCCAGACATCGTGGATCGCCGTCTTGAGCATCAGCGCGTGGGAGAGGTTGTTGATATCCTCGGAGGTGCAAGAGAAGTGAACGAATTCCAGCACGTCGACGAGCGTGGAGTCCTTGAGTTGTTCCTTGATGAAATATTCGACCGCTTTGACGTCGTGCTTGGTGGTGCGCTCGATTTCCTTGATGCGTGCAGACGATGCTTCATCGAAGTTCGCCGCGATGGCACGCAGGGTGTTCACTTCTTCAGCGGTAAACGAACGGACTTCGTCCAGTCCTTGAATTTGCGCCATTTTGATCAGCCATTCAATTTCAACATGAACGCGAAATTTGAGCAGCGCCCATTCGGAGAAACATTCATTCAACCCGTTCATCTGTTCGGCGTAACGGCCGTCGAGCGGAGAAATCGCTTTAATCGACATGTTGTGAGTACCTTCTTTCCAGCGAGAGATTCAATGTGGAAGCGAGTTCCTGCAACTCAAAAATTTCCGGTGCAACTTCTGCATCCGGGATCGGGGTGCGGCGGCGGTTCAACCAGACGGAGCGAATGCCGGACGCTTGTGCGCCCAGGATGTCGGCCGACCACGAATCCCCGACCATCATCGCCTCGTGCGGTTCAACCCCGCAAAGTGCCAGGGCGTGATGGAAAATTCGCGGATCGGGCTTCTGCACGCCAACGTCTTCGGACGTGACCAAATGGTCCACCAGCGCGGTGAGTCCACACGCTTCCAGTTTGTCCACCTGTACATGAGTCATGTGGTTGGTCAGCACAACCACTTGGATTCCTTGGGCGCGGAGTGCATGAAGCAGTTCCAACGCTCCGGGAACCGGGCGGCGAGAGGTGCTGTACACGTGCGAGTAGAGATCGGCGATTTTCTGTAACTCGCCCGGGTCAAGCACATGACCACAGCCGAGAAACATCAGGCGAAAGCGTTCCAACCTCGCCTCTTCGAGCGTCATCCGGCCCTGCAGCACCATTTTGTGCATGTCGTTGAGCAAATGGTAGAATTCCTCTTCCAATTGCGCCAAGCTTTTCTGCTGCAGCTCCGGATACCGCTCGCGTACCGCCTCAATCCCTGCCTCACATGAAAACCGATGATCGAACAACGTCTCATCCAAATCCAACAAGACCGCTTTCATCTTCACACCTCCCACGACCTAGTATAGCATAAATACGAACGATGAAAAGTATCTCTCATACAATGTTCGTGTTTTATTTCTCCCTTCCTCCGCATATCTATGAAGTAGACTACTAGCCTCAGAGGGAGGAATCTTATATGCCGCGTCGTGTCCTTGTCTTCCAAAAGCAATCGGACAGCACACAACTCTGGAAAGGGTTGACGGAGGAATTTGAGCAGGAGTATCGCCTGGTCTTCATCAATCGCCAAGGCATCGACTGCCCGCCGCAAGAAGACGCCGAGACGGTTGTACAGATCATGGCGGAAATGCAATGGTCGGATGCGATCTTGGTCGCGCACGGAGACGACTGCCGCCTGCTTCGCGATTTGGCCGCTTTGGCACCCAAACGCATCTCGGCGCTGTTTCTGGTCGATGCGCCCGACGACGTACATCTGTCCGGCCACCACTCGCCGTTCCTCCATGTCACCACCGCCAATTCCGACCGCCAAGACCCGTTCGTGTTGGAAAAAACGGAGTTGCTGCCCGAAGTGTTTCATGCGTTCTGCACACTCCGACTGCGATAACAGAGCAGCAGTCATAGTAGACGTGCCGTTCACCATACATTACTTCACAGTCCAACTTCCACTGCCATCTAGCAAGCTTTTCCTGTATACTAATAGAAACAGGGAACGGGAGGGAAAACCCGCATGCCACACGTTCAATCTTTGCAGATTAACTATCAGACTTTGGAAGAATTCAAGAAATTCCGTGAGAATGGCCTTGAAGAGCTCTCGATGCTTGAAGACCTGCGCGCGAACATGATTGAGGACAACACCGTCTCTCCGTTTTACGGCATCTATGAGGACGGCAAGTTGGTAGCTCGCATCAGCCTGTACAAGATCGGGGCCAAGTACAACCAGTACACCGAGGTGCCCACCGACTATTACGAATTGATGAAGCTTGAAGTTCTGCCGGGTTACAAAGGCAAGGGCTACGGCACGTCGCTCATCGAGTTTGCCAAGACTCTCAACTTGCCGGTCAAAACCAACGTGCGCCTCGGGGCGCAGGACTTTTTCTTGAAGCTCGGCTTCCAGCCGGTGAAGTATGATCCGATTCGCGACCGCGGGGAGAACCCGTACATCTGGTTGCCAAACCAAGCCGACTAATCGAGACGACCGGGTGTACACGCCTTTGACACCTGGTCGTTTTTTGTATAAACTTATAGACTGGTGAAAATACTCAAACTCAGTACTCGTAGAGAGGAGACTTCCCTATGTTGAGTTCAGATAAAATCGACCGCATCAACGTCCTGTCCCGCAAGAAAAAAGCCGGTACCCTCACCCCGGAGGAAGCGGCTGAACAGCAAGCTCTCCGCACGGAATACCTCGAAGCTTTCCGCAAAGATTTCCGTTCGCAACTTGATTCGATCAAGTTTGTCGATGAGGATGGCAACGAAGTCAAGCACTAAGCAAAAAGCCGCCCGACCGTTTCACACGGTAGGACGGCTTTTTTTTCACTCCATGCGCTCCAGGTTGCCGTTCTCATCCATCTTGAACAGTTGAGTCGGACGCTCCGGTATGGGTTCGGAGGAGGGCATGACTTCCTTGCGGGCTCGCTCCATGATCTTCACCAAGGCGAGGTAATCGCCACGGATCACGGAGAGCTCGCTGTGCAGGCGCAAGTTCTCCTCCTGCAAGGCACGATTCTCTCGTTGCAGGGTGTCCACCTGCTTCACCCGTTTGCGCAACTTCTCATCGTCGTCGCGACGTGCTTTCAAGAATTTGATCACGCGACACCACGTCAGGTCTACAGAGTCAGACTCCACCTCGCGTTCACCGATGGTGCCGAGTTCCACCGGCGCAACCTGTCGCTCCTGCACCCCCTCAGACTGTACGACCGTTTCGCGGTTCGCCCGCCGTTCGGCTTTGGCAATCTCCAACTGCGCGGCGTATTCTTTGCGCAACACGGCGTTCCAGCGGAAGCCGCACGCGGCGCGGGTGCGTCCGAGCGTTTGACCTGCTTCTTCAAAAGCGGCCAACTGCGTGCTCGAGGTGCGAATGTGCCGCAAGATGACCTCTACCAGTACACCGTCGTCCTCAGGGGTCCACGCATCTTGCCGCACCGTTTTCATGCGTTCGTCACTCCTCTGCGTTTTCTTCCGTCTGAATATTCCGTGTATCAGTATGTATAGCCATTCAGAAGGGCAAAAAGACCACCTTGCTCGTCGCGAGGTGGTCCACAGCGTTACCCAAGTTGGCGGACGAGGCGGCGCAGGATCTGCCAGACGTGCTTGCGGCTCACGTACATCGAGCGCAACTGCTTGGCCCCGCCGTACAGCGTGGCCGCCACCGCCAACAGGCGCGCGGCGCGGGAGATCGTCGTCAGCATGGCTGTTCACACTCCTCCAAGAGAATCAAGCTCGTGAAAGTAGTGTGTCCCGCCAAACTCGTCACTATGTGGGTGTTCAGGTTAGGATTCTCTTGTAAACAAAAGGGTTTCTGTCTTCTCAAGCGCTTCGGTGATCA
Source organism: Tumebacillus amylolyticus (assembly GCF_016722965.1). Taxonomy (NCBI): domain Bacteria; kingdom Bacillati; phylum Bacillota; class Bacilli; order Caryophanales; family Alicyclobacillaceae; genus Tumebacillus; species Tumebacillus amylolyticus. Next base: position 189,713 of record NZ_JAEQNB010000005.1, read on the forward strand.
AAGCTTCGATGTCCAACTTCTCCTCTGCGCGTTGCGCTTCGTGCAGCTTCGGACGGGTCTTCGGGTTCTTGGGCAGGAAGATCGTGCAGCAGTCTTCGAACGGCAAGATCGAAGTCTCGTACGTGCCGATGCGGCGGGCAATGTCCATGATGTCGACTTTGTCCATCGCCACCAGCGGACGCAGAATCGGGATGTTGGTCACGTTGTTGATCGTGTACATGCTCTCAAGCGTTTGGGACGCAACTTGGCCGAGCGATTCGCCGGTGACCAGCGCCAAACATTTGCGCTCGTGTGCCAGACGGTCGGCGATGCGCATCATGATGCGGCGCATAATCGTCACGCTGTACTCTTCCGGGCAATGCATGCGAATCTGGCGTTGAATCTCCGTGAAGTACACGTTGTGCAGGCGAATGCGGCCGCCGTGCTGAGCGAGCATCTTCGCAAGGTCGTTGACTTTCTCCTGTGCTCGTTCGCTGGTGAACGGGAAGCTGTGGAAGTGAATTGCTTCCAAAATCGCCCCGCGCTTCAGCGTGAGGTAGCCTGCAACCGGAGAGTCGATGCCGCCGGAGAGCAGCAACAGGACGCGGCCCGACGTGCCGACCGGAAGTCCGCCCGGTCCGGGGATGACATCACAGGTCAGATACGCTTTCGATTCGCGGACTTCGACCATGAGGCGCAGTTCCGGTTTGTGGACATCGACTTTCAGCGCGCCTTCGGTGCGGGAGAGCACGTAGCGTCCCACCTCTTGCGCGATTTCCGGCGACTCCATCGGGAAGCGCTTGTTTGCACGGCGTGCTTCGACTTTGAACGTGACCGGCGTCGTGCGTTTTGACAAGGCGTCTTGCACGACGAGCAGAGCGGACTCTTTGATTTTCTCGATGTCGAGTTCCACTTCGGCAACCGGAGACAGCGAGTTGATGCCGAAGACGTTTTTCAAACGGGAGATGGTTTCGTCCATATCTGCTCCGTTGAGACGCACTTCGATGCGGCCGCCTTCGCGAGCCACTTTGACGCCGAGACTTTTGACGACGCCGCGCATGTTTTCCATGAGCATTTTTTCAAAATGAGAGCGGTTTTTGCCCTTGATCGCGATCTCTCCGCCCAGGCGGGCAATCAGCGTACTGTACATAGGTCATTACCTCCGAGACAACAATCTGAGATCGGCGACGGTCCGTTGCACCAACGAAATCGCCGTCTCGATCTCCTGTTCCGTCGTCGCTGCAGACAGGGAGAAACGGATCGCTCCTTCGAGCTCCGGTTCCGGCAAGCCTGTCACTTTCAGCACGCGGCTGTAAATCTTGTCCTTCGACGAACATGCCGAGCCGGTGGACACGTAGACCCCTTCGGTCTCCAACGCATGCACCAGCACTTCCCCTCGCACGCCCGGGAACGAGGCGTTCACGATGTGCGGGGCCGCAAGCCCCGGTGTGGTCGGCGTGTTGATGCGAATTCGTTCGATGCTTCCTTGCAAGCCGGAAATCAACTTGTCGCGAAGCCCTGCCATTTTGACGGACGCTTCCTTCATCTCAAGCGCCGAACGTTGCGCCGCCGCGCCGAATCCCACGATACCCGGCACATTCTCTGTACCCGATCGGATGTTGCGCTCTTGGCCGCCGCCGTAGAAAAGCGGGGCAAGATGCACGCCGTCGCGGATGTAGAGGGCACCTACGCCCTTGGGTCCGTGAATTTTGTGCGACGAGATGGTAAGCAGGTCGATGCCGGACTCTTTGATTTTGAGAGGGAATTTGCCGAACGCTTGGACCGCGTCGACGTGGAACAACGTCTTGCGCTTGTCCTTCAGAAACGCGCCGATTTTCTCAATCGGTTGGATCGCTCCCGTTTCGTTGTTCACATACATGACGCTGACCAGAATCGTGTCATCACGCCACGCCCGCTTCACATCTTCGACTCGCACCACGCCGTTCTCATCAACAGGCAAAAACGTCACGTCATACCCGCGATTCTGCAACTCCTCCGCCGCTTCGAACACGCAGGCGTGCTCGACTTGCGTGGTGATGATATGCTTTCCGCGCGTTTGGTACTTCTGTGCCGCGCCGAACAGCGCGAGGTTGTTCGCTTCGGTGCCTCCCGACGTGAACAGCAGTTCCGTTTTTTTCACACCGCCAAGCGCTTTGGCGATGCGTTCGCGGGCTTTGTCGATTTCCTTTTCCGCTTGCAGGCCTTTTCTATGTAAGGAAGAAGGGTTGCCATAGTGGGTTTGCAACATCTCGACCATCGCCTCGATGACGTCCGAGTAGGGCTGAGTGGTCGCGCTGTTGTCTAAGTAGATGTCGGGTTTCAATGATCTCCCTCCCCGTATACCCAATTATTCTCTCCCAATGTACCGTTCCTCATTATAGCGAAAAAGTGCCGGATGCGCACCCGCACCCGGCACTTTTTCGCTATTTTTTGTGAATGGGAATCAGGGTTCCGACCAAAGCGGCGAACCCGCACCCGATGAACACCGCCGTATATCCGAGTCCTGCAAGTCCGGCGAATGTCGTCAGGAACAGCACATCGAACATCGAATCGGCAATCGAGAGGAGCGACAGCGTGGTCGCCCGGGAGCCGGACGGGATCAGTTCGTTGTGCAGATGCGAAGAAATCGGCATACGAATCGTCTTCAAGAATCGCAACACGTAGAACGTTGCAAACGCCAGCACCGGAGTCTCCGGGAACGACGCCGACGCAAACAGCATCGCCGCCATGAGGACGCCGCTCACATAGAGAATGCCCACCCGCGAAAACTTCGCCGTGATTCGCCCGATGTTCCGCGTCACCAACAGACCCCCGAGCGCGACGGAAGCATAGACGACGCCAAGCCACGAGATCGGCAAGCCGTTCCCGGTCAGGTACGGTTGCTCCAATTTGCCAAACACCACAAAAGTTGGAACGAACACCACAGTGGTGTTCACGAACAACCGCACGAGGCGGGGCGACCTGCGCAAGTTTTCCAGACCGTTACGCACATGGACGTACGGATTCTCACGGAACTTCTCGACGACGGACGGGTTCTTGATCCCGCCGAGGAACACCAGTTGAAGAAGCGTTGCCAGCACTCCCCCACCCACGATGATCGCAAATTGCCAATCGGCGAGGTCGCGCACGACAAACGCACCGACGAGGCTCGCAGCCATCGAGACGTACATAGTCGACGAATAGATCTTGCCCATGGCGATGTCCATTTTGTCCTCTTCGCCGCTTTCCTTGAGCGAGTCGTAGATCAGCGCTTCATCCGCCCCGGAGAAAAACGTCGCGGACAGGCCGTTCAAAACATTGTACGCATAGAACCACCAGATGCTGCCGTCCGTAAGCAACAGGAGCAACAGACAGACCTTGCTGCATACATTGACGACACATCCGACGAAAAACGAAGCTTTCGGACCAAAACGATCCGCAAACGTGCCCGTCGGCACTTCTGAAAGCGCTACCGTCACACACCAACACAGCGTCGCGTAATAGATGCCGGCTGTCGAAAGTCCGTGTCCCAAATAGAACAGCGACATGACCGGCTCCAAAAAATTGATCGAGCCAAACAGCGTCGCCCAGAAAAACAAACGCACATTGTGGTGCGCCAAAGTACCTGGTTGTAAACTCATAATTCAAAAACCCTCCTGCTTCGTCTGAAGTCATGCACGACTCCGAAACAGAAGGCAGGTTCGCCCACTGTTTCGATTACAGGGCTGCCACCGGAATTTTCATGTATTTGTTCCTCCTGAAATTTTGAAGTTACTTCCATTATAAAGCGAAAAAAGGCTGACGTCACGAAGCACGTCAGCCTTTTTTGAAAGTTCAATTTAGACGGTCACTTTTTCCTTCAAGAGCTTTCCCACCATCAGCGCGAGATCAACACAACGCATGGAGTAGCCCCACTCGTTGTCGTACCAAGCAAAGATCTTCACGGTGTTTTCTGCCACAACCATCGTGGAGAGGCCATCGACGATCGAAGAGTGCGGATCGCCGACATAGTCGATCGAAACGAGCGGCTCGTCGTTGTAGCCGAGGATGCCCTTCATCGGGCCTTCCGCCGCTTCCTTCAGAGCTGCGTTGATTTCGTCTGCCGAGACGTTTTTGTCCAAGGTTGCGACGAGGTCGACGATGGAGACGTTCGGGGTCGGGACGCGCAGAGCGACACCGTTGAACTTGCCTTTGAGTTCCGGGATGACCAAAGCGACGGCTTTCGCAGCGCCTGTCGTGGACGGCAAGATCGACAAGGCACAAGCACGCGCACGGCGCAGGTCTTTGTGCGGGTTGTCGAGGTTGTTCTGGTCGTTCGTGTAGGAATGGACGGTGGTCACCATGCCGGATTGGATGCCAAACTTCTCGTGCAGGACTTTTGCCACCGGCGCCAGGCAGTTGGTGGTGCAGGATGCGTTCGAAATCACATCGTGCTTCTCATGATCATAGAGCTGGTCGTTGACGCCCATGACGATGGTGATGTCCTCGTCCTTGCCCGGTGCGGTGATGATGACTTTCTTGGCACCGGCTTGGATGTGTTGGCCTGCCGTTTCCTTGGAGCGGAATTTGCCGGTTGCTTCGATGACGATATCGACGCCCAGTTCCTTCCACGGCAGGTTCAGCGGGTTGCGGTCGCCGACGATCTTCGTCTCGCGGCCGTTGACGATGATGGAAGACTCGGTGGTTTGAACGTCCGCTTGGAAACGCCCTTGAACGGAATCATATTTCAACAGATGTGCGAGTGCTTTCACATCGTGGGTTGCGTTAATTGCCACAATCTCAATATCCGGGTTCACCGCTGCTGCGCGGAATACCATGCGCCCGATGCGCCCAAAACCGTTAATCGCAATTCGAATAGCCATGTTAGAAAGTTCCTCCTAGCCCAGTCAAGTTGTTACAGCCCTATTGTACACAAGATGCCGTGAATAATCCATACTAATTTTCCTTCTATACAGAAAAAGTATGTCACATTTGACCACGTTGTGACAACTCTCCATAAATGAGGCTTTTGTGGTATAATAAACAGACTTCTTTCTATGTGAAAGGCGGTATGCCGCTGATGATCCGTATCGTGACCGATTCCACTTGTGATTTGCCGAAAACTCTTCTTGAAGAACACCAGTTGACAGTCATCCCGTTGAATGTCATCATCGACGGTCAGACATATGCAGATGGTATCGAATTAAGCCGTGCCGATTTTTATGAAAAGATGGCACATTCCAAGCAGTTGCCGACAACTTCGCAACCGAGTCCGGCGATGTTTCGCGATGTGTTTCAGAAGATTCTCGATGCGGGCGACGATGTGTTCTACGTAGGTCTTGCGTCCACCCTGTCCGGTACGCTGCAAGCGGCGCGAATTGCGCGCGACCTCGTCGACACGCCGGAGCGCGTGACGATCCACGACACCCTCTCGGCGACCTATGCCGAAGGGATGCTGGCGATGATGGCGGTGAAAATGGCCGCCGAGGGCGCGACGGCAGAGGCGATCTCTGCGAAGTTGACGGAGATGCGCAAGCGTCAAGAGTTGGTGTTCTCCGTCGACACGTTGGAAAACCTGCGCAAGGGCGGGCGCATCAACAACCTCTCGTTCCTGTTCGGGTCGCTTTTGAACATCAAACCGATCTTGCATCTCGACTATGACGGTGTGGTTCAAGCTTTCGACCGCGTGCGCGGCAAGAAAAACGCCATCCTCGCCGTCAAGCGCTTCCTCACCGAGCGCGCGATTGACACGGAGTATCCGGTGGCGATCGGGCACACTGTTGACCCGAGCACCGTGCAAGTCTGGAAAGACTTGCTGGTGGAACTCGGCGTGAAGGTGTCCAACATCCTCGACTTCGAGCTCTCCGGTGTAATCGGGACGCACGTCGGCAAGGGCGCGAACGGGATCATTTACTTCTCGAAAGCGTAATTCCAGTAGAAAAAGGCCGTGACACTCGCTCGAGTATCACGGCCTCTTTTTGCTGTATGCGCTTATCCCACTTTCCCGCTCTGCCAAAACCAGAGGCCAAGGCCCAAGAACAGGACACAGAGGATGAACAGTACGATCGATAAACGTCTGAGGAACATACGGCGGGGTCACTCCTTTGTTTGCGGTGGTACCTGAGCCTCATTATACCGTTTGGGTTTGCTCTGTACCAGCACTTTGAAGTGCTCCCCGAGCCCGCCCGGCAAGATCAACGACTTGATGGCGCGGTTGCGTTTCATGTCGGGGTCGCGGAAGGGGTCGGAGCTCCAGGCGTTGGTGAGGCGGGTGAGGATGCCGGCTTGGAGCAGATATTGGGCTTGGGAGCCGAAAAAGTCGGTGCTCCAGCCCCGCTCTTCGCCCGTGTCGCGCAGGGCGGAGAAGTTGACGTCGGCGGTGAGGTCTTGCACGCCGATGTGTTGGTACGGGTCGGTGGTCAACGTGTGACGGTAGAAACCGCGCAAAGTTCCCGTTCGACGGGACGAATGGTGGAGCATGTCCGCTTCGTATCCGTAGTCGATTGTCACGATATGACCCGATGAGAGCAACGACAACGCTCGCTGGTACCAGGCCAAACCTGCCAAGCCCACCTCAATCGTCTGCCCCACGATCATCTCCGGAGCGTACTTGTCCACATAGGTTGCCAAGGCCGGGTCGCTGAGCGGTCTCAACGATTCCACGAAACGGAGTTCAGATTGCTCTATGGAAACAGGACGGTCAGTTCCCTCAGAGAAACGTTGAGATTCCTCAACGCTTGTGCCGTCAAGTTCCACGTAGACTTCTCTCAGACCTTCGGGGGTCCGAGTTACTCGATGCACAGGATACGCATCGACCAACTCGTTGGTGAGAATCACGCCCTCATAAGGACTGCCCGCCTGCAGTTCGTCCTCCGACACCCAGCGAACCTTCGAGGCGTGCTCCCCGACCATCAATTGCTGCACCTCCCGCAACGAGGGAGAAATCTCGACGATGAAATAATCCAGGCTCTGATAAAACTCGGGATGCTCACTGGCAAAGCGGCTCAGCATATCCCGTGCCAATCGACCCTCCCCCGCACCGAACTCAATCACCGCAGGCCCGCTGCCGATCTTGACCACTTCGTCCGCAAGCACTTCCGCAAACACCGGGTTCACACTCGGGGCGGTGTAAAAATCCCCTTCCTTCCCGATCTTCTTGCGGTCGGACGTGTAATACCCCCACTCCGGATGATACAACGCCCACTCCATAAACTTCGCAAACGTCACCCGACCTTGTTGCTCAAACCACTCTCTCACGTCCATACTCCCTTTCACGCAAAAAAGGAGGCGACAGTTCCCCGTCGCCTCTCTTTTTCTCACTCCAAACGACTTACTTCACTTCCGAAACGTTCTGAATGACTTTGTCAATCAGGCCGTAGTTCTTCGCATCTTCCGCTTCCATGAAGTTGTCGCGGTCGGTGTCGCGCTCAATGACTTCCAGCGGTTGGCCGGTGCGCTCGGAGATGATCTTGTTGAGGTTGTCGCGCATCTTGAGGATGCGGCGCGCTTGGATCTCGATGTCGGACGCTTGCCCGCGTGCGCCACCAAGCGGTTGGTGGATCATCACTTCTGCGTTCGGCAATGCATAACGCTTGCCCGAAGCACCCGACGTCAGCAGGAACGCGCCCATCGACGCCGCCATGCCGATGCAAATCGTCGAAACGTCAGGCTTGATCCATTGCATCGTGTCGTAAATCGCCATCCCGGCCGTGATCGAGCCGCCCGGCGAGTTGATGTAGAGATGAATGTCCTTGTCCGGGTCTTCCGCCGCCAGGAACAGGAGTTGTGCCACAATCGAGTTCGCGACATTGTCGTCGATCTCGCTGCCGAGGAAAATAATGCGATCCTTCAGCAAACGCGAGTAGATATCATACGAACGCTCTCCGCGAGATGTTTGTTCTACGACCATCGGTACCAGATTCATGAAAACTACCTCCCTTACTTCCATTCGGTTTTGAATTCGTACTCTCAGTATACTCAGACAACGTCAAAGGGTCAAAGACAGTCAAAGTCAAAATTCAGCAACTGTGAGTCTCCCCACACTTTCTGAACTACTCACCTTTGACAATCTCGCCCTGATACGCGGTCATACCACCGGGGAGCACTTCTATCTTATGATAGCCCTCGTGCTCCAATAACGCCTTGACCTGCTGCGCTCGCTTGCCGGTCCGACACACGACGACGATCAAGTCCTCAAAGTCTGCGTCAGACACCGCATAGGTCAGCTCCTGCAACGGACAATGCACGGCGCCGGGGATGTGTCCTTCCAGAAATTCCGCTTCGTCCCGGATGTCGATCACAACTTTGGCATCTTGCAACATATACGTCCACCTCACCCGCGAAAAAAAACTGTTATGTATTCCCTTTTACTTTACCCCAAACAAAAGCCCCTTGTCGAGGTAACAAGCGGCTTTTGAACGACTATATAAGGATGTCCAGAACGATTGCTATTTAAAACGAACCCCAAACTTCCCCCGGTTGGTGCGATAGAGTTCGACTTCCTGCGGCGGCGTCTTGCCGTAGATCCGCTTGTCGCCCTCCACCCACATCACAGCGCAATACGCTTCGAACTTGCTGTCATACAAACCGGCCCAATAGACCCACGACGGTGTTGACAAGTATCTTCACCTCACCCTTCTCCAAAGAGTCTTGGGTGTATTGTCTCCGAGCTCCCTCTCGCCTACTCCTAACAGAAAAAACCTGGCTCACCACGAGGGTTGGCCAGGTTTCTTTTTCGCACAAAAAAATTACATCCAAACGCGGCCGCCGCCGACGTTCAGCACGTTCTCGTCCCCGAGGACGAAACGCATGATCGTGGTCGACTCCCAGTTACGCGTGGAGTAGGAAGCAAGCAAACCTTCGAGCATCTGCACTTTGTAGCCTGCGTCGAGCAGGTTGTACATCGTCGCGATGACCGCCATGTCGGAGTCGATGCCGCCGAGGTGGACGAGCTCGATGTTGTTCTCCTGCAAGAGTTGTTTCACTTCATCGGTCAGAGCGGAATAGCCGCGCTTCTCGATGACTTTCGCTCCGTCGCTCTTGAGGAGCAGGGTGTTCTCGTTTTCGTTCTCCACGTGTTTCCAGTGGGTCAAGATCACGAGATCGTATTCCTTCGCATGGTTGTCCAGATACTTCTGGCAGAGCGGATATATGTAATCCATGTTGCCAAGGAAGTCAGACTGTATATCGGTAATGATCAGGGCTTTTTTCATGTCGGATCGCACCTTTCCAACGTATAAGTTCACTGTTTATCCTAACAGAGTCGCAACGTGTTGTAAATTGCTCAACGAAATGGAACTTTGACGTTATTTTGTCTGTTCCAGAAGTTTCAAAAGTTCGCCGCGCACCATACCGGCCATCGTCAGACGGCCCAGCGCTTGTCCGTGGTGCCCGGTGATCTCCACGACACCTTCCACTTCTTCGAGCGCTTCGCCAAACCCGCGCTCCGTCAACTCGGCGCGCATGTCTTCGATCTGCTTGTGGTTTTTGTTCATGCCCGCTTTGGCTTGGGCGATGTATTCGTCCAGCGTCTCAATCAATTTCTCAAGCTTCGCGTGATCTGCCATATGGAAAAAGTCCCTCCTACTAGTAGCGTTTCCCGGATTGTCCCGCACTATTATAGCACAATGCTACTTCTCACGCCCGTCCTTCATGGCGTCGCGCAGCTTGTCCACTTCTTCGATCAACACGTCCTGAAGCACTTCCATGCGTTCGCGGGTGCTTCTTTTTTGCAAAATCGCTTGTTTAAGTTCCGGTTGTACATGGAGCACGGACGGAATCAACCACGACAGCACATTCGGATCGTCGGGCAGGTCCAGCTCCCCGAGGTCGCGGTTCATCACACACTCCAAGAGCTTCCAATACCGCTCAAAGTTGTGTCGAACTTCTTCGGACAGTTCGCGATAACTTTGTCCGGTCATCGGCTCGTCCTCATAGACTTCGACGATCGCCGTCAGCACATCCTCGTCATAATTGCTCTCCAAGATCTTGAAGCGCTGGTGGCCCTGCGTCGTGATAAACAGACGGCCGTCCTGGAATTCCACGACGTTTGTAATCTCCGCCACCGTGCCGACGTCATAGTTGCGCGGGGCGCTGTGGCCGTCGATGAGAGCCAATCCGCCGGTGACTTGCACGATGCCAAACGGCACACGATGTTCCACGCACATCCGAATCATCGTGCGGTACCGCGGTTCAAAAATGTGCAGCGGGAGCACACAGTACGGGTAGAGCACCGTCTGCAACGGAAACAGTTGCAAGGAGAATCTCGACACCGTATCTCCCTCCTCTCTTTGCCTTGCCTTTCCTCTCATTGTATCATGGTGTAAGATGATGTGTGGAGGATGATACCTAATGTTGATTAACATGTACGATGAACACGAAACTACCCAGACCCGCTACGTGGGGTTTGTTGGCGATCATCGCTGGGACCTGGCGATCACGAAGACCAACCATTTTTACGGCAAATCGCTCGTCGCGAACATCCAAAGCGGCCGCGTCGGCATCGTAGGCAATGACGATCTCGAAGACGACAAGCTTCACCTGCTCGCCAACATGTTCGCGCTCGAAGACGAAGACCAAACGGTCGAGCTGCGCAACTTCCTGCTGACGAATCTGTAGGCAGAAAAAAAGCATGTCAACTCCTCCGGGAGTCTGACATGCTTTTTTGCTACCCTTGCAGATGCTTGGCGTAGTGCTCCATGACGTGCTCGACGACCATCTGGTACTCCTCTTGGTCGGTGACGTTCTCCAAATCGTACGCCCCCGTCCCCGTCGCGTTGGCGCGGAAGAACACCAACTCGCCGTTGTCCGGATTCTCGCGGTCATAGTACAGGCCGTACGTCTGACGGATGATCGTGAAAAACGCGCCCAGCGCGTACTTGCCTTCACGACCCTCCTCTTGCACCTGCACGAAGAAGATCGATCCTGTCAGTTCCATCAGCTGTTCGGTGAACAACTCACCCGGATACTCCAATATGTAGGTGCCGTCCGTTTCTTGGTCGGCGATCAGATACAGTTCCTTTTTGTTGTCGCGTTCAAAGTCGATCAAGAGCAGATGAACATGCTCGTTGAAAAACGCGTACTCCTTGCCTTTTCCAAAGCGAAACTTGTGGTTGGACAAAATTTCCAGCCCCTCTCTATACAGAAGCAGCAGGACGAATCGCCCTGCTGCGTTCTGTCACTATGGGATTGATTATTCCCAGGATTCGTGGTGCTTGGCAACCGCCTTTTCCGTGTTTTCCTTGGTAATAGAAGCACACATGAACAGGAGGCCGAACATACCAGCAATAGTCGCGAGCATTCCGATCATAGAGAATCCACGCCCCCTTCCTACATACTAGTTCCCACTTAGCATAAAATTCATGAGCCCTTCACGTCAAGTGAATATCTTATGAACAAGCTTGCAGACACTAAGGGAGAGTTTAACAGAGGAGGAATCCCGATGCAACCTCACGTCCATCTGCACAACTACCAACAAAAAGCCGGCGAAGTCGAGCAGGCCGCCCGCTCCCTGATCAACTCCGCCCTCTACTATCTCGACGACCCGTCGCTCCCCGATTCGATCGGCAACGCCCGCCGTTGCTTGGAGACGGCGAAGTCTGTTCTGATAGGGTTGTACCACCCGACAACCACCGCCGAGACCGCCGCCGTGGAATCGTGGGGCTTCTCCAACAACGTCGACCCGACGCCCCAAGACTATCCGTATTACCCGATTTAAGAAATTCGAACGACTGGTCGAATTCCGAATTCCGCGCTATAATGGAGGCACATAGACGGAAGGGGGAAGTTCGATGTCGAAACAAAACCGCTATTTCTTCTACACGATCGTCTTCGCACTTGTCGTCGCCAGCGTCATCACGAAGTCGTACCTCCTGTTCGGATGCTCGATTGTAGCAGGCATCGCGATCGGGTTCATCACGGAACTCTTCGATAACAAACGCGACGAGAAGTTCAAGCACTACAACGCGAAGCACCAATACAAGCACTAATTCTGAATCCACACCTCGACGGTGTGGATTTTGTGTTATACTGAATTGGAGAATTTTGCAGAGGAGGGTCTGTAGATGACCACACTCGATCGTAACGAGATCTGGGCACAGGCGTTTGAACTGGGGCAATTGATCCTGGAATCGCCTGAAGTCCTCACTTATAAAGCAGCGGAGAGCGCCATGCAAAGCAACGCGGAGATCGCTTCCAAGACCACGAAGTTCCGTGAGATGCAATGGCAGTACGACAAACTCGCCGAGCACGGCACCGGCCCGCACTTGAACGGTCTGCGCCAAGACATCGAAGCGTTGGCGAAGGACCTCGATTCCTACCCGGAAGTACAAGCCTACAAAGTCGCGATGACGCAGGTGGACGAGCTGTTGAAGTCGGTGACCGACCTGATCGCTTCCACGATTACGGAGAAAGCGGCGGAGTAATTTCCGCCGTTTTTTTGTTCCCCTTCCGTGAATTTCCTGCATTTGACGCGCGGAATCGTGCCATGCTATGATTGACAAAGATTTCAACCAGAACTAGGAAGCGAGGGATCATTCCCATGTCCGAGAACAACAACGACGTACATATCCACGACGAGAACTGTGATCACGATCACGAGGAAGTCGTAACGCTCACCGATGCTGAAGGCGTCGAGCGTGAATTCATCATCGTAGAAGAGATGAACGTAGAGAACGACCGCTATGCCATCCTCGTGCCGGCTGACGGCGAAGACGAAGACGGCGTGATCATGAAGATCGGCCAAGATGAGAACGGCGAGTACCTCGTCGACATCGAAGACGACGAAGAATGGAAAAAAGTCGTCGCTGCTTACGAAAAGCTCACCGACGAAGCGTAAGGATTGCAAACAAACGGCCACGGGTTCGCACGCGAACTCCGTGGCTTTTTTGAAGCCTGGAGGAACTGACCATGCGATATGACGTCATTGTGATCGGCGGCGGTCCGTCGGGGCTGATGGCGGCGATCTCGGCGGGGATGCGCGGTGCCAAGGTGTTGCTCGTGGAGAAGGGCGACAAGTTAGGCCGCAAACTGCTCATCTCCGGCGGCGGGCGGTGCAACGTCACGAACGCCAAAGAGATCGACGAGTTGATCAAGCACATCCCCGGCAACGGTCGCTTCATGTACGGCCCGTTCTCGATCTTCAACAACCGCGACATCATCGATTTCTTCGAAGGTCTCGGCATCCGCTTGAAGGAGGAAGACCGCGGCCGCATGTTCCCTGTCACCGACAAAGCCAAGTCTGTGCTCGACGCCCTCCTGCGCAAGATCGAACAGCACGACATCGAATTGCGCACCCAGACCCCGGTCGCTCATGTCCGCTATGAAAACGGGCAAGTCGCCGGCGTGAAACTGAAATCAGGTCAAGTCATCGACGCACAGGCTGTGATCATCGCGGTCGGAGGCAAGTCTGTGCCCAAGACCGGCTCCACCGGAGACGGCTATGCGTGGGCGCAAGAGGCGGGTCATACGATCACCGAACTCTACCCGACCGAAGTGCCGATTACGTCCAAGGAACCTTTTATTCGCGACCGCTCGTTGCAAGGGCTGTCGCTTCGCAACATCGTGCTCTCCGTTTGGAATGCCAAGGGCAAGAAACTCGTCGAGCACGAAGGCGATATGATCTTCACCCACATCGGTCTCTCCGGCCCCGCCGTGCTCCGTTGTTCCCAATTCGTGGTCAAGGAATTGAAAAAAAGCGGAGGCCCGGATGTCCAGATGCAACTCGATATGTTCCCCGACAAATCACGGGACGAAGTGCAACAGGACATCTGGAAACTTGCCGAAGCAGAGCCCAAGAAAGCGTTCAAGAACGTGATCAAAGGCTACGTGCCGGAGCGGATGATACCTTTGCTCTTGGAGCGCTCCGAGTTGCGCGAGGACGTGACGTTCACCAACCTGCCCAAGAAAAACGTCCAAGCCCTCGCGGAGTTGCTGAAGTCCTTCCCGATCCGTGCGACAGGCACGCTCTCGTTGGAGGAAGCGTTCATCACCGGCGGCGGTGTTCATCTCAAGGAAGTCACACCGTCCACGATGGAATCCAAGCTTATGCCCGGCCTCTACTTCGCAGGCGAAGTGCTCGACCTGCACGGGTACACCGGCGGTTTTAACATCACCGTTGCTTTCTCCACAGGCTATGTGGCAGGCAAGAGCGCGGCCGAGAGCCTCGTGAGCGTGTAGCGAAGCGTTTTTTTGGAAAAAGAAGACCCGCCCTCCGGGGAGTGCGGGTCTTTTTTTCGCGAGTTAGTTCTTGCCTTCGATGTAGGCGTCCTTGAGGTCGTATTGCGCGTAGATCGGAGAGAATTGCACACCTTTGACATAGGGTTTGGAGACGACGAGACGGTTCTTGAAATAGACCGGGCCGATCACCATGTCGTCAAGGAGGAGTTTCTCCGCTTGTATCATCAACTCCGTGCGTTTGGTGAAATCCACTTCCTTGTGAATTTGCGTCATCAACTCGTCGTACTTCTGGTTTCTGTAGTTCACGTTGTTGAAGTCCCCGCTCGACACCCACAGGTCGAGGAACGTCGTCGGGTCGTCGTAATCGGCTTGCCAAGCCCCGAGGGCGATGTCGTAGTTTTTGGCGTATTGCGCTTGCAGGACCAATTTGTACGGCTGGTAGTCGACTTCGACGTCGAGACCCAAGTTGTCATGCCAAGCTTGTTTGAGTAACTCGCCGCTTTTTCTCGATGCGTCCGTGTCGCTGAGCAGCATTTTGAATTTCGGCAGCCCGGAGAGCCCGAGTTCTTTGAGCCCTTCTTGGAGCAGGAGATTCGCCTGCTTGGCGTTCTCTGCTTGGTGGAGCTGGTCGCCCGCTTTCTGACGGAAGGAACCTGAGAAGCCATCGCTCACCCCGGTGGGTACGAATCCGTCGGCGCCTTGTGCCCCTGCGCCGAGCAGGGAGTCGGCGAATGCTTGGTTGTCCACGGCGTAGGTCAGGGCACGGCGGACTTTGGGGCTTTGGAGAGCTTCGACGTTCTCGTTGTACTGCAGGTAGTAGGCCGCGGCTTGCGGCACGCTTTGCACGTCGCGTTGCGGGGCTTTGGAAGGAACTGCGGTGTAGGAATCGAGCCAGCCGCTTTCGTAGGCGCGTCCTGCCGCTTCGATGTCTTTTTCCACTTGGAAGTCGATTTGCTCCAAGCGGACTTGGTCGCGGTTCCAATACGCGTCGTTTTTGACCAGCAAAGCGCCATGGGCGTTGTCCAAGGATTGCAGTTTGTACGGGCCGTTGTTGAGAGTCGGGTTGGATTCCTTCACCGGGGCGAACATCGGCAGGGTGACCAATCGCATGAAATGGGATTGCGAAGCGGCAAGGGTAACTTCCAAAGTCAAATCGTCCTTGGCGTGGATGCCCACATCTTCGACGGCTCCTTTTCTTTCCGTGTACTTCTGTGCGTTTTCGATACCAAAGAACTGAAATGCCCATTGCGAGAGGGTCTCCGAATTCAACGCACGCTTCCACGCGTATTCGAAGTCATGCGCCGTCACCGCAGAACCGTCCGACCACTTGGCGTTGCCGCGCAGGTGGAACGTATAGTGCAGACCATCTGCGGACACATCCCAAGCCTTCGCCACACCCGGTTGGAGATTCCCGCTTCGATCGAGGCGAATCAGGCCTTCGGTGACTTGTTGGATCACAGTTTGGTCGTTGTTGCTGTAGGAAACCGCCGGGTCGAGGGAATTGATCTCCTCAGAGAGCCCGAGGTGAATCACTTTGTCCGCCATGTCTTTCGAATAGATGCGCACCGTTTCCGTGGCTTCGTCCCACTTTACGTCCGCCCCCAACGCTTCGCTGATGAAACGGATCGGCACCATCACGCGGTCGTTTGTTTGCTCCGCTGCTTGGTTCAACGTCACTTCTTGCCCGTTCACAGTTGCTTTTGTGGAGCCGACCTGCAAGACGACGGTCGTGGTTCCCTTCGTCCCCGTTACCTGCTTGGTCTCTTCATCCCATTGAATCGATGCCCCGAGCGCTTCAAAAATCGCACGCATCGGGACGAGCGTCCGTCCGTTTTTTTGGTAGGGGTCGGTGTCGTAGACTTGCGCCGTCCCGTTCAACGTGACGTGCGGAGCGGCAGACGCCAGCCCCGGAATTGTCAAGAGCGAGATCGCCCCAAACGCCGTCACCGTATGTTTCATCCAAGATTTCATGCCTCCACGACCTTTCGTTTCTCTTTTTCATATCTACCTAATTCTTGGAAGAAAGCCCAATTCCTGCTTTTGAGCACGCAAAAAAGGCAAGTCTCAGATTGAGACTTGCCTTTTCCATTTGGCGGAGGGGGAGGGATTCGAACCCTCGATACTGTTACCAGTATACTCCCTTAGCAGGGGAGCGCCTTCGGCCAGCTCGGCCACCACTCCAACATATCAAAAAGTAAAACTGGTGCCGCTTACCGGAATCGAACCGATGACCTATTCATTACGAGTGAATCGCTCTACCGACTGAGCTAAAGCGGCAATTGGTGGAGAGAGAAGGATTCGAACCTTCGAAGCTTACGCAACGGATTTACAGTCCGCCCCATTTGGCCACTTTGGTACCTCTCCATATTCGAAATATAAAATTGTGGTAGCGGCGGAGGGATTCGAACCCCCGACCCTCCGGGTATGAACCGAATGCTCTAGCCAGCTGAGCTACACCGCCACGTTGTTGTCATCTCGTTGTTGTTGTGTACCGCTGACGACAGAACTTATAATATCATCCCCTCCCCATGTTTGCAACCCCTTTTCCACGGAAAATATCACAAAAAAAGAACCAGCCTGTATCTCGCTGGTTCTTGCTTCTGTTTTTTCACGTTTTCGCGGTTATTTCGCTTCCACCAACCGCTTGTAGAGCTTTGCGTTCGTCCGGTGCTCAAGGTCATCGTTGAGGATGTCCAAGTGTACCGACAGATCGCGACGACGCAGAGCCAGTTCGATCATGTGGTCGGCGAGAATCGGGTTCTTCGCCAGCAACGGCCCGTGCAAATACGTGCCGAAAATATTGCCTTGACGCACGCCTTCGAACTTGTCTTCCCCACTGTTGCCGTAGCCCTTGATCACACGCATCATCGGCGTGGCGTTCGGACCGAGCATCGTCTTGCCCGAATGGTTCTCGTACCCGATGATGTTGTGCTTCACGCCCGCGATGTCCATTTCGCCTACAACATTGCCGACCATGCGCACTTTCGCGCCAACCGTTACAATGTCGAGAATGCCTAGACCCGGAATCCGCTGGCCCGTCGAAGTCTCGAAATAGTGGCCGAGCAGTTGATAGCCGCCGCAAATCGCGACGATCACCGTGCCGGCGTCCACAGCCTCTTGGAGGTTCTCACGGCGTTGTTGGAGGTCTTCCGCCACAATGCCTTGCTCACGGTCCATGCCACCGCCCATGACGAGGATGTCATAATCGGCGAGACGCGGTTCGTGGCCGACGCTGATCTGGTCTACAGTCACTTGAAGCCCGCGCCAATGAGCGCGTTTTTCCAAAATGATCACGTTGCCTCGATCGCTGTAGAGGTCGAGGAGATCAGGATACAGATGCCCGATTTTGAGCTGCAACTTCGCTCCCCCCTTGGTCCAAGAGATGATCTCGCACGGCGTACAACGAGGTGTACGTCGAGAGGATGTAGAGCATATGACCCGGCGGCAATTGACGCACCGCCGTGTCTATACACGCGATGTCGCCGTCCACCAGTTCGGTGATGTCTCCGAGGTCGGCATACTTCAACCGGATGGCGAAGTCCTCGGCCCGCGTACCCGCACAGTAGATGCGGCGCAGATCGGCGAACTCCTGCAAACGCTCGATGTTGGTGTCCCAGATCCACGACACGTCTGTGCCGTCCGCATAGCGGTCGTTGAGGATGATCACCAATTCGACGGGGCGACGCTCATGCTCGACGACTTTGAGCACTTCGTTGAAGCCCGTCGGGTTTTTGACGAGGGTAAGCATCAACTCGCGACCGCTGCCCGAGATCAGGCGCTCCATGCGGCCCAGCTGTGTCTTCATATAGCTCATCTCGCGCACCAACACTTGATCTTGCACCCCGAACACGGTCGAAGCGGTGATGGCGGCAAGTGCGTTGTAGACGTTGTACACGGCCGGCGAGTTGATGAAGCCGGTCACTTTGCCGACTTGGAAGGCGATGCCCTCTTCGTGCAAGCGCACACGCTCTGCTGCAATCCCCGGCTCAGGACGAGCGAAGTCGCAGGACGGACATTTGTAAAAGCCCAGTTGGCCATAATGGTAGAGCGAGTAGTGCAAACTGTTGCCACACTTGCGGCAGAATTTGCCGTCGCGCACTTCCGAATGGCTCTGTGCGTCGAATTGGCTGGACTCGATGCCGAAGTAGACGACATTTTTGTCCGCCGGTGCAATCGAGGTGACCAGCGGGTCGTCCGCATTGAGCAGGACGGTCGTATCGGCTGGCGTCTTCTTCAACGCGCTGCCGACCATCTCCACGACGGTGTCGAGTTCCCCGTAGCGGTCCATCTGGTCGCGGAAAAAGTTGGTGACCACGACCGCTTTCGGTCGCAGCGGCACGATGACTTTGCCGATGGTTGCTTCGTCCACTTCGAGCACGGCCGCTTGGCTGTGTGCACGACGGGGTACGACGCCCTCAATCAGCGTCGTCGCGATGCCTGCGATGAGGTTGGCACCGAGAGAATTGGAAATCACTTCACGTCCGTCTTGGCGCAGGAAGTGGACGAGCAAGTTGCTCGTCGTGGTTTTGCCGTTCGTCCCCGTGACAAATACGATCCGCTCGCCGAGCATGTCTCCATAAGAAGCGAGCAAGTCGGGGCAGATGTTGAGGGCTACCTTGCCCGGCAAGGTGGTGCCTTTGCGTCCGGTGAGTGTCAGTATGCGTTTGATCGTTCTCGCAGCCAAGACGGCTGCGCGAAACCGCCAACTAGACAATCGCGATTCCTCCTAGCTGTCTTATCTTCTGAAACCTTTCCACCCATGATACACCTAGTCTCCCGAAAATAAAAGAAGCGAAGGGACTAGGAAGTCGCCCCTCGCAAACTTTTTTTGTATTCACGTAAGATTCCCAAAAATTCATGAAACCACGGTCCCCCATACGCCACCAACACCCCGGCCACGCCAAAATCAATGAGATTGGCAAGCCAAGGTTGCAAACTCATCCACAAGGGTTCCAACTTCAGCAGAGAGAGCGGATGCACGTTGGCAAACGCCGCCAGCATCGCCCCGTTCACCCCGCAAAGCAAGTGGACGTTGCAGTGAATTTTGCCGACCTTGTGCTTTTTGAGTTCTTCTTCCAACTCCTCGAACTCTTTTTGGTGCTCGTTCATGAAAAGTTTGAAGCGGCGGCGCATCTGTGTGGTCATCGTTTCGGCGGATGCGGACAGTGCGGACATAACACCCAAAAACATGAGCAGATCATCCATGTCACAATTCCCCCTTATGTCGTAGGGTTATGTCGCCCCGCTTGCCCCATATGCCAATAAAAAAAGAGGAGTGAGCGGCAGGCTCCTCCTCTTTTTTTGCTTACGGCGTGGTGACAGGTGCAGGGGTTGTCCCGCCGCCGCCCGTACCCGGCGTAGTACCTCCAGTGCTGGGAGTCGTTCCACCCGTTCCAGGCGTGGTTCCTCCACCAGTGCCCGGCGTCGTGCCTCCCGTTCCCGGTGTGGTTCCCCCACCCGTTTCTCCGCCTGTCGTACCCCCGGTACCCGGCGTCGTGCCTCCACCTGTGCCGCCCGGTGTCGTGCCTCCCGTTCCCGGTGTCGTTCCACCGCCGGTTGATCCCCCTGTTCCCGGCGTTGTACCACCGCCCGTACCAGGAGTTGTGCCTCCGGTGCCCGGTGTCGTTCCACCTGTGCCGCCCGTCGAGCCCCCAGTTCCCGGCGTTGTACCACCGCCCGTACCGGTGCCCGGAGTCTTGCCTCCGGTTCCCGTATCAGGCGTTTTGCCCGTTCCGGTGTCCGGGGTCTTGGTTCCCGTATTCGGAGGTGGCGTCGGGTCCGGCGTATCCGGCTCGACATTGGGGTTGTTCGGCACAACAGGAGTCGGATCGTAGTATTCCTTCGGTTGAGACGTTGTGTTTTGCTTCAACTTCGAATCGTCGAGGCCGAGGAATTCGTAGACTTTCTTCTGCGTTTCGTACACATCCGGCAAGATGACAGCCTGCCCGCCGCCTGCCCATCCGTCCTTGGACGTTTCGCGGGGCGGTACCTGCATCTGCTGGATGTCCGATTTGTCGACTTTCAGCATCAACTGACCGAGTTTCAACATGTCGGACGTGGTCATGTTGGTCTCGATGTACGGTTCAACCGCAGAAAGCACCGACGGCAGCTTCACAATCCCCGAAGTCGAGATCATTTGATCTGCGACCGCTTGCAGGAACTTGCGCTGACGCATCGTGCGGTTGTAGTCGCCCAACTCGTCGTAGCGGAAACGCACATACTGCAACGCATGGTTGCCGTCGAGATGCTGGTACCCTTTTTTCAAATGAATGTCGTAAATGCCGTCGTCGTTGTAATTCAGGTCTTTCTCGACATCGATGTCCACGCCGCCGAGAGCGTCGACGATTTTCATGAAGCCTTGGAAGTCGGTTTTCACGTAATAGTGCAACGGAATCTGCAGGAAGTCCCGCAGCGTTTTCAACTGCAAGTCCGGTCCGCCGATCGCGTTGGCGGCGTTGATCTTCTCAAAGTCATGACCCGGGATGTTGTACCACGTATCGCGCATGACCGACATGACCTTGGCTTTCTTGGTCTGCGGGTCAACCGAGATCACGAGAATCGAGTCTGCGCGCGGATTGGGATCGTTGTTTCGGTTGTCCACCCCCATCAGAACGATGTTGACAGGCTCCGTCCCCGTCCACTGCTCCGCTTGCACAGGGGTTTGGTTTTTGTCCTTGGGCTCTTGGATCTTCGTCATGAAGTGCCCGATCGCATATGCGTAGAAGCCGACGATGACCAACAGAACGGCCAGTAGGGAGATCATGATCCACTTAAATTTCTTGGTCTTCCAGAACCGCAGCTTTTTCACGCCGGGTCCCGTGGGGCCTACCGGGGGTTTCTTGACCCGGTTGTGGCGGTCCTTACGGCTATCCATTCTATCATCTCTTTCCTCGTAGGCTGATTCACAAGTTTCATAGAAAAACTGTAGCGATTATAACACAATTTTGATGTTGAACGTGTTACAAATCTGGAACAATTACCCCCGAGAAAAAAAGTGCTCCGCCACATCCGGAGCACTCAGTCCACAATCTCCACGACCGTCCCGACGTGAACATGCTCATACAGCCATGTGACGTCCTCATTTTTCATCCGCACACAACCGCTTGAAGCGTGCTTGCCGATGGAATCCGGTTGGTTGGTGCCGTGGATGCCGTAGATCGACCCGTCCGTTCCCGGAACTTCCAACCCGATCCAGCGAACGCCAAGCGGATTCTCCGGAGTACCGCCCGGGATGTTTTTTTTGAGATACCAAGGATTTTTCACCAACATCACCACAGGAAACACGCCATTGGGCGTATCTTCATTCGTCCGACCCGTCGCAACGGAGAAAGTCTTCACTTTGACATTGTGCGTGTAGTACGTCAAGGAATTTTCCGACTTGTCGACCACGAGATACGTGTCACTCAATGTAGGGAACGACGCGAGAGTTGCCAGCGTCAAGAGCCCCGCCAAGAAACCGCTTTTCAGTCGCATGAGTGGGATCACCTCTTGCGCAAAGCGTTCCACACCGCCGCTTTTTCTATCCCCGGTCATCTGTTACAAAAAAGAGCCGCCTCTCCGGAGAGAGACAGCTCTTCATACTAAACTCATATGGCGTGCCCTGAGAGATTCGAACTCCCGGCCTTTTGATTCGTAGTCAAACGCTCTATCCGGCTGAGCTAAGGGCACAAGCAACGAGAATTAGTATAACAATCAGGTAAGAAAAAAGCAAGCCCTCAACTTCAGGCTTGCTTGATTTTCTTCACCCGAGCCACGACCGTGTCGAGTACTTCGCGCTCCCACTCGTGCTTGTTGTAGGTGTGGTCCGCGCCTTCGATAGGATGAAGTTCGGCACGATCTCCGTAGCACGTCTCGATGTACCGCTGGGAAACGGTGAACGGGACGGTTGAATCTCGTGTGCCGTGGACGAGCAGAACTTCGCCCGTGTAGTTCTTGGCGCGATCATAGACGTTCATGACGCGGACGTCTTCGCCAAACGCGCGGCCGATCAAATTGCCGCCGTAATCGAGAACTTTGAGCTCCGGATTGGCGAGGTGCATGTCAACGACCGGCTTGACGATGTCGTACATGTTGCCCGCCGGGCAGAGCAGAACCAAGTCGCGCAGGTCTTGCGGACGGTCCCCTGCGACGACGGAAGCCACGAGCCCGCCCATGCTCATGCCAAGCAGGACGATCCGCGTCGGGTCGATGCGCAGGTCTTGGCGAACCGAGTCCAGAATCGCATGCGCTTCAGCAATTTCGCCGCTGACGGTCATGTCTTCGAAATGGCCGTCGCTTTCTCCACTGCCGAGAAAATCGTACCGAAACGCCGCCACTCCCGCTTCTTCGAGTTCGCGGGAAAGCTTCCAGAACAAACGGTGTTGCTCCAATTTGTTGCTGGTGAAGCCGTGGAACAAGATCACAGCGGGAAGTTTCTCACCCGGTGCGTGTGGGGGGACATGTTCCATCCCGCGCAATGTCATGCCGTTGAACGACAAATGAATGGCTTCTTGCATGGGTGAACGACCTCCTGTTTCCAGATCAAACCTCAGTCCCCTCATTATAACATCTCGCGCAGAGGATTTCTGTCTAGTCTTGTCGAAGTGGGTCAAAAAGGATTTGGAGGAATTGCTACCCATGAACAGACCTACTTTTCTCGCTCTCGTAACTGCATCGGTTCTGCTTGGCAGCACCGTCGTCCCGCTGGCTGTGCCCGTACCGGCCTACGCCGCCGCCACCCAGCTGACTCCCCCGACCAACGTCCAACTGAACCCGGACGGCACTGTGCTTTGGATGCCGGTGAACAATAACAACGGCTATACCATCTATTTGTACGATGCGTCGAACAATACCTTGCTCAAAACTCTGACGTCCACCCTCAACTCGAGCTCGTATTCGCTGACCTCTCTGCTCTCGTTGCGCACGACTTATTATGTAAAAATCGTCACGCGCGGCAACGGAGTGACCACGTCAGACTCGACAGCGTCTTCTCCGTCGAACCAGTTGAGCATCTCGACCCAAGTCACACTTTCTCCGCCCAATCCGCCCACATTGTTGCCAAACGGCGTGGTGCAGTGGAGCAATGTCTTGAACAACGGCTACCAATTGAATGTCTATCACTACCCGAGCAATACGCTGGTCGGCTCCCGTGTTTTGCCCAAAGACACCACGGCGTTTGATGTGACCTCGCTGATTCCGGGGACCGCCCAATATTACGTGAAAGTGATGTCGCTTGGCGATGGTAGCCAGATGATGAACTCCACCGAATCGGGTTCGTCCGTACCGTTGACGCTCTCTATGGTTCAACTGTCCACACCGGCAACACCCTCGCTGTCTGATGACCGAGTGGCGTCTTGGTCGCACGTCCCGAACAACAACGGCTACCGCATCACCGTCTACAACGCAGACAACGATCAAATCGTCGGTTTCGCACAAGCACCCAAAGATTCGCAAACCTTTGATTTGAGCAAAGTGATTCTCTCGGACGGCACGTACTACATTCGAGTTTCTGCCCTTGGCAACGGCTCGAACACTTCACCCGACTCTGCACCTTCGACGAGACAGATTTACTACCTGGCGGGCGACGTTTATTTCGTCAAACCGGAGAAACTGTTCTCGACCGTTTCGACCATGGGCAATGTCCCCACGACGACGTACGACATGACCGGCTCAGATATCGTAAACGACCTCAGCCGCAAGCCGACTGCGTACAATTTGTTGGTGAAGCTCCAATCCAACCAAGGCTTGCTTCATTTGAACCTGCCGGGCACCGTGGTCGACAAAGTCGCATCCCGTGCCATTGCACTCTCGACCCTGCGCTTGCAGACACCCCTTGGCAACGTCAACTTGCCGCTGTCTGAAGTCGTAAACTTGGCGAAGAAATCCAATCTGAGCTTGACGGAGCTGACAGCGCAAGTCGAAATCGGCCAGTCAACCCTCTCGAATGCCGGCGGGCTGAATATGACCCCGGTTACATTCAACGTGCGTCTCTTGGACAAGTCGAACCAAGAAGTTGCAAAACTGACCGATTCGACCGGCTACATCGGATTGACCGCTCCGTTCACCACCGATCCGTATGTGGATTTGCGTACGCTCGCAGGCGTTCGAGTGACAGATTCCAACACCTACTCTCCGATCCCGGCGACGTTTACGAGCAACATCGACAAATCAACCAGCGTCACCTTCCAATTCCGAGGTACCGGTACGTTTGGTGTGATGAAAAAAGAACTGCACTTCCCGGACGTCCTCGCCACGCACTATGCAAAAAACTCCATTGAAGCACTGGCGTCCAAGATGGTGATCAACGGTTTCGAAGACGGCACGTTCCGTCCAAACGAAACGGTCACCCGTGCCCAGTTTGCCACGATGCTCGTCAAAACGCTCGGCCTGCCGGACAAGACCCAAACGGGCGAGCCCCGCACGTTCACCGACGTTAACCAAGACAGTTGGTACAACAGCTACGTCGAGTCCGCCTACCGTTCCAATTTGATCAGCGGTGTCGGCGATAGTCGTTTCGCTCCGGAAGACAAAATCACAGCCCAAGATATGGCCGTCATGGTGGCCCGTGCGCTCAAGTTCGCCGACCCGAACGTCTCCTCGCTCAGCGACACCCAGCAGACCGCAGCGCTCAGCAAGATCGAACGCCGCTACGAATTGGCCTCCTACGCGTCTCCGGCCGTTGCGCTGTGTGTGAACAAAAACATCCTCTCGACGATGACCGTAAACTCGTTCTCGCCGACCGTCCCGGCTGACCGCGCCATGGCAGCCGATATGCTCTACCAACTGCTGAAGACGCTGAACTTCACCAATTAATTCATGAGTCGATTCCATTGCTGTGCGACCTGTCAACATTATCTCATTCGCAAAACTCCATCCGGAATCGTGACACACTGCGAGCGACTCGGGTACGAGACGAAGCCGACATACAAATTCAACTGCTGGAACCCCAAAGACCAAGTCCGTAAACTTATGGATAAACCGGAGAGACAGTAAAGCGAGGTCTTCTATGGAAACTCCCATGCAAAAACAACCCGCTTCTCGCAAAAATGGAGTCTGGAGCCTCGCGGGAATCTTGCTCGTCGCCTTCGTCCTGATGCGCTTGCCGATCCTCGGCACCTACCTGCTCATCGTGAACACGATGATTCACGAAAGCGGACATGCGCTGATGGCCTTGCTGTCCAACGGAAAAGTCGTGTCGATGTCCCTGTTTCTGAATACTGAGGGAGTCACTTGGATTGCCAGCGCCTCCCGCTTCGGTCAGATTCTGACCTCGCTCGCAGGCTACGTGTTCTCCTCCGTGGCGGCGTACCTGTTTTTCTGGCCCTTGAAACAGGGCCGTCATCACCTCGTCTGCTACATCCTGCTCGGCTTTATCGCGGGAGATTTGCTCCTGTGGGTGCGCAATCTCTACGGCATCATCTGGCTTCTGACGTTTGGAGCCCTGCTGATTGCGCTCTTGCGTGCCAAGAGCTCATGGTTCGTGCGGTACGGCATGCTGTTCATCTGCGGGATCGTGCTGGTCGATTCGATCTGGTCGGCTCTGCAAGTGCTGGAACTCTCGCTGATGTACCCCTATGCGGCAGGAGACGCCACCAATCTTTCCCACTACGCCATCCTCCCCACGTTCGTCTGGGGTCTGGTGTTCTTCCTCCAGTCGTTGTTCTTCGGCTGGCAGTCGGTGCGCATGTGGCTTCGTTGACCGTATGAAAAAGAGACCGTACCCGCCTCGAGGCGGGTACGGTCTTTTTTTCGCAACACGAGGATTAACTTCCTTGGTTCTCCCGCCAGATGCGGCGGAATTTCATGAAGGACGTGATGCGCCACAGCAAGAGGTAGACGAACGCCGTGAGGAAGAACAGACCGTTGAGCGTCATCGGATCAAGCCCCGTGATATACTCCTTCAGCGCCAGACGAATCAGGACGACGCCGAAGATCGCGAAGAGAAATGCCTTGCTTTGCTTGGCGTAGATCAGACCGTCATCCCGTTTTTCGTACTGGGTGGTCAAGATCATCGGAATCGACAAGATTCCCCCGAGTCCAACCGCCGCTAAAATCTCCCACCAACTCCCTTGGAACGGCTGTACCGGATTCGCAAAAATCATCACACCCGGCAGCAGCAGGATCGCCAGCGGCCAGATCATGCCATAACCCTTGCCTTTGATCGGACGTCGCATCGCAGCCGTCCGTCTCCACATCATCAATCCGAAAAATAGTACGAAGAAACCCAATCCGATTAAACTGGAACTAGAATTGCTCATTCTCCTACAACTCCCTTTTCTACGAGGTACTATACACTAGTACGAAGCATTGGCACAAAAGTTTCACAAAGGAATTCGTCATAATTCGTCGAATTAAATCACCTATCTGGAATTAAGTGAACGACATATTGGGTAAGGGGGTCCCTGTTAATGAGCTTTAAAATCCGTACAAAGATACTGCTCAGCTTCCTCGTCGTCTTCGCTTTGCTTGCCGCACTTGGTGCTACCGCGGTCCTGAGAATGACGCAAATGGGAACACAAGCGGCAGACATCGACTCCAGATGGCTGCCAAGCGTGATTCAGTTGACGGAAATCAACAATGGCATCGCCAAAGTAGATGCGGCGCTGGTACACGATATCTTGGAAAGCAACCCGTCCGAAATGGACAAGATCGAGAAAGACCTGAACGCAAACCTCGAACAGATCAAAACCTTGCGTGACCAATATGAAAAAATGGCCCACAGCGACGAAGAACTTGCCCAGTACACAGCCTTCTCAAAATATTGGGACCAATACCAAGGCCAGATCCCGTCGATCCTCGCCGTTGCCCGCACCCACAATCTTGCCAAAGGCAGTGAACTGCTCAAACAAGCGCAAGCAACGTACAGTCTTGCGGACAACGCCATGGATGCCACCAACGACTTTGGCATAACCGGGGCGAATAACGCGACCTCGACCTCCGTTTCGTTGCTCAACTCCGGACGCACGCTGATCCTCGCGATTACGCTCGTAGCGCTGGTCCTCATCTTGCTGCTCACGTGGCGTCTGACTGTGATCATCGCCACTCCGCTAAAAGCGCTCACCGAAACGGTGGAGCAGATTGCAGACGGCAACTTCACCGTTCAACCCTTGAAGATCAAGAACCGCGACGAACTTGGCCAACTGGTGCATGCGGTCAACTCGATGGTCTGTGAATTGCGTTCGACGCTCATTCAAGTGCGCGACACGTCGCTTTTGGTCGCCGCTTCCTCCGAACAACTGACAGCAAGCGCCGAACAGACGTCCAAAGCAACCGATCAGATTGCCGCGACGGTCCAACAAATTGCCGCTTCCTCCGACGAACAAGCACAAAGTGCCGAAGAAGGCACCCGCTTCGTCCACGAGATGACCTCCGGCATCCACCAGATTGCGCTCAACGCCAACGGCGTTTCCCACACTTCGTTCCTCGCTTCCGAGCGTGCGACCGACGGAGCTCTTGCCGTCAAGCAAGCGGTCTCGCAGATGAACGCCATCCATGACACCGTCACATCGATGGCCGATGTGGTCTCGTCGCTTGGCGAACGCTCGCAGGAAATCGGGCAGATTCTCCAAGTGATCACCGACATCTCAGCCCAGACGAATTTGCTGGCGCTCAACGCCGCGATTGAAGCGGCACGTGCAGGCGAACACGGTCGCGGATTTGCGGTCGTCGCGGACGAAGTTCGCAAATTGGCGGAGCAATCCACAACTTCCGCACAACAAATATCCGACCTGATTGCCACGATTCAAGACGAGACCCAACACGCGATTTCCTCCATGCTCGTAGGCAAGCAGGAAGTGGTCTCCGGTCTCGATGTGGTCAACGCGGCGGGTCATGCGTTCGTCCAAATCGAGGCTTCGATTCATGAAGTGACCCAGCAAGTCCAAGAAGTCTCCGCCTCCTCGCAACAAATTTCGGCGAGCACCAGCGAGATGGTACACTCCATCGACCAAATCGCCGCCCTGGCTGAAGCCAACTCCGTCGGAACACAGAACGTCTCCGCCGCGACCGAGGAGCAACTGGCCTCCATGGAAGAAATCACCTCGTCTTCCCATGAATTGGCCAAGATGGCAGAAGAATTGCAGCAATTGCTCGGCAAGTTCCGTGTCTAGACGTTTATTAAAAATCTCATTATACTTGAGGTATAAAGTCTGGTATTGACACGGGAGGTAAATTTATTGAAACGTCTTGGTTCTTTCGCCCTTGTTGCCACCCTGTTGCTCGCCCCGTTCCCCGTCGCTCCCCAAGCCGCACACGCTGTTGACGACGTGG
The DNA here is from genome assembly GCF_016722965.1 of Tumebacillus amylolyticus. Classification (NCBI taxonomy): domain Bacteria; kingdom Bacillati; phylum Bacillota; class Bacilli; order Caryophanales; family Alicyclobacillaceae; genus Tumebacillus; species Tumebacillus amylolyticus. Next base: position 218,072 of record NZ_JAEQNB010000005.1, read on the forward strand.
CTCCTGCGATCTCTGTGAAGGTCGACGACCAAGAGCAAGTGTATGACCCGTCACCGGTGCTGCAAAACGGCCGAACGATGGTTCCCATGCGCGCCCTATTTGAAAAACTCGGTTCCACCGTCGAGTGGGACGATGCGACGCAAACCATCACGGCACAGAGCGATACCCGGAAGGGTCAGATCAAACTCAAACTGCAAGTCGGCAATCCGATCGCGTTCGTCAACGACACGCCGATCGAACTCGATCAAGCGCCGACGATGTTCGGGAATTACACGATGGTTCCCTTGCGTCTCGTCAGCGAGTCTCTGCGCGCCGCCGTGATTTGGGATGAGCAAGATCACAGCATCGAAGTGTATTCGCTCAACTACCAACTGTTCCTCTCCGCGATTCGCGGCAACGTTGATCTCGTGACCAAGGAACTTGAACTTGGAGCCGACCCGAACTATACCAAGTTGGACAACGGCGACACGCCGCTGATCGGTTCCGCCCTGCTGATGCGCTTGCATGTCGTCGAGCTTCTGCTGGCAAACGGAGCCAACATCAACGCACAAGACAACGACGGGTACAGCGCCTTGATCATGGCGGTCTCCAAACAGGACCTCGACATGACAAAGCTCTTGCTCGACCACGGGGCCGACCCGAGTTTGAAGTCCAAGGAAGGCACCGCCCTCGACCTCGCCCGTCAGTTCAAAAACCAACCCCTGATCGACCTTTTGCAATCCCAATGAGAAAAAGGCACCTGCCGTCCGTCGACGGTCAGGTGCCTTTTTAGTACTTCACGGAGACTCCGCCGGTGATGCAGAGGCGCAGCGCAGCTTCGACGGTCATGTCCACAGGCTCCAAGGATTCCGGAGGCAACAGCAAGAGATCACCGCCCAACTGTGTGGCAAACGGAATGTAGACGGCGACCAGTTGTTTTGGGAGTTGGACAGCTTCCAGATTATCAGCGGTTAACAGCCCGATACGCTTGCCGCCGCCTGCTTCTTGGACGAGCACAACTTGGGTGAACGGTTGTTTTTTGCCGATGACGGAGCGGGTGATTTCCTTGACGATGCGGTAAAACGAAGAAATCGCAGGCGCGCGCATCATCTTGCGTTCGAGAACGCCGATCCCGCGTCGGATGGGCGGCCATTGCCAGAGACAGCCGACCAGCACGACGAGCAAGAACATGGCTGCAAAACCCGCCCCTCGCCAGTTGGCGAACGGCGTGCGGGAGATCAAGTTCTTGCCGATGCTGTTTACGATGGCCGCGATATAGTAAGCGGCATAAATCGTCATGACCACAGGGGCGACGATCAGCACGCCATTTTGAATCAACTTCCACAACCCTTTCAACTTCTCCACCTCCAACCTAGAAAAAAAAGGCTCTGATGTCCCTTAGGGTACACCAGAGCCTCTTTTCTTACTACAGGAGCACAACTCGGATGCCAAGCTGGCAAGCCAGATCGTATTCAAGATGACGGCCCACTCCTTCACTCCTGATCTCTCATAACTCCTCTTAGTTGGCCGTTGAAGTAAACTCTTGGCTGTACGCTTCTCCGTCCGCCGTAAACTCATCCATCAGGGTGATCAGCCCCTTGGCTTTTTCCACGTCGGGAGAACCGTCTTCATGGAAAATTGAGCCTCGAATGTCCAACATGTCGAACATATGTGACATGAACGCTTTGGTCCGTTCGGAATAGGGTTGCGTAAACGAGTTGTCCGGCACCTGGATGGCGATCATTTTGTTATAGACCGCTTGCAACTCGTCACGGTTCTTCCAGTACGTAGACGTGAATTCCGAGTATCGGATACAATCTCGAAGCAGAAGCCACTCCCGGCAGAACCGATCCTGCCAAGAGACCTGCCAGTGCGAGTGAGACTCGTTTTTTCAAAATACAACCCCAAAAAAATGACTATTTTTTCCAATTCGCCAAAAAAAGGACGCTTCCCTTCATCGGGAGGCGTCCTTTTTTTACTTTCCATCGCGCTTGCGGTAGATCTCGATGGCTGCGGCTTGCAACTCACCGGGGATCGGGGCGCTGGGCTTGGTGATGCGGACTTGCACGGCGTCGATGAGCGGGAAGTGGGTGAGGATCGTCGAGGCGATGCGCTCGGCGAGGGTTTCGATCAACTTCACAGGCTCGCCCGTCATAATCTTGGCAATTTGTGCATAGACGCTCCCGTAATTCGTGGTCATCTCCAAATCATCCGTCCGCCCGGCTGCTTCAAGCGACGTTTCCATGACCACATCCGCATAGAACCGCTGACCCAATTTCGTCTCTTCGGGGAACACGCCGTGGTAGCCGTAAAACGCCATGCCGTTGAGAAAAATTTTGTCCATGTCTGCACCCCCGAGATAGGATGTGTCAGACTCCTCACTTCTCATTCGCCAACATGTTGACCAGCCGAACCACTTGGGCGTCGTTGAGCTTGTCTTGGAAAGCGGGCATGCCGTTTGGGCTGCCTTTGAGAATGAGTTGTTTCAATTGGTCGTTGTCGTACTTCGCTCCAACGGTTTTCAAGTCGGGGCCGGAGACGCCTTGAAGTTGTTCGCCGTGGCAACCGGCGCAGTTTTGTTTGTAAATTGTGTGTACGTCCGTCATGCTGACCTGCGGGTCCGGCTTGCACAGGTCTGCAAGCGAACATCCGCTGAGGACAACCGCACACCCGATCGCCAACAACGCCGCAAAACTTCTCCCCTTCCGCATCTCCCTCATCCCTCTCTACTCGCGCACCAATTTAAGAATGTCGTTATAAACCTCGTCGGACGGCATGTCGTTGCCCATCGAATACACTTTGCGAATCTGGTTGTTGCGGTCGATCAAGTACAAGGATCGCGTGGAATGGACGAACGAACCGTCCGCCTGCTTCTCCAAGTACACGCCGAACGAATCGGCCACTTGCGCCGTCTCGTCCTGCGTCCCGCGCAAGACTTTCCACCCCGCGCGGTCCATTTTCATGCGGTCGGCGTACTGCTTCAATACGTCGTTCGTATCGCGCTCGGGGTCGAACGAGATCGAGAGAAACTCCACGTCTTGGCCGAACACGTCTTTTTGCTTCAATTGATCTTGGATCTTCGCCATGTTCGCGGTCGTAAGCGGGCAAATATCCGGACAGTTGGCAAAAAAGAACTCGACCAACCGCACTTTGCCTTGCTCTCCGTACAAGTTCGTCGTCCCGCCGTCGATGTTCTGCAGCGTGAAGTTCGGGGCGGGCATCACCGTCGGGAGCTTTTGGTTCTCCGAATGCCAATACCACCACGATCCGCCCGCCAACGCGAGGATGACGAGAAGTAGCGTGCCAAATACCGTGATGCGTCTGCGTCTTGCTGGTTCCATTGCGTAGAGTCCTCCTGCTTACTGTGTCACTTGAAAGTCCATCGTCGGCATCGTGTGAAGTTCAGCCGTTGTCGTATGGATCGTGACATGATAGGTGTCAGCTTTGGCGAACGATTTTTTGAGCGAATAATGCCCTTGGTCGTCGCCCGTCGCCGGGATTTTTTCATGTTGGGCGGTGTCGCTGTCTCCCCAAATTTCGAATTCGACAGTCGCTTTCTTCACCGGATCGTTGTTCACCGTCACCGTAGCAATCAAATTCCCCTCCTGATTGACGTGAAGCGGAGCGGGGTTGGTGTTGAAGACAATCACCGGAACAGCCGGTTTGGCGGGAATCGGTTCCGTTTTCTGGGAGGCACTACACCCGGTCAAGGTGAGCGCCAACGCCGGAACCAGCCATAAGTTGCGTTTCATATACAGACCAGTCCTCCTCAGATGCCAAGCCACTTCTACTTATCATCATACTCTGTCTCTCGCTACACTCCTATACCTGAGCGCCGCATTCACGAATTTGTCATCTCCTTCGCATCATCGTGTTCGTCCCTATGGTAGAATAGGCGGAGAACTAGGAATGAGGAGTGCTCAATTCATGGCAAAAGAAAAACCGACTTTCTCAACCCGTGCCGCCGAAGAACTCTACTGGTCCGGCCGTCAATTGATTAAATTGCTGGCGATCGTCATCGCGTGCGGCATCACACTGTTTATCGCGCAATTTTTCTCCAAAGTGCTGTTCCTCTTGATTGCGTTCATCGGGTTCATTCTCTCGCTTGCGACGGTTACGTACATGATCGGTCACTTCGTGCGCTTTCTCGTTTTCAAGTCGCGGCAGCAGTAGGAGCCTGATAGTTTCCTTTTGGGTACTTACAAACTAATTAGTGGATACTTCCTGAAACGACGTTTCCCCCTTATACTCCTCTGTAGAAGGACAACTCGTGAAAGGTCGTGACTCACTTGAAAATTCTCGTACTCGTCGCTCATCCGAACTTGGAGGGCTCCCGCATCAACCAACGTTTCGCCAAAGAACTGCAATCGATCGAAAACGTCACCATCCACAACCTCTATGAAGTCTACCCGGATGAGAAAATCGACGTCGCTCGCGAGCAACAATTGCTGCTCGACCATGACCGCATCGTCTTGCAATTCCCGTTGTACTGGTACAGCTCTCCGTCCCTCTTGAAAAAGTGGCAAGACGAAGTTCTGGCCTACGGCTTCGCATACGGTTCCGACGGCACCAAACTGCATGGCAAGGAATTGCTCGTCGCCATCTCCACCGGCGGTCCGAACGAAGCGTACCAAGCAGGCGGCTACAACAACTTCACGCTCTCCGAGCTCCTGCGTCCGTTCCAACAAACCGCCAACCTGATCGGGGCGCGTTACCTGCCGATCTACTCCGTCTCCTCGTCGTTCCAACTGTCCGACGAACAAGTCGAAGCAGGCGCCACCGCATACGCGGCTCACATCACGCGCGAGTGGTAGAAATGAAACCACCAAGGGTCGAGGCCCTTGGTGGTTTTTTATTGCTCCTTGGGCTCCTTGCCCTGTCCATGTACGCGGGAGTAGGCCGTTTCGTGACGGGATCCTGAGGTCGGCATGTGCTGGTCTTTCAACGCTTTGCCGAGGCCGAAGTGCGGCATGTTGCCGTAGAGGGCTTCGAACTTGCCCGGTTCAATCAAGTAGGTTTCGTGCCAGATCCCGACGACGTCGGAGTTCAGCCCCACTTTGCGGTGGAAGTCTTGCCAAGCCTTTAGATGCTTCTCCATGTGGGCATAGCGTTCCAGATGCTCGAACGACTTCCAGTATTGCACCACACCCAGACCCCGCCAGTACATGATGACTTCACTGTCGAGAAATCCGATCTCTTCGTTGGTGTACAACTCCGTCATCATCGGGAACATCGCCCGTGCGACCGGAAGCCATTTATGTACGGCCCAGAGTTTGTTCACTCGCAACCCGATGAGAAACAACACAAACGGTTCATCAGATTGAACCGTATAGCGCCCCTTAAATATCTCTTTCATACCGCTCACCCTTTTTACTTTTCATTATATAAGAAAAACGCCGCTGGGGAATCCCCAACGGCGTCATTTGCTTAACGTGCCGACCATTCCTCTTCGAGAATCGCCCAAAACTCAAGATCGACCCAAGCGCCTTGGACCAGCAGACTTTTTCGATGAATGCCTTCAAACGTATAGCCGGCCTTCTCCACCACGCGCTTCGAGCCGAAATTGCTCGGCATGATCCCCGCTTCAATGCGATGGAGCTTCAGGTGTTCAAACCCAAACGCGGTGCAGAGACGAACGGCTTCCGACCCCAGTCCTTTGCCGTTTTGTGATCGATCCATCGTGTAGCCGATCATGGCGCTTTGAAGCGGCCCGCGAGCGACGAAGTTCAGCGCGATACGACCTACCAGCTTGTCCGAGTCCCGCAGGAACACGCCCAAGGAGTACGCTTCATCACGATCCCAAGCGCGCTGCCCGTTTTCCAGTTGTTGATGGACCAATTCCAAACTATACGTGCGATCCGGACGCGACGGTTCAAACTGAGCGAAAAACTCGTGGTTTCTCTCCAAATACCCCAATAACGTGTCTGCGTCGTTCTCTGTAAAGGTTCGTAGGTATACTTGCTCCCCCATGAGCTTCATTTCGTACTGCATCCCCTTCCCCAACACTGCTCTCTTACAACAATTTCCTTTATTGTAACACGAAATCTCCATTTGTAACTCACGAGAAAACCTCAGACGACGAGATGTTGGATTTTTTGCTATACTTAGTCTGAACATCCAGAAACTTCCGAGGTGGTGAATCATGACCTTTCCTGTTTACATTCACATCGGCTCGTGGAGCATCCATCCACATATTTTGTTTGAGTCATTGTCGTACTTCATCGGATTTCGCGTGTACCTTTGGACGCGGAACAAGGAGCGACTTCCGTTTCAAGTCTCCACGCTCTTGCTGCTTGGCATGATCTTGGGCGCCGCTTTTGGATCGAAAGTTTTGTATTGGTTTCAAGAACCGCTCTTAACGTGGGAGCATCGCACAGACCCCGTCTTTCTCATGCAGGGCAAGACCATCGTCGGCGGACTGCTCGGGGGGTTGATCTGCGTGGAGATCGCCAAGAAACTGCTGGGCTGGACATCGCGCACAGGTGACGACTACACCCTGCCGCTGATCGTCGGCCTCTCCATCGGGCGCATCGGTTGCTTCCTCACCGGGCTTGCCGATGAGACTTGCGGAATTCCCACGACGTGGATCACTGGCTTTGACTTTGGCGACGGCATCCCCCGCCACCCGACGCAGCTCTATGAGATCGCGTTCCTCTGGGCGTTGGCCGCTCTGCTTCTGTTCTTGAAAAAACGCGCAAACCTGCCCAACGGCGGCCTGTTCCAACTCTTCATGTTCAGCTACTTGCTGTTCCGCCTCGGCGTTGAATTCATAAAACCGGTTCCGCACGTCTATTGGATTTTCTCCAACATTCAACTCGCCGCGATGCTCGGACTGATCCATTACTACAGACTCCTGCGCCAATGGCCTCGAAACTCACTCTCGTTCAAAAAGGAGCCCCTTCATGCCTAAAAATCGGCCCTACATTTTCTACGAACTCACCAACTCGATCTGCTCGACGTGCCTGTCCAAAGTCGAAGCGAAAGTGATCATCCAAGACAACCACGTCTACCTCCACAAGCACTGCTTCACCCACGGTCCGGAGAAAGTCCTGATCTCCACCGACGCCGACTATTACAAACTCTGCCGTGAATACCTCAAACCGTCGGAGATGCCGCAAGTGTGGAACACCCCGATAAAGTACGGCTGTCCCTACGATTGCGGCCTCTGCCCGGATCATGAACAACACAGTTGCCTGACGCTCGTCGAGATCATTGAGAAATGCAACCTCGCCTGCCCGATCTGCTACGCCGAGTCGTCCCCGCAACAAGAGAAAATTCGCTCCCTCGAGGAAGTCGAAGCGATGCTCGACGCCGTCGTGCGCAACGAAGGCGAGCCGGACATCGTGCAGATTTCCGGCGGTGAACCGACGATTCACCCGCAATTTTTTGAAATTCTCGACCTCGCCAAGTCCAAACCGATCAAGCATCTCATGGTGAACACCAACGGCGTTCGCATCGCGCAAGACCGCGAATTCGTCGAACGACTCGCCACCTATATGCCGGGATTTGAGCTCTATCTGCAATTCGACTCGTTTGAAGTGGACGCCCTGCGCGAACTTCGCGGTGCCGACCTGCGCGAGATTCGTCGCAAAGCGATTGAACACCTCAACGAATTCAACATCTCCACCACCCTCGTTGTCACGCTGAAAAAAGGCCTCAACGACCACGAAGTCGGCGACATCATCCAATACGGTCTGCAACAACGCTGCGTGCGCGGCGTCACGTTCCAACCGATTCAAGCGGCCGGACGTTTGGAAGAATTCGACCCGGCGACCGACCGTCTGACGCTCTCCGAAGTCCGTCAGATGATCATCGACCAATCGGAGGTGTTCACCCCGCAAGACATGATCCCGGTTCCTTGCCACCCGGACTGTCTCGCGATGGGCTATGCGCTCAAGATCGGCGGCGAAGTGTTGCCGTTGACCGGCCTGATCGATCCGCAAGTTCTGCTGCAGGGCGGACGCAACACCATCGTGTTCGAGCAGGACGAGACGCTGAAATCCCGCGTGTTCGAACTGTTCTCCACCAACCATTCGCCGGAGTCGCAAACCCTGTCTCTGAAAAACTTGCTCTGCTGTCTCCCGATGGTTTCGGTTCCGAACGCCCTGAGCTATGACAACGTGTTCCGCGTGCTGATCATGCAATTCCTCGACCCGCACAACTTCGACGTACGCTCGGTGAAAAAGTCCTGTGTCCACATCGTCCACCCGGACGGTCGGATCATCCCGTTCGACACGTACAACATCTTCTACCGCGGCGACAAAGAAGCACAACTGGAGGAACTCCGTAAAAAGTACACCCCGCTGTACGAACACGAACTGGAGGTGCTGTAAGTGGCGGCAGATCCGACTCACTTCAAGACAGGACTCTGGTATGGCCTCGGCGTTGCCCTGCTTTGTAACATCATCGCCTTGATCTACGCAGGTGTGAACTCTGAGCAAGGGGGCGGCATCGCCATCATGCTGATCGGCGTGATCCAAGTGGCCTACATCGCGCCGCTCTCCCTGCTCAGCCTGTTCATCCCCAAGTACGGCAAAGGCATTCTCACCGGCATGTGGATGCTGGCCGGTGTTACGTTTCTTCTCAACATCATCGGTTGCGGCATGATGGCGTCCGGACTGTTCAGCTTGTAAACTCCTCGACAAAAAAAGACACCTCGGCTCACTCGCCCAGGTGTCTTTTTTGATCCCGAAATGTGAACAACTTGTGCCCCGCATAACTGGTCAGCGTATACAGCACCGACCCGACCAACACGGCGACATTCTCAATCCACGACGTGTCGTCGGTGAACAGCGCCAAAACCCACCGCGTTATCTGCAGACCGATCGAGTACGAAATTGCATAGCTCGCAAGCAACACCAAGATGAACTTCCACCAGCTCGAGCCGACGCTCTGCGTATTGCGAAACGTAAAGCTTCGGTTCAAAAAGTAGCTCGTCACGCCCCCGGTGCAGTTCCCGGCAAACGTGGAGATCCAATAGGAAATTCCGAACAAATTCAACAAGAGATACGTCGTGGACAAGCCCACAATCGTATTGATCACACCGATCAGCATGAACCGCACGAGGCTGTGGTTCCAGACTTTCAAGAGGAGAGCGTTCATCGCACAAGCCCCCTGTCAGCGAGCGCCGACTTCTTCACGGTCGTGGGTCTCACCCGCCAGATATTTGGCATCTCCGTTGGGGTCGAGTTCGATGTCGAGGATGTACTTCGGACGGCGCTTCGTTTCTTTGTAGATTTTGCCGATGTACTCGCCAATCAAGCCCAAGCACATGATCTGCACGCCGCCAATCAACCAGAGCGACACCATGATCGACGCCCAGCCGCTGACCGTCACACCGGCGATCTTCGCGATCAAAGCCCAGACTCCGGCGATGATGGAGAGCAAGAACATCACGAACCCGATCACCGTCACGAAGCGAATCGGCGTCACGCTCAGCGAAGTGATTCCGTCGAACGCGAAGGCGAGCATTTTTTTCAACGGGTACTTGGATTCGCCCGCGAACCGCTCCGCTCTGGCGTAGTACACGTTCGTCGAGCGGAACCCGACCATCGGCACGATCCCGCGCAAGAACAAGTTCGACTCTTCAAAGCGTCCCAGATTCTGCAACGCCCGCTTGCTCATCAGGCGGAAGTCGGCATGGTTGAACACGATGTTCGCGCCCAGTCCGCGCATCACCTTGTAGAAGCCTTCCGCCGTGAATCGTTTGAAAAACGTATCGGTCGTGCGGCTCTCGCGCACGCCGTAGACGACTTCGAAGCCTTCGTGGTACTTCTCCACCATCGCTCGAATCGCCGCCAGATCGTCTTGCAAGTCTGCGTCGATCGACACGGCGATGTCGCAGTTTTTCTTGGCTTTCATCAAACCGGAGAGCAGTGCATTCTGATGCCCTGCGTTGCGCGCCAATTTCAAGCCTGTGATGTAGCGAGACTCCCGATTGAATTTCTCAATCAACTCCCACGTCCGATCCCGGGAGCCGTCGTCGACGTACAGAATAACGCTGGAATCGTCGATCAACTCGTCTGTGATCATATCTTCCAGCACCTCAATCAGGCGCTTCGTCGTCTCCGGCAACACTTCTTCTTCGTTGTAACAGGGCACCACGATGCTCAGAACGGGCAACGCGGGCAGATGATTATTTTCTTCCATCGAGAATCCTCCTCGCAAGCCAGATGACAGACGTCACCAGCATGACACTTCCTAGTAAATCGAACAGGAACAGATGCTTCGCCAAGTCCGCTTCTCCGTCACCCAAGATCGGCAACACGAATTGCGCCATCGCCATCAATTCAATGGCGAGGAAAAACTCCGCAAGCAACTTCCCGCTTACAGTCACCGCCCGACGCCACTCCCAGACCGTCCCGACGGCAAACGCCATCGAAAACAGCAAGAGGAACCAAATTGACTTCGGCAAGATGTTGTACGCAAAATAAGAAAACGACGTCCACGATTTGCTCTGCTCCAATTTTTTGTGGATGCCGTCATTTTCGTAATTGCCCAGGTAATAATGCAAGTTGAAAGAACTTGCGGCACACACTTTCAGTTTGTCAAAAAAACGGCCCGGATGCTTCGCGTAAAACTTCAACACTTTGCCACGCGAGATCTTGTCGTAATAGCCTGCTTTAAATTCCGGAGACGTCACGTCGATTTTGTGCGGGACAAAATAGTCGGTGTTCGCCAGCACCACATACTCTTCCGACAAGCCCAACTCTCGCAAATCGGCCGCCGGGTCGGGCGAGTCTTTTAACACGCCGTAGAAGACCGTCTGGTAGATGTTGATCTTCTCAAACGAATTGTAGAACGACAAACCGGCTGTGAACACAAGCACAACTGCGGTCGAGATCAGCACGGCTTTTTTCCACGCGCGTTCTCCATGCAGTTTCAGGAGCCGCAAAAGCCAGAGCACGATCAGGAATCCTAGCAGCGCGTTCTGCACCTTCGCCGTCACGAACAGGACGCTTGCGACCGCCGCTCCGACGAGCGCCCACTTCTGCGGTTGTTGAGATTCGACTGTCAGATGCAACGCGAACCCGATCAGAGCGAGCAACAGGAGAAAAGTCGTCGCTTCGGAGAACATCGAGTTGAAGTAGAGGGAGAACCCCTTGTCGGTGGAGACCCACGCAACCAGCACGGCGGTCAGCCACGCAAGCCCCGCATTGCGGCGACGAACGCCCGAGATGACCAGAAACGCGCCCGCCAAAAGCGTCAAGATGTGCAACGCGCCAAGGAAACGGATGTCAAACTCGTGCGCGCTGTGGAACGCTTTGTTGATCCACACCGCGACTTTCAGAAACAAGATGGTGGACGACACATATCCACTGAGGTGGATATCGCCGATCTCATAGACTCGGTTGAAAAACCCGAAATACTGCGCGTCACCCGTGACGCCGTTCGGAACTTTCAACCCCGCCCAGACCATGATCCGCTCAAAATCTCCATTGTTCGCAAGACCGACAACGGGAGTGAGCAGCAACTGCCCGATCAACACCACGCCGATGAAGAGCAATGCGATCCATTCTGGTACGCTCATTTTTTTAAACACTTCGTCATCACCTAATACTTTCCTTGATGTACTTCATCTAGAGTAGTCGAAGTTTCCCGATCTCGCAATTCCCAAATTGTGAACGAGTTGTGAGATAATATGAGAAAAAAAGGAGTTTCCTCCACATATGAAACAGAAAACGCTCTGGCTAACCTCCGCCGCCCTCACATGCGGCGTCCTGCTCACCGGGTGTACGGGCCCATCGACGACGAAAAAAGACTCGCAGCTTCTCCACCAACCGCCTCACGGTGTCTACTACGAAGTGTTTGTGCGCTCGTTTGCCGATTCGAACGGCGACGGCGTCGGGGATCTCAAAGGCCTGACCGCCAAACTCGACTACTTGCAAGACCTCGGGATCGAAGGGCTGTGGTTGATGCCGATCAACTCGTCCCCGAGCTACCACGGCTATGACGTGACCGATTACAAGGGCGTCAATCCCGACTACGGCACGGCAGACGACCTCAAGCAATTGGTCGCCGAAGCACACAAACGTCACATGTCCATCCTGCTCGACTTCGTGGTCAACCACACCTCGAACCAACATCCTTGGTTCCAACAAGCCGAATCCTCGCCGACGAGCCCCTATCGCGATTATTACATCTGGGCGAATTCCACCACGAACACGAAACAGCGCGGCGACACCGGGCAAGAGCTCTGGCACGGAAGTCCGGGCAACGAGTATTACGCGTATTTCTACGAAGGCATGCCCGATCTGAATTTCGACAACCCGAAAGTCCGTCAAGAAATCACCCAAGCCGGACAATATTGGCTGAAGGACATCGGCATCGACGGGTTCCGTCTCGACGCCGCCAAGCACATCTACGCCGATCCGGAGCCGACCCGCAATGTTCAGTGGTGGCAAGAGTTCCGCAAAAGCATGGAGGAAGTCAAACCCGATGTGTTTCTCGTCGGCGAAGTGTGGGATTCCCCGTATGTCGTCGCGCCCTATCTCAAAGGCTTGAACTCCACGTTCAACTTCGACCTCTCCAAAGTCTTGGTCTCCGCCGCCCAGAACGAAAGCGACCAAGATCTGGTCTCGCAGTTGGTCTCGACTCGCCAGCTCTATGAGGAAGAAGCGGGCAAGACGTACATCGACTCCACGTTCCTCACCAACCACGACATGGACCGCGTCATGAGCCAGTTGGACGGCAACATGGACCACGCCAAGATGGCGGCTTCGCTGTTGATGACGTTGCCGGGCGATCCGTTCGTCTACTACGGCGAAGAGATCGGCATGGAAGGCAAGAAACCGGACGAAGCGATTCGCGAACCCTTCCTTTGGAAAAAAGACAGCAACGCCCCCGAGCAAACGCATTGGGAAGTTTCCAAGTACAACAGCGACAACGAGCAAAAATCTCTGGAGGCCGAGCAAAGCAGCCAGACATCGCTCTACGCCCACTACAAAGCGCTGATCCATGCCCGCCGCAGCAGTGACGTCCTAATCCAAGGCGATCTCGCAGAAGTTCCGTCGCTCCACGCAGACGGCCTGCTCGCGTTCAAGCGCACTCTCGGCGACAAATCGCTGCTCGTCGTCCACAATCTCTCGGGCAAAGCGCAAAACGTGACGCTCGACCCAGACTTGAAGTCGTACAAAACCACGTACTTCACCACAACTTCCGATGCCCAAGTAAAAAGCGGCAAGATCGCGTTGCCGCCCTATTCCACGCTTATCCTGCAACCTTGAGCCTCCTCTCCGCTTCTGCCGTGACACCCTGACACATGTCCACATACAATTTGGTATCCGTGCAGAAAGGAGGAACTCAGATGGCGCATCACCCGATGTACAAACGTTGTTGCAAGATGGTGAACAAGCAAGTCACGTTGCATCACCACGATGGCCGACGCCTCCATGGGACTCTTCGACATGTCACTCCGGAGGGCGTGTACGTTACACCGTACGGCCATGCCGGGATGATCTCTGCTGCCAATCCCTCCCTCCATCTCCACACGGCCGACAGTGGTCAACTTGACACCGACGCGACTCCGATCTTCTTCGGAGCCCTGTTCGTCCCCTTTGCTGCACTGGCCGGTTTGACCGTAGGCTTTGCCGCCGGCGCTTTGGCGACACGTCCGTACTACTGGTAGGAAAAAGGAACCCTGTGCGCAACTTGTGCGTACAGGGTTCTTTTTTTAGAGCAAGTTTTGCAATTCCCGTTTCAATTCGTCACGCGAACACGGTCTCAGTTTCGCCTGTTCGCCGTGGCTGCCCTCCACTTCGCTGATCATCCACGTATGCGCAGAGCCGGGCAGCAGCAGGATTCCGCCCGTCGAGTACGGGTCCCGATTGTCTTCCGTGTACTCGATGCGCAAGATCGACCAAAATCCCTCTGTTTGTTGCAGGTCGCGAGCGATCATGTCGGAGATTTCTTCCGGGAGACCGGAGTCTAGTAGGGTCGGGTGCAAATCGAGGCCGTTCTCCCGCTCTGCGACGCTGTCGGCAAACCGATTCCACAGCAGAGGCTCTTGAGATTCTGCCGCCTCGTACTGAATCGACAGAAACGATTCGACCGTTTCCACCACGTCGTCCAGATTCTCCAGCCGTTGTACCCGGTGGATGACGCCCTGCCGAATCTCATGCGTCGTAAGCGTTCCCTGCGCGACGTGCAAGCCGAGGGTGAGTTCTTGGCCATTCTCCCATTTGCTGAGGCGGATCGAATGTTCGGCGTCTGCGATGGGGCGGATGGCTTCTTGGAGGTCGGGGTCAAGGGTGTGGGTTTGTCCATTTTCAAGCACCTGCAGCCACTCACGGGCTGCCAGCGAATGTCCGGCCGTCAACATCCGTACTTCCAACTCTTCATCGGACAGCGGTCCGATGGTCATGCCCAGCAAGCCCGCTGCCGTCTCTTGCCGTCCCATGACGGAAAGGGAGAGGATCATTTCTTCTACCGAGAGGGAAAAACGCTGAATGCTCATGAGGTTCCTACTCCTTTACTACGAAACCGATTTCTCTCAAATATTGCTTGGCTACTTTGGCACGGATTACGTTTCGAGTATTGAATTTAATGACTTTACCTTCTTTGGTGTACGCTGCCATTATGTACCACATCGTCGCCCAACTGAAAAAGAAAAAGTCCACGTCTTCATACTTTACAGAAAGCTTGCCGTCTGCAGATTGGACTCCCTGTTCATCAAAAACAAAGAATGGTTTGGAGACGAGAATATAGTAACTGCAGAGGAGAAAAAAGAACCCGAAAAATACTAATGTAACGGCACCCGTTATCAGAAATCGAAGCTTCCATTCTTCGGGGTAGATCTTGAAGATCATGAACAATGCCCCCGACACAAAAAGTAGACACCCAAGCCAACGTACGAACGCTACGAATCGACTGCTGTAAAGAATCAATTGTTTAGAATGCACGTTCTCCCTCCTTTTACATGATCGGTTTCATAAAGACTCCAGGTATACCAGCTTTCAAAGTATTGTCGTACTTGGCAACACTCGTTTTCGACGTAGTGTTTGCTTTGTCCAGTTGATTGGCGATTCCGTCACCTATTTTTTGTCCAAGGTCCCGAGCCACGCCATCTGTTTTTTCGGCAACCCACGCTCCTAACCATTCTCCCGCCATACCACCAAATGCCCCACCTATCACAGCACCTGCCGGCCCTATGAATGCCCCGCCGATTGCGCCACCGATCGCTGTGCCTACGATGGTACCGACAGACTTGAATACGACGGTGTTCAGCGAACTGGCGACGTCTCCGGAAAAGTTATGATAGAATTCCTGCTGGGTGACGCCGGGTTGGGTGTTTTTGTCCCAGGATTCCGTCAACTTATCCTTCTCGTCCCAAACGGTCATCGCGATTCCAAGCGGGCCCACTGCACGTTTTGCCAAATGCAAGGGCATCGTTTTAAAACCGATCTTGGCCGCACTGCCTTCCATGCCAGCGAAGTCCTTCAACTGATTCCCAAGCGATTTCTCTGTGATATTCGGTTGGCTAAATTTCTCGAATACGTTTTGGTTGGACCAACTGACAATCGAATTCCACTTCGAAAACCTCGACTCCCCCTTCACCCACCCGGCTGTTTTAATGAAATACGATCTGGGGTCTTGCGGGTCTTGCTCAAAACGGATGGAGCCGGACAAAATCAACGCAGTCACTGCGCCCGGTGCCAAAAAGTCAGACGCACTGGTGATGTCCTCGTCCTCTGATTTCTGTTGAGTCCCCGCCTTGATCTGCAGCCCGCCTCGTACCGCATTCATCCGTCCGACGAGCCCTTCGATGTCGTAAAACTGGGCAGATGCCGTCTGGTTGGCTTGCGCTTCCAGACTGTCAGCCTCTTGCTGCAATGAATGATAACGCCCTTGCAAATAATTCAACTCCATCTGCAACGAATAGCGTTCCTCCGGCTCTCCATTGTGAAGTTGAGACTGCAGAGCGTGAATTTGTCCTTCCATCCCCTGCGCCTGTTGCCGCAGGTGGTTCACGTTGTCCAAGTGGCCCGCAAGTTGGTTCAGCGACTGCGAGATGTGGTCAAACGCCAAACCCGCCGTTCGCAAGTCTTCACGGACTTTTCCCGCCAACGATCGAAAGTCTGTCGCGGCTTGGCCTTTCCATTGATCCGTCTCGGCTGCCTGTTCCACTCGCGAACTCAACCGCTGCACATCATGCACAGCCGACCCAAAACGAGAAGCCCCGTTGCGAAGTAAAAAAGTATTTGCAGGTTGCTTCAATTCTTCTCACTCCTATCCAAAACCAGTATACCAAAAAGAAAAGCAGATGGGAGAGTCTCCCATCTGCTTTTTCACGTATTTCTAGCGTCAGGGGCGGTTGTCAACAACGTCCCCATTTTTCGAGTTCGGTTCTGTGCCACGAATCTTTTTGTACAAGTTGATGACTCGCTTAATCATCGGCCAGCACAATTGCGGTACGCTGAAATAGACACACAGCACAGCGGCGATGATGTGCCACGTCCAGTCCCACGGTGTCGTCGCCGATAACCACTCCAGTTGTTTCTCCCACATACGGGTATCGCTCCTCACGTTTTTACCGGTCCGCGATGGGCCTACCCCTATTTTATGCGAAATGTTGTGGATATTAAATAGCCAGATGTAGCCATCCTGTGACAGTAGTTAGGAGATTCTTGCCCCTTCCAACTTACGGTAAATCCATGATAGCGTTTGCATGACGCCGGCCCATTGCTTCGCTTGCTTCAATTGCTTGTACCCGTCGGCCGCTTTCTGGAAGTGGTGCGACGCTTCTTCGTATGCTTCTTGTCGGCACGAGATCTCCCCGAGCAAGGCAAACACAGACGTCCGATGCTCCGGCTCCTCCGGGAAACGCTGCAACGCCATCCGGCAGGCTGCCTCCGCTTGGTTGGGATCGACTTCCATGGCGATCTTCGCCAATTCTACATACCCGATGCCGGCCTCCACGTCATAACCCGACTCGTCGAGCAGCGACAGAGAGTCTTGCAACACCGTGCAGACTTCGGACAAGTCGCCTTTGATCCCAAGCAAAACGGTATAGTGGTTCGGAAGTTCGGCGGCGAGGTCCAGAACACCCTCTTCGCGCAGAATCGTCGCTGCACGCTCCGTATAAGCATTGGCTTCCCACTCAAACGACATCTCGCGGAAGAAAGGCGAGATCATCAGCAACAGCCAGACGACCGAGCGGCGGTTCACCGTGCCTTCACAGCAAGAGACGGCGAGCCGGAAGCATTGCATCGCTTCTTTGACACGTCGCATCCGCTTCTGACACGTGCCAAGCAGAACGTACAAGTGCGTCGTCATCGCGCCGTCCTGGTTCGGCAGTCTCTCCGAGATCGCCAGTGCGCGGTCGTAGTGCCGCAATGCATATTCATAACGGGCTTGGGAGAACTCGAGATTCCCAAGTCCTCGATAGATCTCAATCATCGCTTTTTGGTTTTGCTCTACACACGCTTCTTCGAGTGCAAAGTGATACCAATGAAACGACTCCGGTAAATCTCCAACACGAAGGTAACACTCCGCCAGATGACACATCAAATCTACGGCCTCAACGCCAAAAAAAGGTTGCTTCAGCAACTCTTCCAATCGATCCAATGCCCCCGCGTAGTCCATCGACCGTTTTCTCTCCAACGCCTCTTGGTACAGGCTCAGAGCTTCCGCACGACGGTCCGTCTCCACGGTCAAATTGTCCAGCGTCACCTCCAGCTGATCCGCAATTGCGCTAAGGACGTTTGTTGCACGCCCCTCCGTCGACTTCATCTGCGTTACACCTTTGCCGACCCGCACTTCACGAATTCCCACGCCTAGAGTCATACACGCTGCCCCTCTCTCGATTAGTATTTATACGAGAGATTGTATCGAAACTTTGCGCAGTAAAAAATCTGTAGTTTTGTTAGTAGTTCCTACCAACCTTACTACCAAACTTCAAAAAGTAAAAAACCGCCCAAACGATCGGACGGTTTCTGAAAACAATGGGATTAGGTCAATTTAATCGAAATCACGATCGAGGGGGTTACGTCCGGACCCATATCTTGTGCCATCTTGACAAAGCCGGGGGTAACATCAGGGCCTCTATCTTCTGCAATCGAACTCGAAGCAAAGCCCGTCACCAACATCGAGATCATGACAAGCGCAAACAATTTCTTCATTCGTATGACTCCCTTCCGTCTCTTCTAAGAAGTTTATTCACTCGCGTAAGTACCTCGTAAGCTTCCTGGAATTTACCCATTTGCGAATAGATGTCTGCGGAAACTTGTAACGATTCAGCACTTTGCGTGTACATCTTCATCTTACCATATAATTCGCTAGATTTTAACGAGTGTATAATGGCATTTTCAAAATTTTTCTTCGACATTTCATTAAGAGCCTTACACCTATGGAGATAAGCAATACCTGACGACTGCTCATCTTTCACTTCAGTAGAAATTTTTTCAGCTTGAGACATATTTACATCCGCTAATTCCTGGTCACCGCTCTTGAAGCAGACCATAAAGGCTCGACCGTACAAATACACGGACATTTCCGGGTCTTCGAGATCATTTTCGAACTTAAATGCGAGGTCTTGGAGCTCCTTGACGGCACCCTTGTAGTTGTCTTTTGCTTCATAATAATAGAGATAATGTTGACGGGCGACATACGCATTTCGAAGGTCGTTCAAGGAATTGTACAAACTCAGAGCTTGGACAATATATTCTTTGCTTTTCGTGGCAATCGCCAAAGAGAACAGGGAACGCGCCAAATTCATGAGATCCGTTTTGTCCGAGTAATAGTCTCGGGCCTTGTCCAAGAAGAGTTGCGCATCTTCCTTGAATCCCAATTCGTTGCAGACGATCCCCAAATTCAGCGTGATGGCCGCCGCCGGTCTCGTCATGACCTCTTGACGCAACGAGACGTGATAGCCGTGCTCATACGCGGAGTACGCTTTTTCATAATCGCGTTGGAAATAGTAGGCATTGCCCAACTTGTTATACGCATCGCACAGCGTCTCATCGCTGACCGTCTGCTGCTTCTCCTGTGCCTGAACAAACTCCAACACCCGACGAGCCGCATCATGAGGGTAACCGGTCCGCGTCATGCATTCCATATGATTAAGGAACAGTACCTGCCTCTGGTGCTCCAGCAGTTCCTGCCCCTCCAACTCTTGAATCAACTCAAGCGCATACGCGTAGTCACGCTTGGACACCGACACACGGATGACATCCAGTTGGAACGAAATGTCCTGCGTACGCTCTTGCTCGCCCAGAATTTCACGTAGCGGAACACACAAACGCTCCGCTAACTTCTCCAAGGTACCCACCGACGGCAGGGCACGATCACATTCAATCTGACTGACTGTCGAATAGGAGCAAATCCCCTCTGACAACTGCTGTTGCGAGAGACCTTGTGCCTTTCTGTATTTCTTAAACCGTTGTCCGATCGTCATCTCTTGATCAACTATCATCGTGCCACCGCCCATTAGTTCATAGATTCCAACAATTATAATAACAGTGCCGTGAAAATTAGTACAGTAAATTTAACACAAAAAGATATTTATTGATAGCCCCTCACGCTAATAAAAAAACACCCGCTCCGCCACACAGGCAGAACGGGTGTTTTTTGTCAGAAAAAAACGCGTCAGACTAGCACCACGGAACCAACAGGATAAACAATACGAAAATGATCAGAAAGACGACCGCCCACTGGGTGTAACCGCCAAATGCACCGTACATGTCTCATTCCGCCTTTCCAGAGAAGATACTACATTCTATGGAAAAGCTCTGTCCTTGTCGTGGACGTCTGTCCCGTCTACTCGCCCGTTTTTTCAGCTTTTTCCAAAAGCGTCTTGACCGCGAGCTGCAAGAGATGCGCGAAACCTGCTTGGAGGTCGCCCGGCAACTTGCCCGCCATCGCGCGCTCGATGCGTGAGAAACTGTCCACCACATGAGCCGTCGTCATCCCGCGGGAACGCAGGAGACCGTCCAACCAGATCGCATAGTCCACGAACAATTTGTCTTGCTTCATATTGAATGCGATCTGCAAGTGCTCCAGATGATAAAACACATCTTCGCGACATTTCACTTTGCCGCGTTCGCCGTAGCGTTCCAAAAGCTCCGGAAACTCCTCATAGATGCCCGCCGTCACTTCATCGACGAGGGCGTTTGCGTCAAAGGGGTACGAAACCGTCATTGGTTGAATTCCTCCCTGATTTTCTCCTGACGTCTGCTCGTGAAGTACACCCCGAGGAGAATCAATCCACCCCCGAGTACCTGAGAGAACGTGATCGACTGACCGAGCAACAGCGAGATCAACGCCGTGAACAACGGGATGAAATTCAAAAACACCCCGGCTTGGCTTGGGCCGATCGCCCGAACTCCGACACTCCACAGGATATAGGAACCCACCGAAGGAAACAACACGATGTACGCCATGCCCATCATCCCGACCGATGTCAACTTCGAGGCATCAAACCCCTGCGCCAACGCAAACGGCAACATCACGACCACGCTGAAAAAAGTCGAGACCGCCGTCGCCGCAATCGGGGGGATGCCCGATGCCTTCTTCGATAATAACGTATAGACCGACCAGACGACCACGGCCACGACCATCAGCAGGTCGCCGCGGTTATACTCTGCTTGCAAGAGGACATTCCAATCCCCTTTGCAAAGCAATACGACGACTCCCACCAGAGAAACCAACAGCCCGGCCCATTGCTTGCCTTGCAGCCTTTCGCGCAGGAAGATCATCGCGAACACGACCAACACGGCCGGATTGAGCGCTTGGACGAACGCCGCAGAAGTCGAAGAGGTGAATTGTAACGCTTCATATAAAGTGAAATTATACATCACAGACCCGAGCAACCCCATGCACAGCAAGAGGAACCAGTGACGAAAAACCTGCTTCCACTGAGGACGTTCGAAAATCTGCGCCAACGGTACCAACAACACCAAAGCTCCCAGCCAGCGAGCCGTGGTCATCCATAACGGCGTCATTTCGGCTACGACGTATTTGCCGAATATATAATTGCCGGCCCAGAACAGATTGCACAACACCAGTATCAGCCACGCTTTGTATTTGTCCAAATATTTCGCCTCCCTACATAATGACGATTATATAGGACCGATGACGAAAAGCAAGAGATCAAAACCTTGGAGCGTACGACGCAGATCAATGGCATGTCCACCGATCAAATGAACCACGAAGAAAGCGGTCAAGGCATCGGCCTGTTCATGGTCAAGAAATTGCTCGACTACTTCTCCGGCGACATCCAAGGATCGACGTTCAGGATCTCCTTGCCGGTCAACGTCGGCTAACGGAAGTACACACAAAAAAGCAGACCGGGACGAACCGGTCTGCTTTTTACGATCACTGCAAGTTGACGGACGTCACGCTCTCCACAGACGAGATCTCCTGCAAGACTTTCTCCCAATCCAAGTTCGGCGGAAACGTCACCTCCATCTCGGTGACAGCGGAACCCTCCTCCTCTTGGATCGAGACATCGACGATGTTGATGCGGTGTTTGCCAAGGATCGTCGCGATGTCGGCCAGCAGAGCCGGTCGGTCGAAGGACGTATACGTCAATTGTTTGTGACGGGTGCGGTGCAAGCGGTTTTGCAACGGGTCGAGCCAGACCATGCAAGCGACGACGACCAACACGGATACGATCGCGACGAAGTATTGACCGCCGCCCACGGCAAATCCGATGATCAACGCCAACAACAACATCCCCGCCGTGGAGTAGCCGCTGATCGCAAAGCGATCGCTTCGCAAGAAAATCCCTGCAGCCAAGAACCCGCCGATCCCGCCGCCGACTTGGGCCGCCAACCGAGCCGGGTCGAAGCTGACACGGGGGTCGTTCTGAAATTCGGCAAATCCGTGCGTCGAGAGCCACATGAGCAGGCAACCGGATACGGCGACCAAGATGTGGGTTTTGAGCCCGGCCGACTTGTTCTTCCGCTCGCGTTCCAACCCCATGAGGGCGCCCAACACGACACTTAGCACCAAGCGCAGCAAGAAGACGAGATGAGTATGATCGATCATAAGAAGTAGGCAGCCTCCGATCTCCAAGTTCATTCATCTCTTTATTGTATCACCTTGTCGAAAAGATAGCCTTATGCTATAACCTATAATTAAGTCTAGTTGAGAGAGTAGAGAAGGGATGAGATCAGGAGTATGAGCAGAGACCAAGAGTTAGCACGCAGTCTGAAAGCGCGACATATCATGATGATCGCACTGGGCGGGGCGATCGGGGCTGGGATGTTCAAGGGCAGTTCCACCTCGATTGCGATGGCCGGACCCAGTGTCGTACTCGCCTACTTGCTGGGCGGCATCATTTTGTTGTTCGTCATGCAAGGCTTGGCAGACATGGCCGTCCGCAATACCCAAGCCGCCACGTTCCGCGAGTTGTTGGAACCGATACTCGGGCGTTTCACCGGGTACTTCGCCGGGTGGATGTACTGGCTGACTTGGGTGCTCGTCATGGCGGCCGAAGTCGCGACGGCGGGCGTGTTCTTGAACCATTGGTTCCCGTCCGTTCCGCTTTGGCTCTTGTCGTTGATCGTGTCGATTGGCATCACACTGTTGAATCTGTTCCAAGTGAACGTGTTCGGGGAGACGGAATTCTGGCTGACGGGTGTGAAAATTCTCACGCTGCTTCTGTTTATCGTCATCGGGGGCGTGCTGCTGTTCACCGGGTTTGGAGACCATCCGGCGACGGGGTTCCGCCACTTGACCGACTCCGGAGGTTTTTTCCCGAACGGTCTGTCCGGTTTGGCGCAGTCGATGCTGGTCGTGATGTTCTCGTTTGGCGGGACGGAAATGATCGGGATGACCCTTGGCGAGACGGAGGACGCGGCAAAAGTCGTGCCTCGCGCCGCACGAGGTGTGATCTACCGCATCTTGGTGTTCTACGTGTTGCCGATGATCGTGATTATGTCGCTGGTTCCGTGGAATCAACTTGACGAGAACTCGCCGTTCGTGACGGTGTTCTCGGCGATCGGCATTCCGTATGCGGGGGACATCATGAACTTCGTCATGCTGACCGCCGTGCTGTCTGCCGCCAACACCGGCATGTACGCCGCCTCGCGCATGCTCTACACGCAAGCGGGCGACGGGCAAGCCCCGCGCTTTTTCGCCAAGCTGTCTACCAAAAAAGTCCCGGTCCGCGCGTTGCTGGCCTCGACTTCGTTTCTGTACATCGGCGTGTTCATCGCCTTTTTCGCGAAGGGGCATACGTTTGACTACCTCATGGTCATCCCGAGCTACTCGGCGATGATCGTCTGGATGCTGCTCTTGGCAGCGCATCTCAAGAGCCGCAGTCAGGGAAAAGTCCCGGTGGTCTCTGCGGTGGCGCTGCTTGCGTTGCTTCTCATCTTCATCGCCGTTCTGGCAACGTCTGCCTGGGCGGGGACCCTCGTCGTCGCTCTGGCGTTGGTGCTGATCGCCGCCTCGTACAAGCTGACAACCAAATAAGCAAGTTTCTGGAAAAAAGCCCGATCCAAACACACTGGATCGGGCTTTTTTCTGATAGAATGAAAAGCATGAAAGTTTGGAGTTTGGATACAACGGAGGCTGACGTAAAGTGAGTAAATTTTTCCTGTTCACGATCTTGCTGTACCTGACGAGAAGCCCGATTCTCGCCATCTTGGTGTTGCTCGTGATCATTTATGTAGCAGACCGCCGCTTTGTCGGGATCTTCCCGAGTTTGCTGGAACCGCTGCGCCGGTCGCGGAGAATCTCGCAGTTGCGCAACGACTTGCGGATGAACCCGAACGACACGCAGGCCAAAGTCGAGCTGGCGCGTCTCTTGCTCAACAAGAAACGCTACGAAGAAGCCAACAATTGGCTGGAAGAAGCGCACTTGGTGATGCGCGATTCGGCAGATGTCTTGTGCGAGTCCGGCTTTGCCCTGTTGAAACTCGGTCGCGTGGCGGATGGGGAAGCGCGGATCTTGGAAGGCCTCGCGCTCAATCCCCGCGCGAAGTACGGGGAGCCGTATCTGAAATTGGCTGAGGCGTATACGTCTGTCGATCAGGACAAAGCCCTGCGCTATCTGGCGAGCTTCCAAGAAATTCACTCGTCGTCGTGTGAAGCGTACTACCGGCTGGGGACGTTGTATCACCAACTCGGTCGTGCCACCGAATCCAAGCGGGCGTTCCACGAAGGCGTCGACGTGTACCGCTCCCTGCCCAAGTACAAGAAACGGTCCGAACGCAAGTGGGCGCTGCGCTGTTGGTTCAAGAAATAACCTCCGCATCGGAGGTTTTTTTTCTAGAATACTGAACAAGGAGGCTGCGGCATGCGTTTGATCAAAGGGCTTTTGATCTGCCTTTTTATTTTTATCGGGATTTTCCTCGTGGCCAACGTGGACAAAGGCGTCCAGCACCAAGAACTGGACAAAGTCAACGTCGAACTGACTCACAAAGCGGCTCTCGACGGCGTCACGCTCCAAACCGTTACAGATTCGGTCCCCGACACACACGTGGCGGATTCGAATCTCGTGACCGTCCCGTTCGGACAAGTCGCCGAGTATGTGCAAAAACTCAAGAGCAACGAGTATGTCATGGACGCGAAGCCGGTCGCGATGGAGCCGCCGACTTTTGCTTTCAAAGCGTATGTCTACGGGTTGAAGCAACAAATCAACCAATTTGCATCGGGCGACATCGGGACGATTACGTACAAGTCCAATCCTTCTCGTGCGTATCCCGTCTCCAATCTGCTGCCGGATATGGTCGTGCGCTCGCTGTCCTACTTGATTCCCGGCTTCTTGCTTTCTCTCGTGCTTGGCTACGGATTGGCGCTGACCGCCGCGTGGAAGCCGCGAGTCGGTCGGGTCATGGATCGCCTCCATGCGCTGTTGCTCGCCTTGCCCGACTTTTTGCTACTCGTGCTGTTCCAATTTGTCGCCATCTTGCTGGCAAAACTCGCCGGTCACAACGTGGTCTTGATCATGCAGTTTGCGGGCGATATTCCGTTGTTGATCCCCTTGCTGACCGTCTCCATCATGCCGGCGCTGCTCTTGTACGGAACGTTGCGCATCGCAGTGGAACGCGAATGGCAGGCCGATTATATCAAAACGGCCTATTCCAAGGGTCTGACTTCCACCGCTACCCTGCTCTACCATATCTTGCGCAACACCACGGCGGACGTGCTCGCCGTCCTGCCTCGTGCCGTCACCGTTTCCATTACGGCGCTCGTCATGTCGGAAGTGATGTGCGGAATCTTCGGTCTCGGCGGGTATGCGTTGAATGAAAAACTCGTGCTCGTGACGTCGCTGCCGACCACTTGCGGGATTCTCGCCTGCTTTGCGCTCCTCGCACACGGCATCCTGTTCCTCTTGCAGAAGATGCTGATCGTCAACACGAAGGAGGGCGCGTAGATGAAATCGTTGCATGTGGACGACTCGCCACGGCGGTACCGTCTGGCTTGGGGGCTTTTGCTCCTGCTGCTCTTCGTCGTGGTGTTCGGGCACCATCTCATGCCCTATGGCATCGACAAAGCGGACAAAATCCCCTATCTTCAATTGCTGGACCCTGTCACCGGGCACAAAAAACCGGTCGCACCGCCGTTTGCTCCCTCTTGGCAACATTGGTTGGGGACGGACCATCGAGGATTTGATTTGCTTTCGTTGTTGCTCAACGGTGCGAAATACACGCTGGGCTTTGCTTTTTTTGCAACGGTCTTGCGTTTTTTGCTCGCTTTGCCGTTCGGGTTGTACTCCGGGGCAACAGGGCGCGGGCGGAGTGTGATCGCTTTTTTCAATGTCGTGGTCTCGGCCGTGCCGCCCTTGGTGTTCATCTTCCCGACGTTGTTCGGGATGTACGCTTTTTTGTCGCCGGACCAGACGGGAGTTCTGTTGTTTGCGATGATCGTCGTCATCGGCGTTCCGCAGATTTCCAACCAGTTTGCAGAGCGCTCTGCTTTTTACGCGGGGCGGTTGTACATCGAAGCCGCTCGGACGATGGGTGCCTCGACCCCGCGCATCATCGGACGGCACATCTTGCCGCATATGCGGTCGGAGTTGTTGTTTGCCTTCTTGTCCGACTTTGCGGGCGTGTTGTTCCTGATCGGGCAGCTCTCGATCCTCTCGATTTTCCTCGGCGGGGGCGAGTCGTTTCTCGTGGATGACGGTCCTCCGGCGGTCCTCGTCTACCTGTCTTTGAACGGGGAATGGGGCTCTCTGATCGCCTATGGAGCCAAGTACATCCGGAGCTATTGGTGGATCGTCGCCGGGTCGGGTGCCTTTTTTGCCGGAGCGGTGTTGATCTTGCAGTTTTTCTCCCATGAATTGCAACGATATTTGGGTTCAACTGCGGCACGTCATCAAGCCAAACCCTTGCGCCAAAACCGTGCCTTACAAGCGACGATCGGGGGCGTCGTCGCGGTGTGTCTGGCAACTGTGTTCCTGTTGCCAAACCATGCTCCGAATCAAAAAAAGCCCCAAGAGACATCGGCTTCAAAAGGTTCGGCGATACCCGCGCTCTCTACGAGCGCTGCAAGTTTGCCTTCGGAGGACGACATCTTGCGGATGAACTACCAGACTGCAGCGATGAATTTTATGGAAGCGCTCCAAACCAAATGGGACACCGCAGTCCTTGAGATGCCGGAAGCGCCGTACAACCCCACACGCAAGTACGTAGCCCCCAAAGAGCCGATTGCGCCTTTTGACCAATGGATGCAAGCTCTGAAGTCCCGCAAGCTCACGTACAGCAACATCGGCAAGATTTCAGACGGCCCGACGATCACCCTCGGCTGGGGCGGGGAATTCCGCACCAAGCAAGTCGAAGTCTACCTCCACGATGCGGACAGCGGGAAAGAAGAAGTCTGGTACCTGTATCTGGATAACAACACGCGCAATTACAGGGGTCTCGTGGTCGGAGGAAAGCCTTTGACCGAATAAAAAAGGCATGAAAAAAAGCCCAACAGAAGTTGGGCTTTTTTCGTTGCCTCGGCCTCGGGCTGAGACGAAGACTATTCGCCGGCGTTGACCAAGTTGGCTTCTTCCATTTGTGCCAGCAGTTCGCTGTAGACTTCGTCCTTGCGCTTGGTCAAGGACGGGCAGGAGTAGCCGCCTGCGCACATGAAGCACGGCAAGGAACTGCCATGCAGAACTTTCAGCGGTTGGAGCGTGTCGGCGCCGCCGGTCAACAGCAGGCGATATTGGCGGTTGTATCCTTCAAAACCGGAAGATCCGCCGATCAAGAAGTCGATGAACGACTCGTCCGATTCACCAAGTTTATGTCGCTGGATCTCCAAGTCGAAAATCCGGTTGTTAATTTGCATGCAAAATTCCTCCTCCGAGATGTTAAGCTTCTCCCTGCATCTTCCCCATCAAGGGCAAACTCTATCCGCGTCTTGAGGGTTGCAGTGCCAATTCTTGTGAAAGCAATCCTTCACAGATTGTACCACAAAACAACGCTACAGAACCAATTTCGCGAGACGTTTCGGCGCGCTGCGAAGGTAGCCTTCGAGAATCAACTCTTGAACTTCTTGCCAATCAATCGTTTCGTTGGTGTCGAGAGAGACCCAACCGTGACGTCCTATGTAGGGGGTTTTGGAATAGCCGGCTTTTTGCAAGAGCAAGTCTTGCGTGGTCGGCAGGGTTTTGATCGCCAAGGTCGCGATCGGGGCGTTTTCGCCCATCATGACGAACGGCTTGTCCGTGACGCGAAACGATGTATGACCAAAAGAGTCCACAGCTTCTGTGACCTCGGGGAGTTTCATGGAGATCTCGCGCACTTTGGCGAGCAGTTCCAGACCTTTTTGAGATTTCATGGGGGGACCTCCCTCTATAAGTTCCACACTGTCCATCGTACCAAAAAAAACCACCGAGTCCTATGACTCAGTGGTTTTTTGGCGACTGGATTTGGACGCCCTTTTTCATCGACTTCATATCGGTGTTCGAGTTCGCCAACAGGGGCAACACTCTCATCCCGCTTTCCATCGGGTGCTGACACAGAGGGCAAGTGGGTACGTGTTCAAAAGCAAAGTTGTCTCGCATCCACCCCTTGCAGCTCTCCTGCGTGCACGACCAGATCGCAGTGTTCTCTTCCGGGACTTCCTCGACCGCTTTTCCTCGTTTATACATGACAGAACCCCCTTTTGCAAAGAAAAACTGCCCCTAACACAAGTTAAGGGCAGTTTTTTGGTTATGAGCTGAGGCTTACAGCTTTACAACGTTCTCAGCTTGCGGGCCACGGTTGCCTTGGACAACGTTGAATTGCACGCGTTGACCTTCGTCAAGAGTTTTGAAGCCGTCGCCTTGGATAGCGGAGAAGTGTACGAAGACGTCGGAACCGCCTTCAACTTCGATGAAGCCAAAACCTTTTTCAGCGTTGAACCATTTTACGTTACCAGTTTGCATTTGAGAAAACCTCCAGAAATTTGGGATGTAACATGCTCTTTTTATTCCGTTAACCAAAATAAAATTCACACATTGCGAAAAGTTAGCAAGTACAAAGTTGATAACCCTTTGCAACAAGTGAATTCAGGTTGTCGTCTTTGTAATTGATCTCATCTTACCATGTCTGGAACCAGAACGCAAGCCTTGAAGGATCTAGAAATCATTCACGAAACAGACAGTTTATTTGAACAAAAAAGGACATGCCCTTGGACACGTCCTTTTCTCCTTAGGAATGGGCTTTGAGATACTCTTCCACTTGTTCGGACGGCTGGAAAACCGGCTTGCCGTGGCAGATCTCCACGCGCTTCGGCTTGAGGTCGCGCAGGCAAGCTGCACTCTGCACCGCCTGAGCCATGTCGGCGGTGAACATCCGCATCGGGCGACGGAGACGTCCGTTTTTGGAAGTAAAAAGGTCTCCGGAAAGCAAGACGCCGTCCTGTTCATGGTAATACACGACATGTCCCGGCGAGTGTCCGGGGGTGAAGACGGGCAGCAAGCTCCCCACACGTTGCAGGGAGTTCTCCCCTTCCCCAAGCGGTGTTGTGATTTTGCGCGGGATGTTGTGTTCCGGTTTCTTGCGACGCGGGTAGATTTGGTCGCCGTCCATGTAGGGAATCTCCGTCGCATGCGCGTAGACGGGGACGGTGTACCGCTCGAGAATGGCTTTGACCGAGCCCACGTGATCGCCGTGGCCGTGGGTGAGGAGAATTCGTTGTAAAGTTCCGGTTGCTTTCATCTGCTCCAAGAACTTGAGAATTCCCTTCGCCATAAACGGCATCCCGGCATCGACCAGCGTCAACCCGTCCTCCTCTGCAACCACCCAAACGGTGCAGGGAATCAACATCCAAGACTTCAAACTCCAGATATGTTCCGAGATTTGCTCAATTTTCATCGGTGCATCTCTCCCTTGACGACGATTTGTTGAAACCCGGCAAGCATGACATCGACGGCGAGGTCAAACGTGGGGGCCAGTCGCGCAAAGAGTGCGTCGAGCGGCTCCTCCGAAGTCTGGTACGTCCCCATGATGCCGTGCAAGGTAAAAAAGTACACGCGCGTATACGCCAGCACCGAATCTTCGCTCTGCCCCGGCGGCAAACAATCACGAATCCCCTGCCGAAGCTGACCGAACAGCTCCAGACGCAGTTTTTGAATCCTAAGAGCTTCGGGGTCTACCTCATCGACACGCGAGGCACGGGTCATGAAAAAAACCGTGTACAGATTGCGATTCGCAAAGCAGAAATCGAGGAACGTCCGCGAAATCGACTTCACACGTGCAACGGGCGTCATCGCCTGATCTTGTAAGATCGTCGAAAACTGATCCCGCAGGTCTTGCATCGGCGGCATGGAGAGCCGGTGCAGGAGGGCTTCTTTGTCCTTGTAATAGATGTAGATCGTCGTGTGCGAGCAACCCGCCGCCTTGGCGATTTCGCGCATCGTGACTTTCTCAAAGCCACGCTCTGCAAACAGGTGGGCTGCCATTTCCAAGATTCTTCGTTTGGTTTCATCCGAGCGCATGGTTTGCGTTCACCCTCTTCACTAACCAGTGGTTACCTAAAATATAACCACTGGTTAGTGAAGTCGTCAAGCACAAAAAAAGCCGCCGTACACCCGAAGGTGATCGGCGGCTTTTTTCGAGCCTGCTTAGTTGCAGTGCGTCGTGGTCGTCGTGACCGGGTAGCAAATCGGAACCAGCAAGAAGAACAGCACGAAGATGATCAAGAACACCACAGCCCAACGAGTGTAACCACCAAATACGCCGTATCCGTCCATCATTTTAACCCCCTCTGTTCTCTGTTCGAACTTACACCACATCGTATGGCGAAAGAGGGGGTCGAGACACGGCGAGTACCTAGATGTCCTACAAATGGGTGAATGACCAGGAAGCTTGTTTTGAACGTTGACCTTACAGGGTCAACTCCCAGGTCTCGCCGATCAAGTCATGGCCGTTGATCCCGAATCCTCCTCATGGAAAGACTTTCAGATGATACCCAATTTTCTGCGTGGCTGACAGGTTTCCTTTCTGGGCATAATTGTTGGAACTGGAATTTTTTCGAATGAAGGATGGAGTCGGATCGATGAAACTGTTCTGGGTCACGCTTGTGGAGTTGCTTCTGCTCGCTGTGGTGTGCATCGCGTCTTGGCGTACGAAGAAATACATATCAAAGGCCGAGAGGGTCGCGATCTTTCTGATGTTCGGGTCGATGACCTCAGACTTTATCATCATCATGTCGATGAACAATCAATTCTGGAAACACGGCATACAAGGCCCGATACCTCTGGCGTTGAACCTGATGAACCGAGTTGTGGTACTCCCGTTGATGGGCACCCTGTTCGTCAACGACTACGCCGGGAGGTTGGGGCTTCTCCCGAAGTTGCGGGTCTTCGGCAAGTGGCTGCTCCTCTTTATCGGAGTGGGCTACCTGTTTGTTTGGCTTGATCTCCTGCGCTATCTCCACTGGGAGTGGTATTGGTCCATTCCCGAATGGACGGTCAAACTACTCGTCACCTTGGGATTCTACAAGTTCTACCAATACTTGTTGCGGCGGGAGGAGTTTCTGTGACGATTTTTGCTTCCGGCGAGTCGTGGGATGCCAACGAAAATTTCGTTTTGGTGTCTTCGATCGTCCTGATTCTGATGCAGGCGTTTCTCATCAAAAAAATGCCGGTGCCGCTCATCGTGTTGATCTGGGTGTTTAACTACTTTCTCGTCCAACTGGCCGACATGGTCATCGCGGTGCCGCCGCTGAATTTGTACGACATCATGGACAGTCCGAAGTTCGAATGGAGCGATTTCTTCACGCATTTGTTCATCTATCCCACGATCGGGTTTCTGTTTGTGTATCTGTATCAGAAGTGGGAGCCGCACGATTTGCAGATCGCCGTGTATGTAGTCTTCTGGTCGTTGCTGTCGGTGTTGTACGAATGGTTGGCCGTGAAATTCGGCGTGTTCCACTATTCCGGCTGGAAATTGTGGTGGTCGTTCTTCGTGTACATCGTGGTGTTCGTGCTGAATCTGTTGTTTGTACGCAAGATGCGAAGCCTGTTGGAGGAACTGAAAAAAACACCCACCAGCCTCGGCTAGTGGGTGTTTTTTTTCCA
Organism: Tumebacillus amylolyticus; assembly: GCF_016722965.1. Classification (NCBI taxonomy): domain Bacteria; kingdom Bacillati; phylum Bacillota; class Bacilli; order Caryophanales; family Alicyclobacillaceae; genus Tumebacillus; species Tumebacillus amylolyticus. Next base: position 249,498 of record NZ_JAEQNB010000005.1, read on the forward strand.
TTCGGCAACGTATTGATCGAGCGTTTTGTGCAGTTCTTGGCCGATCTGAGTGTATTGCTCGTCGTTCAGGTTGGCGAGGGAGACGCGGATCGACCACGTAGGTCCGTGGAATCCACCGCCGTTGAGCAACACGATCGACGAATTCTCCGCCAGTCGGAACAGGATGTCGACCGGCTCGTAGTTTTTTTTCAAGAACTCCGTGAAGAGGTTGCCGTAGTGTTTCGCCGACCATTCCTCCAAATCAAACTCCGTGTAGTAATCGGCGTCTTGAGGGAGATTCGGTTTAGGCAGACCCAATCCTTCGTACAGCAGGTTCATGCGACGGTGACAGATGTCCTTGGTCAGTTGCTTGTAGCGATTCTCTTCATCCAACAGCGCAAACGCGCAGAAAATCGCCATCTGCACCTGCTGCGGCGTCGAGAGTCCCGCGGTGTGGTTCATCGCCACGGAGCGGCTGTCTGCCACCATTCGGTCGAGAAACGGAATCTCGTCAGGCGTTTGGGACATCGAAGAGTATCGTTTGTGCAAGATTTTCTTTTTGTCCTCCGGCAACTCTCGAAGCAATTTATCGAACACGTTGTCTTCATGAAGAGCCACGATGCCCAATCGCCAGCCGGTCACGCCAAAGTACTTGGAAAACGAGTACACGCCGATCGCATTGTACGGCAGATCGACCATGAGCGAGCGGAAATTGTCTACGAATGTGCTGTACACGTCATCTGTGATGATCATCAAGTTCGGATTGCGTTCCTTGACGATGTTCACCATCTGCTGAACCGTCTCCGCTTGAATCGCGACAGAGGGCGGGTTGCTCGGGTTGACGAGGAACAGCGCTTTTATTGAAGGGTCTGCCAGCTTTTCGATCTCTTCCGGCGGGTATTGCCAAGTGTGCCGCCCTTGCTCGTCGACGCCGCTTGCTTTGATCTCCACGACTTCGAAGCGGTAGCGCTCCAATTCGGGAATCTCCACATACGGCGGGAAGATCGGGACCATGATCGCGATTTTGTCCCCGCGTGTGAGCAGGTAATTTTCTGCCAGCGTGTCAAACAGATAGCACATCGCCGCCGTTGCGCCTTCCACGGCGAACAGGTTGAAGGAGCCCGCCGACGGGTCGTTGCCACACAGTTCTTGGAACACGAAGTCATGCACGACTTTTTCGACGTGGAGAAGCATTCGGTCCGGGAACGGGTAGTTGTCGCCGATGATGCCGTCGACGAGTTCGTACACCCAGAGGTCTGCTTCAAACCCTTTGTTGCGGATGCCGTAGTCGATGATTCCTTGCAGAAGCTTCATGCCGGGCGCCGATTGATTTCCCTGTGCGTACGCTTGAAAACGCGCGGCAATTCCCTCCCGCTGCGGCATACCGGCGAGATCATTGTCGTTCCAGACGCGACGGCTTTCTTGCACCGCAAATTGCCCCAGCGTGAAAAAAGCCTCCCGAGGAGTCGCGGCGATCCAGTTGGGATTCCCCCGACCTGCATCGAGCAAGACCCGCGTGCCTTTTTTGCGGCCTTCTGCCAGCGAGATCAGTTTGTTTTTGAATTCAAACGGAGAGATCGCGGAAAAGGATCGCTCCATTTCGCGACGTTGTTCTTTGGTATAGTCCATGTTGGCAAGGACCTCCTGAGAGAGGATTCTGGTAGCAGTCGAGTTCTATTGTTTGCATGGCGGGCGGGAGACATACAAAAAACGCCACAAGTAGATGCCTGTGGCGTTTTTTGACGGGTTGTTTCAATTAGAGTTTGAGTTGTACTTGGTATTCTCGCATCCAATGGTCGATCTGCAGGTAGTAATCGAGTCGCCATCTCATGTACATGTCTTGCTCGATCACTTTTTCATCCAAAGATTTGCGGATTTGCTCTCGGTCCACCAAGTCGTACAGGGGCGAGTTGCGGTCTTGGAGCAATCGTTCCGTGTCTTCGCGAAGGGGTTGGGAATAGTTGCTTTTGAACACCATCGGCACGTTGCTTTTCTTGCGGTCGATGATGAAATCGGGCAGGTAGGAACGGAAGACTTGGCGCAAGACGCCCTTGGGTTGGTCTCGGTAGTTTTTCATCTCCCAAGGGATGTTCCATACATATTGAGCCAAGCGCGGGTCTACGAACGGCATGCGAAGTTCTACCCCTGCGGCCGTTGCCATGCGCTCGTTGTGGCGCAAGATGTAGGGCAGGTATTCTTTTATCGTGAGGTACGAGAGCTCGCGCATTCGTACATGGGTGTCGTCGTCGCTCGACAGGATCGAGAGTTGGCGAAGTTGGTCCAAAGCGCCTTGCTTCACGTACTCCTCTGCTCGAAGGGATTCGAGCAGGTCGGGAGAAGCGTAGAACCAAGCTTTGTCAGGCAACCACGGGAGGCTCGCCTCTCCTCGTTGACGCTCGCGGTAAAACCAATAGTTCGAGGCGAACAGTTCATCCGCCCCCTCCCCGATGACGATCCTGTCGTTTTGCTTCTGAATTTCTTTGTAGATTTGGTAGGACGAGGCTTCGTACTTCGCTTGCGTGGGGAGGTCATGCGCCCGACGGGGGATGGTGTTGAGTTCCCAGAGTGCGTTGAGGTCGAATAAAACCTCAACGTTTGTCATCCCGAGATGCTCGGCGACCCGATTGACCCAGACAAAGTCCATGTCTTCCAGGTCTTCGGCCTCATACGTTTCCTTCGTGTTCCCGGAAAACGACTTCCACCCGTCCGCTTTTTCAAAAAAGCGGTGCATCATCCCGGTCAGTCCACTGGAATCCAGACCGCCGGACAAGATCACGGTCGGAGGAGTCTGATCTTCACTCCATTGGGAGACATGCGCGTTCAGCAGGGAGTCGATCGTGCCAACCGTCTGCTCCAGAGAATCTTCGTGGAGGTGACTTTGCAGGTCCCAGTAGCAGATGCTTTTCGTTCCGGCGGGCGTGCAGATCACGAGATGGCCCGGTTTTACTTCCTGCACATCTTGGAAAACCGCATGGCCCGGCGAGAAGTACGGCCCTTTCATCAGCAGTTCGACGACCCCGTCTCCCGCTACGTTGCGCGTGACGGACGGGTGGTCCAAGACCTTTTTGATCTCCGTGCCAAACGGCACAACTTCACCCTTGTCAGAATAGTACAAATTCTTCATGCCGAGTTGGTCACGACCTAAGATCATGCGACGCTCACGGGAATCCCAGATCACGAAGGCAAACGCGCCGGCCAATCGTTCCACGAATGCATCGCCCCAGTGTAGATAGGCAAGTTGGAAAAGTTCCGCGATCTGGCCGCTCTGCAAGCGATGACCGGCGCCGGTCAATGCCTCTCGGATCTCTTTTTGATTGTATAAATAGCCCTCGACCGCCACTGTGACATGATCTCGACTGCATGTAGACGACCCTGAAAACTGCTGCTCACTCCCATCCCGCTTCCAATCGAGAAATCCCGCGATCCCATTCATTGAGTCAGCCTCCCGGTAAGATACGTATGTCCACCTCCACTATAAAACATAATAATTACAAAGTAAACTATATAATTAACTTTCAACACTAAAAAACAAGCAGAGAAGGTCGAGGACCCCTCTGCTTGTTCCAGCTACGTTTGATGACATGGGCAGGGTTTGAACCTGCGTGCGTTTCGTTCCTTAACAGCAATTCGGGCGATACCCGGGGTCCACGACTTCTTTTCTCGAACTTTGTTTGTAGACATGCTGAGGGACGTACACGATGTTTTCCCGGTAGACGTTCACGATTGGATGCACATGCTTGACGACGCGTTGGGTGCAGTAATCATGATACACATATTGCGGCGGGCAAATGACTTCGTTTTGCTGATGTTGATGTTTCGATTTCTTTTTTGATTTTCCCATGCCAAACACCTCCACTGTTGTTGCTACAATACATGTTTCGGACAGCGGGATTGAAACGGACAAATACCTAATGGAGGTGTGTCTGTGGACATTTGTGGGAAATGCCTACTACTAGGCAACCTTGTTATCAACATCATCCAATTCAGCATCAATATCATTGCCAAACCAATTGCGAAGTTTTTCGCGCGCTTTGCTCTTGCAATCCGCGTCGATATACATAGCTACAAGTGCAAGTGCGGACATGAGAGCTCCAAAGTCATCCGTATATCCTACGGCGGGAATTATGTCAGGAATTAGATCTATAGGAAAAATAAAATAGCCAAGCGCTCCTGCTATTACGGCTTTCGCTTTCATGGGAGTGTTTGGGCTCAGCATGGCAAAGTAGAGCAAAAGTGCTGCGTAGATCCCCTTTGCACCAACTTTTTTGGCAACTTTTTTCACCTTCTCCCAGAAAGAATCATCTGAGAATTCACTTTGATATTTTGAGTAATCTTCCATTGTAGTACCCCCTCTAAAGAATCTTACCTCTAAACAATTCGATAAAATATTACATTTTCCTCTTTTGTATATAAATGTCCAAACTTTATCCTACTTTAGCTATAAACCGTCTTGCATCGGACAGAAAAATTCCGAACCATAGATTTGAATTGTTTAGTGAGAGAGTTCCGGCTCATCGTACCATCCCCCTACTCTCTCTCGCTTGACAATTGAATGACCACATCTCGTGCATCACACGTAGCGCACTTTGGCAGTCGTTATGCGACTCATACAAACGGGCATCGTCTCTTCGTATTCCGCAAGACACTCCGTGAGCTTAAAGCACTCTGCCGCTTGTTTCATATACGTAACCGCTACAGCATGTTGATGACGAGCCTGAGCAATACCTGCCTGAATTCTGGCTCCCCATGCTTGATAGGGATGGATAGTAGGCAACAGATTACGAACTGCTTGGCACGCGTCCTCTGCTTGATCTGGACGGCGTGATGATGCCTTCTGCCAATTGCGATTGAGTAAGCCCTTTTTTCATTCGCAGTTGTCGAATACGTTGACCAAAGGTTTCCATGCTTGACGCATATACGACATCACACTTATGTCGGATCAAAAGCAATTTGATCGTGCACCCACTAAAAAAAGGACCTCCTCGCGGAAGCCCTTTCATTTAACACTCGACATCTCGATGATGTCCCCCCACTGAACCGGAGTCTGCCTGTCCATCTCGTGAAGCGGTTTTTGGTACTTGTGAATGCGTCAAACGCACAAGCAGAAACCCTCCCAAGTAGGTAAATACTCTCGAATCTCCTCCACAATTCCGACACCGGAAATTGTAAAAACGGATCGACTCCCCCGGCTTGAAGCGAATGCCAATCATGTCGAAATGTCCGAGTTATTCAATGGTATGGAGGCGTTTATGCTGGCCGAATTTCACGAGTACCACAATGAAGTGAGATCCTCCTCAATCCATCAAACCACTTGTGTAGAAGGCTGCCAGTGATGGAAGTGAGATATTTTGCAGTTGAAAATCTTGACCTTGGAAGACGAACAGTTCATACTCTCCCGTTGCGCCGAGTCGAACTTCCCCAATGCCGGCGAATTTCACATTTTGATAGTCAGAACAATATCTGGTTGCGTGATGGAACAATCCTTGATACGTCGGATTGCCCGCGAAAAATGCTTCTTCAAATCGAATATGAACCGATTTATTGCCACCGTCGAGGCGAAACAGCGCACGTGAGACTTCTGATTCTACGTCTAGCATATCACCGAATACCAGTCTTATTTTTCCTACGTCGGATGGTTTGAGTGCCGCGGCCTCTCGCTTCAAGATCGGAGGAGATCGAAAACCCTCACGAATGATCGTCCCTTCGTCAAGACCATCGAACAAAACGAGTTTTATTTGGGTACCTTCTACGGTACGAGTTGTGGAAGAACTTCTCTTCGGTCGACGGTTCGTTCTGATTGCCTCGCGTTCTTGCTCGTTCAGCTTCGCAATCGCGAACGCCTCATCCAGCACTTTCGCTTTTTTACTTCGGGATGCTTCCACATGAAGAATTTGGTCGGTCTTGACTCCGACCTTCCCCGACTCACGAATAAACTTGTGTATACAACTATCAATGTGGTTGTTGTGTTTCCACGTTCGAAAATACCTCGTAGACCCTGTCGTGTGTACGTATTCAATTTGTGCATCGCAGCCTGTGGAGGCACAGAACAAGTTCCCTTTGTACTTTGCTTCATACAAATGAACCTGTATGTCTTTGGGAGTGATTTCAATTCGCTCCCCATCGCGAATGTAGAGGGCTGAAAGGATCGTCATCAAAACACCTCCTTGCAATTCTTTCATCGAAATGGCTGATCGTATCTTAAATACAATAGTAACACAATCTAAGAATAAAAATTTATCACCAAAAAAGAACAAGCAGAAAGGACCAATCCCCTTCTGCTTGTTCGATGCATTCAGCATAAAAATCCATTCTGCTCTAGGCTATTTCAGATTTGCTTTTGTTTCTGCGAGAATTTCATTTTTGGATTTACCTGCAAATTTACGTTGCAACCAGAACAGATCCTTGTTCTGGGAGAAGTGTTCCGGATCAACGGTCACTACACTTTGATCGGTTGCGTCATCCATGCGAATCTTCCCTTGCACCGTGCCTGTTATCGTGTAGCTGTTCGGAATGGCACCCGGTTTCAAAAATACGATATAGGTATTTCCTTTTTTCATGACTGTGCTGCCTTCTACCGCATCTTCAATGAAAGGAACACTTTTTTGAGCGAGGTTGCCACCACGCGCCTCGTTTCCTTTGGATTTCGACATATCGATCACCCCGCCGGTTTCCGATATGGTGATCGATTTGAGGCTTGGGTCTCCTTTTATAACTTGTTTCACTTCGGCTTCGGACCATGTTTCAACTGTCGGCGGATTCTCCGAGAGGTACTTTGTGCTTTGATCTTTGATTGATACTTCCGCAATCAAAGTGGAATGATCATTTACTTCCTGAAGACTCGAAAACGTCATCATGCTTGCATCGCCCGATACAATCGGATACTGGGATTCGTTCACGAATTTGAAATTGCTAGCAGCCGGACTGAACACATTTTCGACTTTTTGCTGAATGGTCTCCCCGTTGCTCATGAGAAGCACACCTGCAAACGCTCCACACAAAACGACGAAAACGGAAGCCCCAACGATCATTTTTTTCATTTCATAACCCCCTAAGGTCTCGTCCCGTACATTTTCTGTACGCCGGATACTTCATCGGATGTAGGTCCGTAAATACCATGCCCCCAGTAAGGATCGGGGCTGTAGAACATGAGCGTGCCTCCGTAACTCGCATAATCAAACATGCTGTTGCCCGTGTGATCAAGCCCAAGGGCATGACCGACTTCATGCGCTGACACCTCTTGGAGCGTTAGACCTTTCGTCTTATACGTTGCCATAGAATTGTCCCAAGTCGCATTGGTATTTGTCCAACATCTCGCCCAGTACCAATAGTTGTTCTTCACATCCGTGATGACGGTGTTTCCAACGTAATGCTCCGTTCGTCCGAATAAGGTTGTATCATTATCCGAAAGAGAGGTTACATCAAGGATCGAATCACTCTGAGTCGTTGTTTTCACCCACCAGATATACGTGTGCGATGTGTTACTCCAAGATGATACAGCACTGTCAAAAGCCAGATAATGGTTCATAAGGCTGGAGGTAGAATAGGTTGTTGCATCATTATAATACTTTTGAGAATACGGGCTCTGCGTGTATTTTCCTCCATAAAGTTTATATGCATGAGCCTCCGTCGCATACGTTACCGAAAGTAAAGCGAGTAGTGAGCATGCAACGGTTTTAAAGAAAGGACCTTTCATTCCATGATACCTCCGATACCAATATTTAGAAACTACGGAATTAACTGTACCATATATGGTAAATTATGTGAAGTGTTTTGCAACTCAATCGGACCTGGAACGAAAAAAGACCCCACACAGGGGGTCCCGTCAGGAGGCAAGGTTTTTTTTGCCCTCCTCTTGCTTTCTTCGCTTACCAAACAACCCAACGCCTAATTCGCGCATCGCCACCAGCGCCGTCAGTAAAAACAGACCGCCAACACCCATAAACAGCCCTCGAATCGAGAACCAGGCCGCCAACGTGCTGCCGAGCAACATGGAAAGCAACATGGCATAAGTAGGCGCCGTTTCCACGACGGAACCGACACGGCCCATGAGATGTTCCGGCACTTCCCGCATGAACAACGTGGTAATCGCCACGTTCATCGCGGTTACTCCCCCGCCGATCAGGAAGCGAGAGCAGATCAACTGGAACTCGTTTTGTGAGCAGGCAAACAGCACCACGCCAATCCCGAGAATTACGACCGAGACGACCGTCATCGTGCGATGAGAACGAATTCGCTTGGAGATCAAGCCAAGGAGTGTGGCTGTCAACAACATACCGACCCCTTGCGACGTGCTTGCCCATGCGACGTACAGGTCGGGAAGTCCGAGGACTTGTTTGACCAAAAAGAGGCCGAGCAGATTGATTACGCCAATGCCAAAACTCAGCATGACGAGCAGCAACAAAATCGCCCGCACCGTTCCGTTGCTGAAACTAAATCGCAATCCATCGCCCAGTTCTTTCCAAAATCCTCCCCGTTCCCTTTTCGCCTCGACCTCTTGGTCGCGCGAGCCTTCTTCCTGCACCTGCTTGGCTTGCGGCCCTTTGATAAAAAGAAGCGCACCAAACGCCAACACAAAACTAATCCCATCCAGTGCAAATGTCGTCGTCGGTCCGTAGGTATGATACAACGTCGTAGCCAAAACCGGCCCCAGCAACAACCACAGTGTGTTGCTCGCACGGGTTACGCTGTTCGCCGCCATCAACTGATCTTTTTCGATCAAGGCGGGCACGAGCGCATTGCTGGCCGGTTCGAAAAACTGTGCAACCACCGAGGACAACGTCACACACAGCAACACCCACCCGATGCTCCCGGAAGCAAAAGCAGGAATCAGGGCAAATGAAAACACAGCGCGGATCAAGTGAGCATATCGCATCACGCGCAAATGCGACCACCGATCCACAAACACACCGGCGAACGGCCCAAGCAACGCGGCCGGTCCGAAATCAGCCAACAGGAGCATCGCTTGCATCCAAGGCGACTGTCCACTGGTGGTAAAAATCCAATACACGATCGACCAACTTCGCAGTTGGTCGCCCCCCTTTGACATGAGTTGGCTCAGCCAAAGTGCGCGAAAGGATCGATTGGAGATTGCAGTCCACACGGGCGTCTCCTCCTTGCTTACAGCCAAGCTGTGAGAGATATGACCGCCAGCCCGACCAAAAGCAGCCTCCGATTGCGCCACCACAGGGAAGCTCTCTCCTGCTGACGATACAACGGTACCGCTAACGCATTGTGCGCAAGATGCAGCAACACAGCGGCCGGCAGTCCGTATTGCCAAGCGACATACCCGAGCACCACGCCGAATCCTGTCGTATCCAGCGCTCGGATCGGCCTCACCCGCCAGAGATGGTACAGTCCAAATAAAAGAGCCGTGGAGAGGATGAAGCACCACATCGAAAACGCACTCGTCCAACCCAACCCTCGAAATACGAGCAACCACAGCCCACGGAACCAGACCTCTTCCAACAATCCGTTGTGCCAGAGGCCAAATGTCAACACGGGAAACGATTCAGGATCGGGCGCTTGAGGCCGCCCCATTCGATAGAAAAGCAGCGCATACGCCGCCTCCACCGCCACAAAAATTCCGGCGAGCAGAGGCATCGTGCCGTGTTGAAACGCCTGAACGAGTGCGATGCCAGAAACGATCAGACCGGCTCCCATCCAACCGCCGATCGGCGAACGAGTGGCAAGTGGCGAGGGAAACGGGGTGAGTTCAATGCGATACCAACCCCACCACAGTTCGTGGGCATAACTCATCCTCAGCCCGTAGAGAAGCGGCAGGAGAAACAACACCGCAGCGACCCCTGCCAGCGAGTGCATCCACATAGAAGGTCACAACCCCTCGACGAGATGTTTCGAGGAGGAAGCCGGATGAACCAACAAGTTCGCCGCATCCAAATGAGTCATCACTTCGTCGCGCCAAGTTTGACGCTCTTCATCGCTCGTCAGGAACGGATGCTCATCAGACAGTTCCTGTAGGCAGGCGCCAAGCGTGCTGCCCCCTTGTACACGGTTCATGATCTCCGCCGTCAACGGATCGACCTCCATCGTGCGTACATTGTGAGCTTCCCACTCAAAGACAATTGCGAGATGATACTCCCGGATTTCGCGTGTGAGAGTCGGTTCCACCAACATCTGTTTCATCAACGTCGGAACGTCATAGGACAACTCCAATACCTGCAAAGGCTTAAGCGAAACTTCTCGGTTGTCTGCCGCATACACCTCCGGCATCGCCCCTTTGTAACGAATCCAACCGTTGGCACCATCTGTGAATTCTGCCGTTTTTCGCATCGTCTGCTCATAGAGCAACACATCGCGCACGAACGCACCGACTTCACCGGGGAATTCGGCCACATACGATTCCAGCGCATGGGTCAACCGTTCGGGTGTCCATTCTCGATAGGAATCGGGCAGGAGTTGCACCAACTGTTCGACGATCTCCACGTGTCGCATGCCGCTCGCTTTTTGCAACGAGTACAGCGTGTAGCCACGCTCATGCATGAGGTGGAAGTAGCATCCGCGAATCTGATACACCAACTCCATCGGGTAGTGCAGAGGAGGCACGGCGTAGAAATTGCTGAAAGGACGACGATGATTGCGAATCCACTCCATCTCCACGTCGGAGATTTCGATGACCGACGTGATGTCGTGGAACGTAAGCACATGCTCATGGAACACCAAGCGATCTTCGTGTTCATTTAGAATTTCCGTGCCGGGCAGAGCGGTGATCGGATGCAACTGCACATCGCGAGTGCCGTACAACCGCACTTCCAACGCCATCGACAACGTATCCTCCAGATCGTCCAGCGTCTCGTCCGGGAATCCGATGATAAAAGAAGCGGTGGCGTCGATGCCCACTTCGGCCAAGTCGCGGAACGTCTCGCGCGAACGGTCTAATTTCAACCGTTTGCCCACCGTTTTCTGCATGCTCTGGCTGCCTGTCTCCACGCCGAAGAAAATGCCTTGGCAACCGGCTTCCTTCATAAACTCCATCATTTCACGGTCGATCGTATCGGTGCGGGACGAGCAGTACCATTGGAACGGCACACCCGTATCGTTGATGTACTCGCACAGCTCACGCACCATGTCTTTGCGCACCGTCAGATTGTCATGAATCAGTCCGAAGCCGGTGATGTTCCAGTTCTGTTTCAGCCACATCATCTCATCTACGATCTGTTTCGGCGTTTTCAGACGATAACGGCGCGAGAAGAACAGCGATGTGGAGCAGAATTTGCAGTTAAACGGACATCCGCGACCCGCTTCGATTTCAATGAAGCGATCCACTCCGGGTTCATAGTAAGAGTCAACATTTTGAATCAGGTGAAACGCCGGGAACGGGAGGTCGCCCAGATCGTCCAGCACTTTGCGACGATCCGTCTCGATGATCTCCCCTCCATCGCGAAACACAAGAGATGGAATGCCGTGAAGCGTCTGCTTGTCACGCAACGCATTCAAGAGATCCAACAACGTTTCTTCGCCTTCTCCCAGCACAATCGCATCGACAAAGTCGAACGCTTCCAATGTCTCGCGTGCCACAAAACCTGCATGTGGGCCGCCAAACAAGATGAACCGACTCGGATCGAGCCGTTTGCATGCTTCGGCAATGCGCAACGCAGCCGCATAGGAACTGCACATCGACGTGAAGGCCAACACCTGTGCGTCATGCTGGAGAATCTGTCTCGCTGCCTGCTCCATGCCGGCCGCATCCATCGTCAGTTCCTTGCGCACGTAAGAGATGACAAAATCGGAGATCGATACGGGATGATACGGTTCGACGTACGCGGCCAAGGCCAGCAAATTGATCGGTGGACAGATGGAATCGGTACTATAGGGAGGACGGATTAAGTGGATCAGGGGACTCACCTCCATGAGAATCAAGCGCATTTCGCTCCTGTGTCAACATCGTCAACAACTCCTGTAAATCGGCGCGTTCCGGCGCACACCGGACGCCTTGCTCCAACGCCTGCAACGCTTCATCGAAACGATTCTGCTCCCAGAGCACACGTCCCAAGTCAGCCCACACGGTGGCCTGCTCAGGTGATTTTTCGAGTGCTTGGCGATAGGCTTTTTCCGCCTGTACGACATCTTCCAGCGCTTCAAGGATTGCGCCGTGCAACATAAACGCCTGTGTCTCTCCCTCCTGCCAGCTCAACACCCACTCGATGGCAGACAGTGCCGCCGCATACTCGCCCGTATGATAGCGGTAGAGTGCGAGATTTTTCAGCAGACGAGGCATGGGAGGTCCCGCGTGCACGGCTCGCTCTGTCCACGCGGCTGCCGCTTCATAATGACCGAGTCGCGCATAGAGTTTTCCGCATTGTTCCAACACTTGTGGATGGTCGGTCGCCACAGCTGCCAACCGGTCGGCCCAGAGGGAAGCGTGTTCTTGCTGACCTCGAGCCAATGCCACACGCACCGCATTGGTGCAGATGATGCCGAGTTGTCCCAGATGCGTCTGCAAAAGTTCCTGCTCCTCCAACGCCTGGTACGCTCGTGCACATGCACGGCTTGCTGCTTGTAAATTCCCCGCACGATACAGCCACAAAGCAAATGAATTGCACCACATGGAGGCAATCAATGTGCGGTCTTGCGCGGCTTCCACAACGGGTCGCAACGCCAACGCTTGAGCGAATTCACGGCGACTCTCGCGCATCGATTCTTCGGTGACGCCCGCAAGCAACCGCTGTATCGCCGAATCGATGTACGCAGAGCACACGTCCGCCTGCTGATCCCCATGAGCTACCTGCCATTTGCGACAAGCCAGCGACCGTTCATGTTGTCCAAGCATCGTATAAGCAAAACTCATCCGATCCACAAACACACGACGAATCGTCTCATGGTCTCGAAACAGTCGTGATGCAAACACCAATTTGACAGCCGCTTCTCGATACAGCCCGGCCAGCAAGGCATGGTCGATTCCGCGTAAAGCGGCCACCAACACCCGTTGGGCGCAGTTTCGACGCAGGGCGCGCAACGTCAGTGGAACACGACTTTTGCTTCTCCCCACGGCTGACTGGTCGGTGACGGGAACCCGCCGCACTTCCACGCCGATTTCTTGCCCTGCTTTTGAAGTGCTGAGCAGATGCAAAAAGCGTCGGTCGCCTTGCCCGATGAACAGCGGAGTCGGCACCTCCACCACGAGTCGCCACTCTTGGGCTCGAAGTGCCGTGAGCACCAACTCCGCCAGGCCCATCAACACAGCATCTCCATACGAAGCATCAGGTTGGTTGGTATTCTCCCCGCGCAATTGCAACGGCTCCTCACACCAGACCTCGCGTCGTACCCATGCCGGCAGGAGCGGCATCATATACGAGTCAAATGGCAACGCGGCGCGCACGGTTGGAGAACAAGCCCGCAGCACCGCGTCGACGACGCGATGCAGCACAGGTGTTGGCAACCAGAGCGAGTCGCGCGGTTTTGCGTACACCACGAATGCGGAAGCCATCGCTTCGTTGCTCATTGGCTCGCCTCCTACGCCATCTCTTCCATTTGAATCAATTTCGGTGCGACCGAATCCAAGTACTCGGTCAATTCTTTTTTCGAAGTGCCGCAGTACGAATCCATCGGAGAACCGGACGTGATCGACGCGCGCACCGGGCAACCGCCTGAGCACAAGAAGGCGATGGAGCATTCCATGCAACCTGTCATGTTCGTCACATTGCGTCCTTGCCACAGTTCCACCATCTCCGGGTCGAGCTTCAACTCCGGGTCGTATGAGCCGATCGCCCATTTGGAATCCCCGAGGATTTGGTTGCACGGGTACACCAACCCGTCCGGCGTGAAGCAATAGAACAAGGCACCTGCTGCTTCACAATAGTACAGGCTCGGAATGAACCGACCTTCGATCAAACTTTCTCCGAGCACATCGGCGACCGGTTTGTTCAAGCGGGAGAAGTCCCCGTTCAACGCGACCCGCACTTCTTTGAAGAGCGGCTCCGGCACGACATTTCGAACACGCTCTTCCACTTGATAAGGAGCGAGCAACCCGTCTCCGCCAAGACCCGTGTAGTTCGTGACCGGCGACAAACCCATTTGGAAGTTGTCATAGTTGTGCCAGTTCTCCGACTTCACGAATTCCAAGAATTCCGGGACTGCATCGACGTTGTCCTCGTTGAGGTTCATCCGAACTTCCACCGTGAACCCTTCACGGACGAGCAACCCGATGTTTTTGGTGATCTGGTCAAACGTGCCTGTACCTCCGGCGGTGATGCGACGCGTATCGTGAATCTCTTTGATACCGTCCATCGTGATCTGGAAAAACAACCGCTCGCGATGCGGACGCATCATGTCCAAAAAGCGCGCCGTATGCGTGCCGTTGGTCGTGATCGTCATATCCAAGTCGCGTTCCGCCGTTCGTTGCAAGATCAACTCCACCACGCTCTCCGTGATCGGAAGCAACGGTTCACCGCCAAAGAGATGTACGCTTGCCAACGGCATGTCGGTTCGCATGTCGCGAATTTCATCGATTGCTTTAAACGCAAGTTCCACCTGCTCCACCGACATAACCTGCGAGGTCTCATGCAGTTTGTGCGGTTCAAAACAGTACGGGCATCGCAAATTGCACGACATCGTCGGGATCATCATAAACGCAAGCGGGTGTGTGGCTGCGCGCTCCTTTTGCCCATGGGCTACGAGACGCTCCACCACTTCATCTTCCGCCGCTCGCGAATCGAACAGATAACCGCGTTCGCGCAGATCGCTCTCCATTTCGAGAGACATTGCGGGGTCCTCACCGCTTCGAATGGCGTGGAAGGCATCAACGACGTCCTTTTCCACCAAGTCCACCGCACCAGATAGAGAGTTCACCAAGACATATTTCGCATCCTGAATGGGATGAATGTAGACAAAACGAGTGACCACCATCCTGCTATCCCCTCTTCTCCTGAGCTTCTACCTGCCTAAATAGAAAGGGTGCCTGACAGCGTGTGCTGTCAGGCATCCGCATTTCTTACTTCTTAGCTTGAGCGTCGATCTTAACGTTCGCGCAGCAAGCTGCTACGAAGTTCGTGTTGGACAGTTCCTTCACAGACAGGTTGCTCCACAGGGATTTCGTGTTGTTCAAAGATTTCATTACATTCACTCTCCTTTTGGGTTTTAAAAATCTGTATGTTTCTCCACCAAGCATATGTATGAACAAATGTCGGTGGAAAGTTGAAAACGAAGTGGGTGTACTTACGGCACCATTTCCAGCAATTCGAGCACACGCGATTTATTAAGATCCAGATAGGATTTGATGCTCTGCTGCGCAAAGTTGCAGTGCGGCTCATACGCATCGAAGCTACTGGAGTTAAAACCTTGTAACGGACAAGCGCCGCCGCAGACAGGTGCGATGTTACAGCTCGCACATTTCGAAGTGTTCGAAATGTTCACCGCCCATTTGTTCCACGACTTCGTGTCGAGTTCATACTCGGGCGCATAACGACCGATGGCGATCTCCGTCATGCCGACCGTCTCCGGGCACGCATACAGAAGTCCTTCTGCTCCGAACACCACATAGTGCTGTCTCGAAGCGCTGCAACCTGAGAGGTCGATCGCTTCTGCGAGTTCCGACGAGGTACCGTACAGCGCTCGGCGCAACAAGCTCGTGCGACGCTCCAGATCGTAACCGAGCATGAGGTGGTAGCGTTCCCGCGCCTCTTCCCAGTTTTCAAACAACTCGTGCAACTGGCGCATCAACTTGAACTCCGGCTGGTAGTTCGGGACGCAACCGGTGCATCCATGGTCGGTGATCGGGGCGATTTGGCATTGGAAGTGCGGATGCTGCGTCCAGCCGTTGTCCTCAAAGCTTTGGACCAAGCGCGGGAGTTCCGACACATTGTCGATGCCGGTGTTAACCCGCAACAGGACGGGGACTTCCAACTCCAGCAAACGGGTGACATTGCGTTTAATCTCCTCGTAGCTCCCTCGACCGTCGGCGTAGATGCGCAGTTGGTTGTGCATCTCTTCCGGGCCGTCCATCGTGATCTGGATCTGTTCGATCGTTCCCGCCGGGAGTCGTTCGAAGAGATCGAAGTAGGCGTCGATTTGCGTGCCGTTGGTGATCCCCGAAACGCCCCATCCTTTGGAGACCGCGCGTTCAATGATCGAAGAGACGAGATCGCGGTTCGCTCGCAGGAACGGTTCGCCTCCGTAGAGTTGGAGGTGCGCATATTCCGCACCACGCATTTCAATCAAGCGGTCCATCGCTTCGTACATCTTCTCGACTTGTTCGTCAGACATGCGTGTTTTCGATTGACGAATCTCCAAGTCTTCAAAACAGTAAGGACAGCGCAAGTTGCATGTGAAGGTCGGGCAGACGATGAAGTGAAAAGCTTTCATCCTCTCGGCGTAGTCGGAGAACCAAGTGGCTACCTGTGCCCGTTCTTCATCGTGAGGCAACAGATACCCTCGCTCCGTCAAGACCTCCAATTCGTCCGCGTCAAACAACGCCGGATCGAGCGGTCCCTTGCTTTTCAAAAGCTTGGTCGTCCGCTCCGACACGACATCGAGCGCACCGGTCAGCGTGTTGAGGATTACATGCGTTTCATCTTCCAACTTGTAGTCATAGATGTATTGCGTGGCATACAACATCCGACTTGCCCTCCCTTTCTCACCCTCTTGGCTCCTACCGATTTTTCAACAAGAAGCATCGTCTGACTATTCGAAAACTTCTTGTGTTTTAACTATAAATCACGTGATAACAATTCGTCAACAAGAATTTCTAATATTAAAAAATTGATATTGACCGGAGATTTTTTTTTTAATTCAAAGTATCCAAGTGCCTTCAAAAAAAATACACCATCAGCAAAAACCGATGGTGTATCCTGCTCAAACTATGACTTATAGACAGCCTTGATAAATCCGCCGAATACATCGTGACTATACGTGAACCCACGACTGAGGTAAAAATTGAGCGCTGCCTCGTTGCCATTCGATACGAAAATAAAGACGACCTCCACATCCGGAAAGCTCTCCAGCCACTCCATCGACAGGGTAAACAATTTGGAACCGAGTTTCATGTCGCGATATCCATCACGTATGTATAAGTTGTTCAGGCACCCAATCTTGTCGGGGAGATGATCCCAATCCGGATAAAAACCCTTGTTGTTTTCTGGATCTACGACGGGTGCCCAATCCGGAATCGAGTTCTTGCTGTTTGCAATGTTGTCCACGGTAGAAAAAACGTATCCGACGGGAACCCCGTTGTCCTTCACCACGATCACTTGACTTGCTAAGGCGTTTTCATAGCTTTTTTTCATTCGTGTGTCAAAGTTCATGGTGTCGAATGTCTCGGGTGAGAGCGTGGCCATAGATTTTTGAAAGGCCATGAGTTCGTTGCACAACTCTCGGCACTGCTCGATGTTTCCATCCTTCACAACTTCAATTGTTATGTTTCCCATAGCTGCACCTCGTTTCTCTTTGTAGCCTTTCTTCGACCCCGGTCGTCAAGTTCCTGTTGCGAATGGTATGATATTGAAAGCAGTAAAACGAGATGGAGGTTGAAGAATTTGAATCTTAATCAGTTGCAAAATGCGTTTCAAACACTCTCTACTCCGTTGCTTGCTGATGCCTGCTTGCGGATGAAAGTTCCCTACCGAGTAGCTCCTGCCGGTATTCGCCCGGTTGTGGAAGGCACTCGTTTGGCGGGTCGTGTTTGTCCGGTGCGGCATTATGGGAGTGTGGATATTTTTTTGGAAGCGATGCATGAGGCAGAAGCCGGGGATGTGTTGGTGATTGACAACCAAGGTCGAACGGATGAAGCGTGCATCGGGGATTTGACCGTCTTGGAAGCGCAAGCCAGCGGTTTGGCGGGGATGGTCGTTTGGGGACTGCATCGTGATACGTCCGAATTGCGGGAGATTGGGTTCCCTGTGTTTAGCTATGGATCGAGTCCGAGCGGTCCGCAGAGGTTGGATGTGAGAGAAGCTGCTGCGTTGGAGAGCGCGTGTTTTGGCTCCTCTACGCTGACTTCTGAGGATCTGGTGTTTGCCGATGACGACGGGGTGCTGTTTCTTTCCGGTCAGGTCGATCTGGAGCAGCTTTTGCAGATTGCACAAACGATCTCCCGGAACGAACGCAAACAGGCGGACTTGATCCGTTCCGGCAAGACCTTGCGGGAACAGCTTCGTTTTACGGAGTATTTGGAAAAGCGGGCTGGAGATCCGGAGTATTCGTTCCGAGCGCATCTTCAGAGTATTGGCGGTTCGATTGAGGAATGAAAAAACACCCACTAGCGAGTTCTAGTGGGTGTTTTTCATTGCAGTTCAGTTTAGTCCCAGATATTTGCGAGGACGTAGCCGGCGGAGCCCGTCGTTTTCAATTCCACGATGACGGTGGAGCCTGCCTTCATGCCGGTCCATACCATGGAGGAAGCGCCGCTGATCGGAGCTGCACCGCCGATGACCGTGCCGCTTTGGTTCACGAGGCGAGCGTAGACGCTGCCGCCCGTGCTGTTCGAGACCAGCGAAACTTTGACGTCGCCGCCGTCGGTTACAAACGCTCTGTAGGTGGTGTAGGAAGTGGTGATGTAAGAGGAACTGGTAGGAATCTGGTTCCAAGTGCCGTCAGCTGCATACGCAGAGGTCGGAACGATGGTAGCCGGTGCCGCAACCAGTGCGAACGCTGCAGCGAGGGTCAGAGCAGACAACAAACCTTTTTTCATTATAAAAACCTACCCTTCTAGTAAATGTATTACTTCTGTATCCAATATAGCTAGATTTTTCTAGTTCGTAAACAGTACAATCTACCTTTAAAACTATCTCGTGAATAATACTTTAGTCACGGACAGAAATTAGATTGATTATATTGTTTTCATGCTTTTACTCAAACTCCGAGGGTACGAAAAAAGAGAAAAGGCTACCCTCCTTTACTTTAGGAGGGTAGCCTTTTCTTGTTCGAACTTCGTTTGTCTTTGTCCAGCAACTGCCCACCGTCATCATCGCCCCGCAAAGCTGGAGAGCGGCGGCGCCTAAGAAAACCGGCTGGCAGTTGCAAGCGATGAGTTAGTCGTCCGATTTCTTACCGCTGTCATTAGAGCTTTTGCCATCGGAAGCATTGCCATTTTTTTCAGAGCCTTTAGGTCCTTTTCCTTTTGGTCCCTTTCCTTTCGGTCCTTTTCCTTTCGAACCTTGCCCTTTCGGCCCTTTTCCTTTTGAGCCGTGGCCTTTCGAGCCGTGGCCTTTCGAGCCGTGGCCTTTTGAGCCTTGGCCTTTTGAGCCGTGCCCTTTTGAGCCGTGACCTTTCGAGCCGTGGCCTTTCGAACCTTGGCCTTTTGAGCCTTGGCCTTTTGAGCCTTGGCCTTTTGAGCCGTGCCCTTTTGAGCCTTGCCCTTTCGAGCCGTGTCCTTTTGAGCCTTGGCCATTCGAACCTTGGCCTTTTGAGCCGTGGCCTTTTGAGCCGTGGCCTTTTGAGCCGTGTCCTTTCGAGCCTTGGCCTTTTGAGCCTTGCCCTTTCGAGCCTTGGCCTTTTGAGCCTTGCCCTTTCGAGCCTTGGCCTTTTGAGCCTTGGCCTTTTGAGCCGTGCCCTTTTGATCCTTGGCCTTTCGAGCCGTTGCCTTTCGAGCCGTTGCCTTTTGATCCTGATCCATTCACTTCTTGGGACGCGAGTACGATGTCATGGTCGATCGGGTTGTTTTGCAAAAAGCGTTCGTTTCCGTCGAGTTCAGAAGCGGCGAGCAAAATATCGGACATTTCCATTTTGTACAGTTTTCTCAACGCCATCACCTCATAGGATATCGTCATGATCTCATCCTATGGTCAAATCTCGTCGTTTGCTGTAGACGAACAACTTATTTTTAGTCGGCATAGGATATGTATGCGAAGTGACGTTACAGAGGGGGATGGCAATGGGCGACCACTCGGAATTGCCTGTGTACTCGCTGTTTGTACACCCGAACGATCTGCGCGGGATGCTCCGCGACCCCGAGCAGGAGGAGGCGTTCCAGGGAAGATTGAAAGTCGGACGGCAAGCGTACCGCATCATGATCGCCTTGCGCGGTGCCTACATCCGCCGCTACCCGAAAAAGTCTTTTTCCGTGCAATTCCTCTCCCCAAACTCCTTTCAAGCAGCACGAGAATTGCACTTGAACGCCGAATACGCAGACCCTTCGATGATCCGCAACAAGTTGTCGTTCGACTTCTTCCAGCGCATCGGCGCACTTGCACCTCATGCGCACTTTGTAAAATTGCTCCTCAACGGGGGATCGGCCGGCCTGTATCTGCAATTGGAATCGGTCGACGACCTGTATCTAAAAAAACGCAACTTGCCCCCGGGCGCGATCTTCTACGCCATCAACGACGACGCCAATTTCTCTCTGCTCCGCTCCAACTCCAACCGGTTGAAAGATGAACTGGAAGAAGGCTACGAAGGAAAAGTCTCCACGGAAGCGGACTGGGAGAGTTTGCGCGAATTGCTCTATGTGATCAACACGACTCCACAAGCCGACTTCCCCAACGCGATCGACCAACTTGTTGACATCGAGCAGTATTTCAACTGGCTGGCCGGCGTGGTTTGCACCCACAACTTCGACGGATTCATCCAAAATTACGCTCTCTACCGCAATGGTGACACGGGGCGTTTTCAACCGATTCCGTGGGATTATGACGGCACTTGGGGCCGCAATCTGCGAGGCGAACGTTTGCGAGCCGACTACATCCCGATCACCGGATATAATTCACTGACCGCAAGACTGCTGGCGGTGCCGAAGTTCCGAGTTCGGTACAAACGCAGGATGGAAGAAGTGTTGGAGACGGAATTTACTGCCGACCGGTTGACCCCTTTGATCGAGAACTTGTTGCAAACGGTGCGCCCTGCCTTGTTGGATGA
Organism: Tumebacillus amylolyticus; assembly: GCF_016722965.1. NCBI lineage: Bacteria > Bacillati > Bacillota > Bacilli > Caryophanales > Alicyclobacillaceae > Tumebacillus > Tumebacillus amylolyticus. The sequence continues at coordinate 270,279 of NZ_JAEQNB010000005.1, forward strand.
TCCCCACCGCAAGGAGTTCATCAGCCGATTTGACGGTGAATTTGAAGTGATCTTGAAATTTATCAACGAACGCAGCCGCTATCTCTTCGACCATTTGGTTGACCTCAATTGAAACTGCACGGAAGCCGCGCAAACAGCCGTCCCCCATCGGGACGGCTGTTTATTCTTTTTGAAATCAAACTTTGGTCTAGTCCATCTCCCTAAGAACATGCGTACCCTGTAGTACAAATCATATGGAGGGACAGTTGTAACTCCTGGCATTCTGTCCACCGTGGACAAGAGCGCAGGGGTCAAAAGGAGTTGTCAGTCGGAATGTCCACCTCAGTTGTGGTTCTCACTTGGTTTACGTTTCTGTTGATGACCCTGCTCATTTTCTGGCGTCCCAACAGACTGAACGAAGCCGTACCCGCCATCATCGGCGCCGTTCTGGTGCTGCTCTACGGCGCGGTGCCGTTGTCAGATCTGGGGCATATCCTAAATACGGTGAGCGGGGCTGCCGTGACGATCATCGCCACGATCGTGATGGCAAATGTGTTGGAAAGTCTCGGGTTCTTCAATTGGATCGCCCAGAAAATAATGGTATGGGCCAAAGGATCAGGCTATCGATTGTTCTGGTACGTCAACCTGCTCTGCTTCCTGATGACTCTGTTTTTCAACAATGACGGCTCGATCCTGATCACAACACCGATTCTGCTGATTCTGCTGAAGCAGTTCGGGTTGAAAGCGCGCCAACAGATTCCGTACCTGATGAGCGGCGCGCTCGTGGCAACGGCCTCGTCTGCACCGATTGGAGTGAGCAACATCGTCAACCTGATCTCCTTGCAGATCGTGGGGCTTGATCTCTACAAGCAAACGGCGATGATGTTCGTTCCGACGGCGCTCGGCCTGTTGCTGATGGTTCTGCTCTTGTTCCTCGTCTTCTACAAAGACCTGCCGAAAAAATTGCGTTCCGTGCCGCCCCATCTCAGCATGCGGAATACCTCGCAGCAACAGCAATCGCGCTCACGCTTGATGTACAACGTGTTTTTGTTCGTGTTAGGCGTTCGGTTGAGCTTGTTTATCGGCTCGTTTTTCGGGGTGCCGGTGTCCGTGATGGCGGTGTTCGGCTCGTTGGTGTTGCTCGGCTGGCGTTGGTGGAAAATGAAGATTCCGCCGACCGATCTTTTTCGAAAAACGCCATGGCACATCTTTGTTTTTGCCTTCGGAATGTATGTGCAGATTTTCGCCTTGCACAACATTGGGTTTACGGCGGGTTTGATCCATTTCGTTGAACCGATCGTTCAGCGAGGGCATCTCGACGCGACGCTGATCATAGGCGGCTTGGTGACCGCGTTGTCCAGCCTGTTCAACAACCATCCCGGCTTGATGATCGGCACGCTGGTGCTGACGAACATGTCACTCGACCCTATTACGGAGCAGATCCTCTACCTCGCCAGCGTGATCGGTTCTGATGTCGGTTCGTTGCTCCTGCCGATCGGGACGCTGGCAAGCCTGATCTGGATGCATTTGTTAAAACAGGCGCGGATCAAATTGTCCTGGGTTGACTACATGAAGGTGTCACTGCTCATCATCCCGCCCACGGTGCTGTTCATGCTGTTCGGATTGCATGTTTGGGTGGAGTGGTTATTCGTTTCGTAAGGAGGTTGGTGTCGTTGAACAAACTGAAGTCCTACCTGGGGAAGTCGATTGAGATCAAGGTGTCAGGCGGCAAAACGGTCGTTGGCACTCTGGCGGACCTCGGGTCCGATCTGCTTGTGATGTCGGTGAACGAACGGTTTATGTACATCCCTTTTGTACATGTGCAAAGCATCGAGGAAGTAACGGCGAAGATGGATGATGGCGGTGGAAGTGCACTTGCCAACCAGATCCCGTCCCCCGTACAGATCGATGCCGATCAGATTTCGTACCGCAACCTGTTGCTGCATGTGCGCGGGCAATTCGTAGAGCTGTATGTGTCCGGCCGCGACTCCATTCATGGCTATCTGACCAGCGTGATGAACAATTATTTTGTCTTTTACTCGCCGATCTACAAGTCGGTTTATATCTCGCTGGAGCATCTGAAATGGCTGATTCCCTACCCGACGAACATGACGCCCTACTCGCTGAACCAGTCGCTGTTGCCGGTGAATCCGACCACGCTGCCCCTCTCGCGCGGCTTCGACGAGCAAGTCAAAAAACTGGCCGGCCACCTCGTCGTTTTCGATTTCGGTGACAAAGAAGAGAAGGTCGGGCTGTTGCGGTCCGTTGACAACAACTTGGCAGAGCTGGTCACAGCCAGCGGCGACGTGTGTCATTGGAATCTACGCCATTTGAAGTCGGTTCATTTGCCTTGACAGACAGGTAGAGATGCCTGTCTGTTTTTTTATGGATTTAATTTGCGGAACAGTGCGGTCGCCGCTACAGTGCCGAGCGTAGTCGCCGCCAAGTAGACCCACAGCGAATCCAGATCGCCGGATAAAAGCGCCGGTGCCAACGAGCGAGCCGGGTTCATCGAAGCACCGGACACCGGGCCGCCGATCAGAGCGGCCAACGCGACCATCCCTCCGACGGCCAATCCGGCAAATGACTTTGCCGCCTTTTCATGTACGGAGGACCAGAAAATCACCATCATCAACCAAAAGGTGAGCAGGAATTCAAACCAAAATGTCTGATGCCACGAAAAAACAGGCAGTGTCGCCCCCAAATGCGCCACATCACCGAAGAGAAACAACACCGTACCGCTTGCGGCCAGGGCACCCAAGATCTGAGAGGCGATATACAGAAACGCGGATGGAGCAGAAATCAGGCCCAGCAACCAAAAAGACACAGTCACGGCCGGGTTGAAGTGTGCGCCCGAGATGTGATGGAAGGAGTAGATCAACGCCATCACCACCAAGCCTGCAACGAGAGCAGTGCCAAGGGATGTGAGGGCGTGGGTGATCGTTTCGATGACGATTGCACCCGTACAGGCGAAGACGAGGAAATAGGTGCCGAGAAATTCGGCTAACAGTTTGTCGCGCATGGGCGGGCAACCTCACATTTTCCTAAAATTGGCCATGCCTTTACAAGCTATTCGATGCAGGGGGCACCTATGCGCATAAAAAAACGCACGGACCAAACCGAAGAGGTTGGCCGTGCGCGAGGGGCAGTCAGGGAAAAGCAGTGGTTGTCACTCATCGACGTGATAGAAGCGGCGTTTCTTTTTCTCCCGTTTTTTGAAGAGATACAGCGACGGGAAATTTTGCGAGTACAAGTGGTCAGGAGTAAAGTCTGCCGTGCTTATGTTGATCGGATTTTTATGAGTGGCCAATACAGAGCTGTCATCTTTGTCGTCTTTGTCTTCACGATCGACATCCATGACATCGTCAACTTCGACCCCTGCATCAGTTTCATCGCTTACGATTGGTCCATCGCCACTCCAAGAAGTTTCCACATCACTTGAGGTGTGCACTTCGTCGACGAGGGTCTCCTCTGCAACAGCGAAGGACTCAGTGGTGGACTCCGTTTCGTTCGGTTCGTCAGATTCAGCCGACTCCGACTCGTTCATGGAGTCCTCGGCCGATTCTGCCTCCGTTTCTTCGATCACCGCTTCTGCGGCAACTGCGATCGTCTGGTTCGGTGTCGTTTCCACTGCATGATCCGCCTCGTTCGAAGCAGTTTCTTGCGTGCCTTCCGGAACTTCTTCCGGCTTCACTTCCTTCTTGAGCAGGGTGACAGGCGAGATGTTCTTGATTTGCTCAATCGGGTAGTAGATCATTTTTTGATGGGAGATGATGATCTGGGCATGCGTTTCAGTGACGCTGGCGAGCAAACCCATACACGATTTCTTGCCGTTTTCGACCTTGACCATGCGATGGAGCAAGGCGTTTTCGAGCAGTTCTTGAAACGTTCCGGGGTATTGCTCTCCCATCGCGGGCACGCTCGTGGCAAGTTCGGCGATATTGGTCTTGATCGACTTCATCAGCTTGAAAGGATAGTGTACCAGTTGCATGCCCTCCGTGAACAAAGTGGCGTAGTCGGACTGCACATTGACGAGCAATCCGGCCGTCTCCTTGTCACCCGTCTGGTCTATTTGAACCGTGTGACCTAGCCATTCTTGCAGGAGGGTTCGCACGATTTCACCCCATTACTTTTTGTTTTCGTTTTCTTTTTTGTTCTCCCCGTCTTTTTTGTTTTCTCCGTCCTTTTTGTCATCTTTCTTTTGCTCTTGTTGTTTCGGCGCGTTTTGGATCCAGGTAATGGTCTTGATGTGATAGAGCGGGAAGTGGACGTATTCCTTCATTTTGTGCACGAGGGTGACGGAATCATCGCGCACGGTGAGCAGGACGCCTTCGAGGGAGTTCGGTCCGTTTTGGTTGATCTTGACCAGTTTGTGCTGCAGGGCGTTGATCAGGCTAGGGAAGTCTCCTGCTTCGAGGAACGTCGGAGCCGGCACTTGCACAGCATTCGGGTCGACCGCTTCTTCCGCTTCCGTCATAATCGGTTCGGAGATCGTTTTGACGTGGCCGGTGTTCACGTACACGACGGCCCCTTCTTGGGTATGCAGAATCAGGTGGTCTTTTTGCAAGCAGAGCAGCTTACCCGCGATCTTGTCAGGACCACCGCGTTCGATTTGAATCAGTTTGCCTACCGAGTCGTTCAAGAACCCGAATTCCATGAAAAAAATCCCTCCCGTGTATGGTAGAAGTAAATACTCGTCGGATGATCTCCTCAGACGAATGTCCGCGGAAAGTACTACACCATATGTCACGGGGGGTTGGCACAGTGTTGGGCGTTTGTCTAAATTTGGAGGGTTATCGGCTTCAAAAAGGAAAAACACCATCAGCATCAGCTGATGGTGTGCTCTACCGAACTACGAGTCTCCTAATCATGTAACCCTTTTCCATCGAAAATTTTCTGCATATACTTTTCAACCCTTGACTCTCGGGTTTTGGATTGTTTGGGTTCGGAAAAATGGAGCAGGTACGCTCTTTGTCGTCCCGGTGTCAATGCTTCGAATGCCGTTTTCAAGGCAGGGAGGGCATCGAACTTATTTTGAAGCTCTTCAGGAATACTGTATTCTGTATTCTTTTTATATTCCACTTCCAAACCTGATTTTTCAACTTCGATGGCTTCCAAAATATACGCTTTCAAGATGGTTTCCATTTCCACGATCTCTTGAACATCGGTGAACCGAATCTGGCGCGCCGCCTGTACGTTCTCCGTTTGTTGGATTAGGATTCCATTGGGGTCTTGTAACAGGGCCCCTTTGTGAAACAGAAGCGCGCAATATTCTTTGAATCCATGTATCAAAACTACGTTTTTCTTGTCAACTGTGTAACAAGGGTGCATCCACTTAAAGTCTTCCGCCAGCCCACAGTCCAGAACGATACTTCTCAACTTCTCATATTCTGCCTTCCACGTCTTGGCTTTCGCTAAAAATTCATCAACCTTAGGATTCAATTGAGCATTTGCCATCAAGGAACACCCCTCATCGATTGTCGAGATACTGCCCGTTGCTGACAAAAGCATAACATATACTCGTTTGGCGGAGAGAACAGGATTCGAACCTGCGTGGGGTTGCCACCTTCCCCTTTCGTGAAAAATTATTTGATTGATAAAAATTACAACATAATATAAAATTGACACATCAACCAAGAAGGAGTTGAACTTCTATGAAAAAGCTCGCTTTGGCTCTGATGGCTGCCTTGACTGTTTTTGGCGCAACCGCTTATGCAACACCCGCACAAGCAACCACGCACTCCACGGTCGTACCCAATTCCCCTGAAGGAACGGTACTGGTGGTCTACTTCGATCATTATCCGCCGAGCACGTACAGCGATGACAGCGGCTTCTACGGCTACCTTATCAATGTGCGTACGGTCTCCGGCGGTTTGTGGGAAGGCACGTACTACAGCAATTTCAATTGAAAAACACCATACCGTTACTCCACAACCTTGGTTCGGGATTCAACCGGACTGAGGTTGTTTCGTTTTTTCTGACTTCACGTTTTAAGAATCAGGAAACATCAAAAAGAAAAGCCATCATCAATTCTGAATCGAATTGGTGATGGCTTTTTCTGATTCAAGTTTAGCAGTCGAACTTTGTAGGGCAGTCATAAACAGTATGAGTAAAGCTCACATCAACCATAGAAACAGTCTTATCGGTTTCCACTTGAATGTCGAGATCGAACATGTTTTCCATTAGAATCATCCTCCTTTCACTAGAATGTACTAGGAAGTATGTCTAAGGAGTCATGTGAGTGACGTTTGGCAAGAGTATTCGATAAATCGAACCTCACAAATAAACTATAACATGATTAACTTTATTTTTTCAATACAAGAATATAAATAAGTGTATTTTATTGAAATTGGTAAACATCATTGCTTGAAAGAGGAATAGACAGAACCAGCAGTACACTACTTGTGGATCAGGAAGAGCCCCCAATGCCCTCATGCAAAAAAACGTCATAGCACCCGTTATGACGTCCCGATAACCTTATGAAACTTTTGGCGGAGAGGACAGGATTCGAACCTGCGTGAGTTTGCACTCCAACGGTTTTCAAGACCGCCCCGTTATGACCACTTCGGTACCTCTCCGTCAGGAAAGGATGCGAGGACCCGCCGTTATTGGCTTTGTAGCTGAATGCGATTCTCAAAGTCTTAATTGGATGTGTTGGGCTCCAACGGACTCCACCGTAAAATATACAGCGGTCATACGGTCTAGGCAAGAGGTATCCCGAAATCGGGGTCGCCCTCCTTCGCTGAATTTACTTGCGCCCTCCCACACCGACAACTGTTCCGTCACTTGACCAGACATACAAGTAGACCTTGTTACAAAAAGAGCTTAGGAATTTGAGGTACACGGAGCCTTGCAAGTGTTCACCGAAAGTCCAACCTATAGGCACGGTTACCAGGTCACCCTCCGCTGCTAGACACGACTGTTGAAGAAACGACGCGAAGGTATCCTCCTCCACGCTCTCACCTGTCAAAAAGTCACGATTGAGTTCGTAAATCACGGGTTTCTCCCTGAAAACAGAAAGGTCTAACGGCGGGACCGTCTTTCCGTAGAGATCAAGAATCAGCGGATGCAATGCCCTTGTATTGTAATATTCCTCAAACCGTCGCTTGGACAAATCCTTGATGTTGCTGATCGTGAAACTTACGGGAACACCATCCTCGTAGAACAATATGCACCGTTCAAAGTGCGGCACAATCTTCTCCTTTACCAGTGACAACGAGTCTGCGTCACGTATCGGCAAGCTCGTAACCATTCGCGGACCTTGAAGCACGTGTCCTGCCAAGATAAATTGCGCCTCAGTCGAAAGTTGTGGTTCAAACTCCGACGTGACAAATTGGTGTGTTATCACCTTGTCTTTGGAGCCTACGATTCCAGTCGGATTGGGCACATCCTCAACCTTTCCGTACCATTCCATTCACTTGTCCCCCCCGTCTTAATAACCTGAAGGAAATTGCGCCTCTGGCTCCTCTAGAATTGAGAACCACCTCAATACTACCCCTATATTTGATTATTTGATTCAATGTGACGGAGGAGTCAATCAAAATTGCCATGAGACAAAAACGCCACCGACTTGTCGATGACGTTCGAGACCGCAACTGGAGACCTAATCTATTTCTAAAGCTTCAGGCACGTAGACTCTGCGCAAAGGAATAAGGCCTTTATAACTTGCGTCAAACTGTTGGTAATGTGTAAATATCAGATCGACTACTTCTTTTCCATCAATTAATCGAAGGTTGGTTCTATTTTTTGCAAAGTTACGGGCTTGTGCTGTGAACGAACCTAGAGTCACGAGCAATCCGTATTCTTGGTGAGCCACATGTCCATAAAGTGCGGATACATCACCGTTTCCGATATTTCCGAGAGTACTTTTGACTTGAACCTTAATGATCGGCGGTTCAAACCCCAGCTCGTCCTTGTGGGCTATAATGTCAACCCCGCCATCCGGTCCTTCAGGTGCAACCCGCGTACGATAGCCCATACATTGCAACAGATGGGCAACAAAATCCTCAAATGGATGGCCTTTGAGCTCTTGAGCCAATCTCTTGATCACAAAATCACGAGTTGTTTCTTCAATTTCCTTCGCAATCACAGCAACCGTTTCGTCGTTCTCGACTTCCCGATCGGTGCTTTCCCCTTCAAGTGCATTGCGAAACTCGTCGGCGTAATTCCTTATTTGGAATAAACTCATGGCCGAACCGATCTCATACAAAGCCCCTTGACTAAATTGAGTGCGAGGAACATTTTCAAGCCACTCCACCTTGCGTCTGTTGGGATATTCCGGTTCGTTTGATTGGCTATAGTGATATTCACCAACGATTCGGCCAATATGTATTGTCCTGCTACGTTTCGATGGATATACGACATAGTCACCAATTTTGATCTCATGTACAAATCGGTACAACTGTCCTGCGTTGGTTGGCACAGCACCTGCTTTCATACCTGGATAACTTTGAACGATCTTTTCTTTGAAAGATTCACGATCAGGGCTTAAAGGACTCAGGTCTCCAACATGTGGCCAACCAATTGCAATCACACTTTTATTTAGAAAAAGGCTCTCTGCATCCGCTGCCCTTCCAGCATGAATTCCCCAAATAGTGGATTCTACTCGTGACATAACTCAACCTCCAAACATTTAAACCACCTCATTCATTATAACTCACCCAAGAAAAATTGTTCATTAAATTCATGAATTTGTAGCGAATTTTCTCCAAAAACAAAAGGAACACCAATTGGTGTTCCTTTTAATCTAGTACTTTTGTTTGGCGGAGAGGACAGGATTCGAACCTGCGTGAGCTTGCACTCCAACGGTTTTCAAGACCGCCCCGTTATGACCACTTCGGTACCTCTCCGTTTGTAAAAAAGACTCGAGCGGCTGGTGCTGCTCAAGTCTTTGGTTGGTGCGGTCGAGAAGACTCGAACTTCCACGGGGAAACCCCACACGCCCCTCAAGCGTGCGCGTCTGCCATTCCGCCACGACCGCATGTTACAATGGAGCGGAAGACGGGATTCGAACCCGCGACCCTCGCCTTGGCAAGGCGATGCTCTACCCCTGAGCCACTTCCGCAAAACAAGATAAAACTGGTGAGCCATGAAGGACTTGAACCTTCGACACCCTGATTAAAAGTCAGGTGCTCTACCAACTGAGCTAATGGCTCGTACTACTCTTCATGAGAAACTGCTCTATGAGAAAGAAACTTAACCGCTGTCTACCGCGTGTATCTCGCGGCGACATGTACTAATATATCATCAAGGCACGAAGTGTGCAACCCTTTTTTGCAAAAAAAGTCCCTGCACCGCCACGCGGCCAGGGACTCTTTTCCAACCCAATCTTAAACGGCAATCTCCTTGACGCCCTCCGCCGGGATGATCAGCTTCGGTTCCGTCTTGGATTGAATTTCTTCCGCCGTATGCCCCGGTGCCACTTCGCGCAGCACGAGACCTTCGTCGGTTACGTCGAGGACCGCCAAGTCGGTGATGATGCGGTGTACGACTTTCTTGCCGGTCAGCGGCAGCGCGCACTGGTTCAAGATCTTCGCTTCGCCGTGCTTGTTCGTATGTTCCATCGTCACGATCAGGCGTTTCGCCCCGTGTACGAGGTCCATCGCGCCGCCCATGCCTTTGACCATCTTGCCCGGAATCATCCAGTTCGCGAGGTCGCCTTGCTCCGACACTTCCATCGCACCCAAGATCGCGATGTCGATGTGCCCGCCGCGGATCATGCCAAACGATTCCGCCGAGGAGAAGTACACCGAACCCGGAATCGCGGTGACCGTTTCTTTGCCTGCGTTGATCAGGTCAGCGTCCAGCTCTTCGGCAGTCGGGTACGGCCCGATGCCGAGAAGTCCGTTCTCCGATTGGAGGACAACGTCGAGGCCCTCCGGAATATGGTTCGCCACCAAGGTCGGAATCCCGATGCCAAGGTTGACGTAGAAGCCGTCTTGAATTTCTTGTGCAGCTCGTTGCACGATTTGGTCACGAGTCAATGCCATGTCGTCCAGTTCCCCTTTCTTCTCTCCGATTCTTACGCCTGACGCACGGTGCGGCGCTCGATGCGCTTCTCAAACGCACCTTGAACCACGCGCTGTACGTACACGCTCGGCGTGTGGATGAAGTCCGGGTCGAGCGTGCCCACCGGCACGATCTCTTCGACTTCTGCGATCGTGATCGCACCCGCTGTCGCCATCATCGGGTTGAAGTTCTGGGTGGTCTTGCGGTAGATGAGGTTCCCCATCTCGTCGGCACGGAACGCTTTGACCAGCGAGAAATCGGCTTTCAGAGCCATTTCGAGGATGTATTCCTTGCCGTCGATGACACGGGTTTCCTTGCCTTCTGCAACCGGAGTGCCAACGCCCGCCGGGGTGAAGAACGCCGGAATGCCTGCGCCTCCTGCACGGCAACGCTCCGCCAGGGTGCCTTGCGGAACCAATTCGACTTCCAGTTCGCCGGAGAGGAATTGACGTTCGAATTCTTTGTTCTCGCCCACGTAGGAGGAGATCATTTTTTTGATTTGACGGTTTTGCAAGAGCAGACCGAGTCCCCAATCGTCGACGCCGCAGTTGTTGGAGATGACGGTGAGGTCTTTGACTCCCTTGTCACGCAATGCGAGGATGAGATTTTCCGGGATGCCGCAGAGACCGAATCCGCCAACCATGAGGGTTGCGCCGTCTTGGATGCCAGCGATGGCGTCCATCGCGCTTTGGTAGACTTTGTTGATTGCCACTGAGAGAAACCTCCTTCTATCTGCTACCTGTCCGCCCGAGCGAATGGTAGAGAATTACCACTGAAAATGCGTACATGCTAATTATAAGTAAAAACGCCCCCGGTGGAAACACCGAAGGCGCTTTTTTTGTGAGAATTGTCTAACCGCGACGGATGCGAATGAAGACGAGAACGTTGCCGCGAGAACGGATGAGAACGAACCCCGCGTTGCGCAGGCAGTTGGCAGCCGGAGCCACTCGTGCCCCGATTTGCAGGAATCGATCGCATTGACGAGCGTTGCCGATGATGGTGACGGACGTGATGCGGCGACCCCGATTCAACGTGCGGCGGAACGTGATCGTCACGATGTCAACTCGACGATTGCGACGACGACGACCCCGACCGTTGTTGTCAAAAATGTTGTCATCAAGAATACGGATGGAGTTGTTGTTGCTTTGACGGGTGATGGCGATTTGGTTTGCTTGTTGACGAAGGTTCCCCCCGATCGCGATCCCGTTTTGGCTGAGAGCTTGGCGGGTGATGGCGATGTTGGTATTGGTACGGTTGATGCGTACAGGCATTGAACTTACACCTCCTTTTCTATTGCATACTTCTAAGAGATGCAAGCGGGCCAGCCACGGACACGGACAAGTATGGAACTCCATGAAAAAAACGGCCGGTGTCCTCCTCCCGGCCGTTCTCTAGTCCTTGGTCTTCTGCATTTCCAATTCAATCTGCTCCATGTCCTCCTCGGAGAGCGGGGCGTTGATCCCGATGTTCAACGTGCCACTCATCTCGTCGATGTGGAGAGAGTGGACGTGGTACACGACTTTTTTGATCCGAAGCGTTCGTTTCTTCTGCGCTTCAAGTTCGCGGCGGAGCGCTTCATTCTCGCACTGCAGGGCGAGGAGGCGTGCTTCCAGTGAGCGAATCGCTTCCCATACGTTCCACACGAGTCTGTTCGCCTCCTTTGTCCTCCTTGCCGTGTCCTTTTGGGGTGACAATGAAGTTTTTGCCGACGTTGAGCAGCGCGTTGTCCATGCTGGTAATTTTCAGACTCTTCAAATCAAAATACACCTTCATTTGCTGATCGTGACTTTCTTGATGGGGAAGTCGTACACGTCGTTGTCTATTACTTCATATTTCGCCCCAAAAATCTCATTGTCGTCCCCTAGAATCTCACCGAGACCATAGTTCTGATTGGCTTTCGCACGGACAACGTTTTGTATACTTGGACCGATGCTCATAAACGATTTGTCAAAGGTAGATACTTTCAAGAAATTCAAGTTGATTTGCATGGTTTCACCTCTGCAAACTGGGGAGTTGTGTAATCGAAACATCGCGGGAAGGCAAATCCATCACATCCGGGTCGTCGACCCTTGTTTTCACGTTGCGTTGACGGTTGGAGTCTCCGATGATTTGCCCATACCCTTGATTGAATTTTGCATTGTTTTTCCAGTCATGCAACAAGTTCTGCCCCACGTTGAGAGCCGAGGCGTTTTCTACGTTGTTGACTTTGATGCTGATGATGTTGATCGTAAACGCCATCTCGGAACCCCCCTTTCTGCCCGTTTCCTACAGCCTATGTGCAAGCGCCCATCGAGGTGACACGTCACTTCTCTTGGGTTCCAAGCATAAAGTACGATAACAGAACGACAAGGGGGGACGATCTGAATGAAGGGCCGTGACCTGAAAAAGTGGGAAAATCAAGCCCGACGCTTCTTTGGCGACGATTTCTGGGAAGATATCATTTCCGTGTTGCCGGATGCAGACCAGCCCTTACCTCAACGCACCAACTCTGGAAGTACCCCTCAACCTCAGAAAAGCTCCGGTCCTCGCCCCCAAACCCCCGGTCAACCGGCCGTTGATGTATACAAGACGGAAAAGCAGTTCCTCGTCCTCGTCGAACTACCCGGTCTTCACAACGTCGACCAGATCGACGTCTACATGCACGGCAGTCAACTCATCGTCAGCGGAACTGTCGCTCGCCGGTTCTCTCAACATCAAACGCTCCATAGCGAGCGATTCCACGGTGACTTCAGACGAGTCATTCCCTTGCAGGAACCCATCGAAGAAGAAAAAATTGAAGCCCGGTACGTCCAAGGAATTTTGGAGATCCGCTTGCCGTTCCGTCCACGGACCAAAGGGCAAAAGAAGCGAATACGCATCGACACCGATCCATAAAAAAATCGTCGGGGCATGAGCCTACCGACGATTTTTTCGTTTGATCGCGAGTTAGATGACGCTGCTGTGATTGATCGGTTGGTCAACCGCATCCTGATCGTAGACGAGGGTAGTGAATCCAAACTGTGCATCTCCGTCACCGTTGACCTCACCCGAGCCGTAGTTCTGCTTGCTGTACCCGTTCCAATCCTGTAGGAAAAGCGGACCTATATTGAGGTACCCCTTGTCAAAGACGTTCACTTTAACCGCTAATACGTTAATGCCACCAATCATGACCATCGCCCTCCTCTGTGGGTAGGATACGCCAAAAAAGCGCCGTGTGTGCAACCACGGCGCTTCAAAAACACTCTCATGTGCTGATAGGCTCGAACACTTAAGGATGAATCTGGTGGCTCGGGACGGAGTCGAACCGCCGACACGTGGATTTTCAGTCCACTGCTCTACCAACTGAGCTACCGAGCCAAAACATGGTGCCTTTTACCGGAATCGAACCGATGACCTCATCCTTACCATGGATGCGCTCTACCTACTGAGCTAAAAAGGCATGGTGGAGAATAGCGGATTCGAACCGCTGACCCCCTGCTTGCAAGGCAGGTGCTCTACCAACTGAGCTAATCCCCCAAAAAACATGGTGCGGTCGAGAAGACTCGAACTTCCACGGGGAAACCCCACACGCCCCTCAAGCGTGCGCGTCTGCCATTCCGCCACGACCGCATATTGAATAGAAAGGAAAAAAATGGTGAGCCATGAAGGACTTGAACCTTCGACACCCTGATTAAAAGTCAGGTGCTCTACCAACTGAGCTAATGGCTCGTGATCTCACCGTCTGCCGTGTAACTCGTGGCGACAGATAGTAATATATCACGAGCCTAGGAAGTTATGCAACCCTTTTGCGGCAGGTACCTTTTGGGAGAGTTTCCGGTCCCACTTTCTGATCAGAAGTTGCGTAATCGGGCCGGGCGTTCCGGTGTAGATCGGAGTTTTCTCTATAGAGACGGCAGGCAGAATTCCGACGACCGAAGAGGTGGTGAAGGCTTCCGTAGCTTGGGTGAGATCGTTGAGCGTGAAGCGATGTTCCCGAGTCGGGATGCCGCGTTCACGGACGGTTTCCAGCACCCAAGCGCGTGTGACGCCGGGCAAGATCCCCGTTTCAGCGCTCGGTGTCCAAAGTTCACCATGCACGACGAAAAATAGATTGCTCACCGCACCCTCCGCCACAAAACCGTCGTGCGTCAACTGAATGCCCTCTCCCCCGCCGCGAGCTTCAAGCTCTGCATACGCAAGCAGGGAGTTCAAGTAGTTCAGCGACTTCACGCGCACAGTTGTTTCCGGCGTACTACGGCGTGTTTCGAGGAGGAGCAGGTCACGACCTCGTTGGTAGGTTTCTGCGGGAGGCAACACCAACGGTTTCACATAAATGACGAGCGTCGGTGTCTCGCACGTTTTGCCACTCGGCCCTAGTTGACCTGGACCGCGTGTGACTGTGAGGCGGACGTAGGCTTCGTCAAGTTCGAGCTCGTTGGCGCGGACGGTTTGAAAGACAAGGTCGTGGAGCTCGTCAGAGGACCACGGCATTTTTTGCTGAAGAGCTTGACAAGACTCCGCCAGCCGCAGATAATGCGCGTCCCAGAACATCGGACGTCCACCGACCGTGCGCATCGTCTCAAAAAGCCCCGCTCCATATAAAAATCCGTGGTCGAGCACGGAGACGTTTGCGCGTTCAATAGGAAGTATCTCTCCATTTAGACAGACGTACATACGAGCCCCGCCTGTTCGATGAAATTGCGCAGCATGAGTTTGCCATGTTCGGTGAGGATCGCTTCCGGGTGGAACTGAACACCCTCCACGGCGAGCTCGCGATGGCGAATCCCCATAATCTCGCCCTCTGCGGTCCACGCAGAAATTTCAAAGCAGTCCGGCAACGTCTCGCGCTCCACGATCAAGGAATGATACCGGCAAGCGGTCAACGGACTCCCCAACTCGTGAAAAATCGTCCGTGCGTCGTGATGCACCGGCGATGTTTTTCCATGCATCAAACGCTCGGCATGCACAACCTTCCCGCCGAACGCCTGCGCGATGGCTTGGTGCCCGAGGCAGACGCCGAGCACGGGAATTCGCCCGGCAAAGTGACGGATCGCTTCTAAGGAAATGCCCGCTTCATTGGGCGAACAAGGCCCCGGCGAGATCACGAGCACGCGGGGGTTGAGAGCTTCGATTTCAGCGATGGTAATCTCGTCGTTGCGCCGAACGAGCAGCTCATGGCCCATTTCGGTGAGATATTGGACGAGGTTGTAGACGAAACTGTCGTAGTTATCAATCATGAGAATCACAGATGGAAACGCTCCTCTCGGCAGGTAAAAACTGAGCGGCAAGTGAAAACGACGATACGGAAATAGTAACGTCGTGAGGTGAACTCGATGAACATCCTCCGGAAAACAGGTGTCGTTACGCTGATCACGGCCATTCTCTTTCATCCTATACTCGTCATGGCCGCCGTCCCCGACGTAGAAATGATACCACAAAAACCGGATTTGCCCACGGGCTGTGAAGTAGCTTCCCTCACCATGCTGTTGCGCTGGGCCGGTTGGGAAGTCTCAAAAAACGAAGTGGCCGGCTGGGTGAAGCGACAACCGCCCCCGTATCAACGCCATGGAATTTGGTATGGCGGCGATCCGCATCTTGGGTTTGTCGGATCGCCTTTTTCCAAAAACGGGTATGGTGTCTACCATGAACCGATCTTTCAAATTTTGCAAAAAAAAGAGCCCAATCGGGCGTTCGATCTAAGCGGTCAAAGGTTTGGCGAAGTGCTCAAAGCGACGGACCACGGCAGCCCTGTGATGACGTGGGTGACGATTGGCTTAGCGGAGCCGCACGATGCACAGACGTGGAGAGCGAGCAACGGCAAGACCATTCATTGGAGGACGCCTGAGCACGCCACGGTGGTCACGGGGTATACGCCGACGAAGGTTTTGGTGCATGATCCGTTGACCGGACGACGTGAGCAGTACCCGAGAGCTCTGTTTCAAAAACGCTGGGAGCAGATGGGGCAGCAGGCTGTCGGGTTGTGGCAGGAAGATTGAAAAAACGCCTCTTGATGGAGGCGTTTTTTTATGTTGGTGGCCGGAGTGTTGAACCCGCTCCCAGAGGGGTTTCTGTGAAACTCACACCATTAAATACAATCAAAATAGTAGATTATTCATCACAAAATAATTGACGTGAAAAATATAACATGTTACCATTTTAATAGAAAAACAAAATTGTTGTTCTTTAAAGGAGGAATTATCTATGAAAAAGTCTGTGAAAATGGCTTGTTTTGCGTTCCTTGCGCTATCCGTGCTTCAGATCCCCGCTGCCTCTTCTGCCTTTGCATCGGACACTCTCCACCCTGGCGAAACTCTTTCGAATAACGGAATGTTAGTATCCGCTGATGGTAGATTTGCTCTCGACATGCAGTCGGATGGGAATCTGGATCTTTATAATAACGGTAATGCTCTTTGGTCTTCCCACACCAATGGCGCTTGGTACAACCCGAACCCTTTCTACAGCCCTTTTTCCACTGATCCGTCTATGTACGTCTACGCACAATTCACCGTATGGGCTCAGGTATTAAGACTCGACAACTCCGGAGTTCTTCGTATCACAGATGCCGGAAACACACATACGTTTTGGGTGGCAGATACCAATACATGGATGACGAACTGGTACCATCCGCCGATGATCAAGCCTACTGGCCTCGTCGGTGACACGCTGATCGTTCAAAGTGATGGGAATTGTGTTCTGTATGACACAGTTCACGGTGGGGGCTCTTGGATGCCTGTCTGGGCTACCAATACCGGTGGACGATAAAAAAAGAACCACGGTTGCTATGCGGCCGGAAGATGACTTCTGATTTGATCAGGAGTCATCTTTTTTATGACCAGTGAATTCGTATGCTTCTTACAAGAAAATACTTCAATTAAGCCCGGACAAAAAAGCCCCCGTCTCCTAAAACGTCGAGGGCTTTTTTATGACCTTCGAAAAAACCTCTATCACTTCTCCACAGTCTCACTCTCTTGCTCCACCGGCTCTGCCCGTGTGAAAAAGTAAACAAACGTCGCGAGGAAAATTCCCATCGCGTAGACGGTTCCTTTCGACGGCTTAATGGTTGGCAAGTTGAAAAGTGCCATCTGAGATCACCTTCTCCTATTTAAAGGGGTCGTGCTTTGCATTTTTGGGCTACATGGTCTTTGTAGATGGAGAAAAAGTTCTGGGTTTCGAGCGGATAAGCCGCCGTGCGCTTGGCTTCTCCAAACGGGGGTCCGCTGATGACGATGGTGAAGTGGTTCGCCGTAATAAGCGTCCCAACCACATTGACCTGATCTGTAATCAGAAGAAACGCAGCAATAAGATCCACCAAGTCAATCACAACATTCGCACCCGGCACCCCTTGCACACCCACCGATCGTTGCGCTCCCGTGATCGGCCCGAACAACGAGATGGAAAACCCTCCCCCTTGAAAAAAGAACACTCCACCAATGGTGATCTGACCAGTTAGGAGTAAAACGACCGTTATCACATCAAGCGAACGATAGACAGTTTGTATGGGATTGCGAGCTCCGGTGTTGTCCTTTCTGATCATGTGCTCACCTCTCTCACATTTCAAACTATTCAGAAGGTAGGAAAAACGCTCTAGGTGAACCTCCAAATAACCCCCGCAAATATCCATTAATATGGTAAGATGGGGTTGGGAATTATACTCAGTAGGAGGAACTCATTTGACGTTTCGCGAACTCCACTTAAATGTAAAGATCAGGCTCACTCAAAACTTTATCGGCAACATGATCGGCAGCATGGTCTGGCCTTTTATCGCGATCTACTTCGCGGAAACGATCGGCGCGTCGCTGACAGGCTTGTTGATCGTCGCCAACATCGCCATCGCGGTCTCGGCCGGTGCGTATGGCGGGCATTTCGCCGACAAGTTCGGACGCAAGAAAGTCAAAGTCTACGCCGAGACTGCGCGTCTTCTGCTGTTCGTGGCGATCACCTTCGCCAATTCCCCGTGGTACCATTCGGCTTGGGTCACATGCATCGCGATGCTGTTGATCGGTTTCTGCGACGGGTTGGCGAACCCCGCGTCAGAAGCGATGATGATCGACGTCACCACGCCGGAATCTCGAAGTTTGGTCTACAGCATCGACTACTGGTCGAACAACTTCGGCCTCGTCGTCGGCGGGATCGCCGGGGGCTATCTGTTCCGTTCGTACAAGTTTGAATTATTCGGCACGATGACGTTGTTTCTGCTCGCTTCCTTGGTCGTCCTGTTTCTCTGGATCACCGAGACGAGACCGGATGCAAAGCCCACTCCCAAAGGTGAGAAACCGAAAGGAATGGCCTCCTCGTACAAAATGGTCTTCAAAAACCGCGTCTTCATGACGTTCCTCGCCGCCGCTCTGTTCTGCGGGGCGCTTGAAAACATCACCAACAACTACGGCCGAGTCCGTCTCAACCAGGACATTGCAACACCTCAGACGATGTTTACCTTGGGCGATTGGTCGTTTGCGGCAGACGGGATGCAGTTGTTTGCCTTCTTGCAATCGACCAACGCGTTGATCGTCGTCCTCTTCTCGGCGCTGGTACGCCGCTGGGTTCACAAGTTCGGGCATCGTCGGGCGTTGCTCTCCGGCGTTTTTCTGAGCCTCGTCGGATACTCCGTGATCAACGTGTTCAACTTGCCCTGGCTCTTGCTGATCTCCATGATCGTCGCCACGATCGGCGAAATCACATGGGTTCCCGTCAAACAATCGATCATCGCGAACATCTCGCCCGAAGAGAATCGCGGCGTGTACATGGCCGTCTCCGGCTTCCAAGGCATCGGTTCCTCCCTGATGGGCGGTCTGTCGATCACGCTGGGAGCTTTCGTCTCTCCGTGGGCGATGTTCGGGCTGGTCCTCGTCATCGGACTCGTCTCCCTCGTGCTCTACACTCGAACGATGAACAATCTGTCGCTACGTCATGCTACACCTCAACAGGTGGACGTTCCCGCGTAGCAAAAAACCCCTCAGACACGCGAGCGTGTTCGAGGGGTTTTTTTGAAATTACGGCATGTCGAAGAGGCTGTAGACTTTCCATTGGCCGCCCGGCGTCTTGCGAAGCAACCATTTTCCATAGAGCACGCGGAAATCGTAGGTGGTCTTGCCGTCCTTGCTGTACACGTAGTCGTAGGCTGCGTTTTTGACGTTGAGGACGGCGAAGCGGTTGCTTTTCTGAACCGTGGTGATTTCAAGGGGCGGGTTCTGGCGGTTCTGGGTGGGTCGGACGTCGATGCGATAGCCTTGGGCAACCATCAACTGCAACTTGCTCGCGATGCCGTTGTACTTGCGCTTGAAGTACGCCGTGCCGTACTCGTCATCCAACGACGCAAGAACTTGCAACTCACCGGAATGAATCGCGTTGTTGGACTCTTCGATGTACGTCTCCACGATGTTGTCGAGGTCGGTGTCGGACGGCAGGTTGGTGTCTTCACGCTGCAACCCGTTGGAAAGCATCGTGACCGCTTCAGCTCGCGTGGCCGACTGTTTGGGTTCGAACAAAGTCGCTGACTTCCCGTGGACGATCCCCATGCGCGCCGCTTCTCGAATGTTCGCCTGCGCCCAAGACGTGCCGATATCTGTGAAGTTCGGATCTTGCTCCGTGGCTGTCAAGGAGTTTGCAAATGCATTCGCAACCACCGTCGCAACTTCCTCTCGCGTGATGGGGCGGTTCGGTTCGAACTGGGTAGTGGACGTGCCGTGGATGATGCCGAGCGCACTCGCCACTCGCACGGGCTCGGAAAACCAATCCCCCGGCTTCACGTCTTGAAACAACTGCCCCGTGGAATTGCTGCTGAGTCCCAGAGCCGAAACCATCAATTTGACAAACTCGGATCGCGTCACCGTGTCATCCGGGCGAATCGAGACCGTGTTGTCCGCATTGGGATTGCCAACCAAAATGTCCGCTTCAAAAAAGTTGATCAGTTGCGGATACGCCCAATGGGTGCCCGGGAGGTCTGAGAAAGAAGCCCCCGTGGCACGGTATTTCCAAACGTCCTCCATCGAAATATCCTCTGCCCGAAGCGAAGTCGGCAACAGGGAGAGTCCGAGGAGGACGGCGAGGCACGTGGAGCGCAGTTTCATGTTCTTCATGGAATCCCTCCGCTTTTACCCCTTACCATTCCCCAATCGACAAAAAAACGACCCTTGCCATGTGTGGCAGAGGGTCGTTTTTTCAAAAGAGGTTATTTGGTGAGCTGACCACGAGTAACGCCCAGTTGGTTCGTGGAGTTGAGCGTGCGCCAAACGTGGGTGCCTGTGACCTCGCCGTTGAGCGCTTTGCGGTAGAGGTCGAGGACTTCCTTAACGCGCTTGCCCTCTTCTTCGAGGAATTCAACTCGGTAGTGGCGGACGCCGTTGCCGAGGAATTCGCCGAGGTACTCCGCTCCCGATTGGTCGACGGCGTTGTAGACGGTGTTCCGGCAGCCGGTATCGACGCGAATCGGATGCTCCATGCCGACACGGTCTTTGAGCGAGACGCGTTGTTCTTCGCACGGACGACCGCAGTTCGTGAAATCGGTGCCTTCGGAGAGGAACGTGCAGTAGACGCAGTGCTCCATATGGAACATCGGCATGTGTTGGTGGATGACGACTTCGACGTTCTCCGAACGCGATTGGCTGAGGAGGTCAATCATCTGCTCGGTGTTGAGATCATAGGAAGCGGTGACGCGGTCCATGCCGCGGTCGAGGAAGACGTTGACCGCTTTGTGGTTGGCGATGTTCAGCGAGAAGTCGCCGATCAACTCGATACCTTCCGGACGTTCCTGTTCAAAGAAATACGCCGCGCCGGTGTTGCGAACCAAGATGCCGTCCGGTTGGTGCTTGAGCATCTGACGCAAGATGCCGTTCTCGCCCGGCATGTGGATGCGCGGAGTGGCGAGGGCGATTTTTTTGTTGAGACGGCGGGCCGCTTCGACCGCTTGCGGGTAGTCTTTGACAAATTCGAATTCGGCGTAGATGTAGTCGACTTCCGTTTGACCTGCCGCTTCGATTTGTTCAAGCGAACGGCAGAGCGCGATCAGTTTCGCGTCTTGGCCTTCGATCGGCTCCGGATTGACGGTGTCTTCGTAGACGTCGATTTCCGGCTCATGGCGAGTGTACTTCGGCGGTGCAATGCGTTGCGCAAACAGTTGCTCGACCGCTTCACGGCGGATGCGGTTCATTTCGGACTTCGGGATGATGACGTTGCCCGTCAACTCCACGTGCAGCTCGTCCAGTTCGTAGACGGTGCCGCCGAGTCGGCCAAATTGCTCACGGAGAACTTCTTCGTCCAGCGGGCGTTTCAGCGCTTCTTCGGCCGGCTGTTCGGAGTTGATCGTCACGGAGTGGCCTTTTTTCACATCGGTCCAGACGGTGACGAGTTGTTGCCCGACCGCGCCGTAGACTTCGAGGTTCACGGGGAAGGTGTGGTACGGTTTTTCCGTGTCGAACGTTTTGCGCAGACGGCGGTCGAGTTCCATGTCCGAGGTGCGCCAAACTTTGTCGCCGACGTTGATGTTGCGCAGGTCGACGTCATTGCGGCCCATGACGATCTCGTAGAGACCTTCGTTGACGCCGCCTTCGATTTTTTGTCCTTTGATGCGGATGTCGTAGACGCGGCCGCCCTCTTCGTCTTGGGTCGGGTCGCCGAAGTCGAACACGATGCCGTCACCGCGTTTGAGCGGAGCTTGGAGATCGATCAAGATCGCATCGCGGTAGACTTTTTTGACGAGGCCGAGGTAGACGCCGCGTTTTTTCGGGAACGTGCCGTCGACGAGTTGCTTGTTGTTGGTGCCTTTGAGGAAGCCGTGGGTGAAGCCGCGCGAGAACGATTGCTCCAATTCTTGGATGTCGATCAGGTCCGGCTGGTAATCGGTGACGCCGAGGAAGTATGCGTCAATCGCTTTGCGGTACTTGGAGACGACGTTGGCAACGTACTCCGGCGCTTTGAGACGGCCTTCAATTTTAAAGGAAGTAACGCCCGCTTCGATCAGTTCCGGGACGAGTTCGAGGGCGTTGAGGTCTTTCGGAGAGAGCACGTAGGCGATGTTGCCCATGTTTTTTTCCTCTCCGTCGACCATCATGTCATACGGGAGACGGCAGGCTTGGGCGCATTCGCCGCGGTTCGCCGAGCGTCCGCCCCACATTTCGGACGTTAAGCATTGGCCCGAGTAGGAGACGCAGAGCGCGCCGTGGACGAAGACTTCAAGCGGAACGTTGGCGGAGGCGGCGATTTTTTGGATCTGTTTGAGGTTGTTTTCACGGCCGAGGACGACGCGTTCCATGTCGTAGTTCTTGGTGAATTCAGCCGCTTCCGGCGAGGTGATCGTCATCTGGGTGGAGCCGTGAATCGGGAAGTCAGGCGAAATTTCGCGGATCATCTTGACGAGGCCGAGGTCTTGGACGATGACGGCGTCTACACCTGCGTCGATGCAGGCATCGATCAGTTCCTTGGCGTCTTCGAGTTCGTTTTCAAACACGAGGATGTTGAAGGTCAGGAAGCCTTTTACCCCGTAGGTGTGCAGAAATTCCATGATTTGCGGGAGTTCCGCCATGAGAAAGTTGTTGGCGCGGGCACGGGCGTTGAATTTCTCCACGCCAAAGTACACAGCGTTGGCACCGTTGGCGACGGCGGCGCGCATCGCGTCCCAGGTTCCTGCGGGTGCGAGCAATTCGATGTCTTCACGCTTGAGGTCAGTTCGCATCTATATGTAACTCCTTCCGTTTGTCTCGAATAAAGTGGACAACTGTCTTATTGTACTATTTTTCCCCAACCTGTAAAAGGTATAGCACTTGTCAGGGTGGAGCAGGATACCTTATAATGTAAAAACACGTATTGTGGATAGTGTTCATCATGCCGATGAAGAGCATCCAACTCGGAGGCGCTCACGAGGAGTGAGCCGGGAATCGCCCGTTATTGCGGTACACAAGTGGGCTTGTTTTCTCATGGAGACAGGTCAAATTGGGTGGCACCGCGAGACCTTTTTCAAAAAAGAGCGCTCCTCGTCCCAATCGGATGAGGGCGCTCTTTGTCATTTTCTAAAAAGGAGTGGTGTCACATGTTGGACATTCGGTATATCAGGGAGAACGCGGAGGTCGTGCAAACGGTCGCCAAGCACAAAGGGATTCAAGTTTCGATTGCGGAGTTGCTTCAATGGGATGTGAAGCGTCGGGAGTTGTTGCAAGAAGCCGAAGGGCTTCGGAAGCAGCGCAACGAGCTCTCGCAGTTGATCCCCCGCCTCGCAAAGGAAGGCAAGAAGGACGAAATCGAGCGCACCAAGGAAGACGTGCGTGGAATCAATACAGTCTTGACGGAAAAAGAAACTGAGCTCGGCGAGGTCGAAGCGAAATGGGGCGAGTTGATGCAACTCGTGCCGAACATCATCTCGCCGGATACGCCGATTGGCGCGTCGGATGAGGAGAATGTGGAGATTCGCCGTGTTGGGGAGTTGCCGCAGTTTGACTTTGCGATCCAAGATCATGTGACGCTCGGCGAAACCTATGATCTGTTCGACCTCCCGCGCGGTGCGAAAGTGGCGGGGACTCGACAGTATTATTTGAAGGGGATCGGTTTGTACTTGCACCGTGCCGTGCAGCAGTTGGCGATTGACGTGCTGACGAAGCGCGGGTTTACGGTGATGGATGTGCCGGTGATGGTTCGGGAAGACATGATGACGAACACCGGGTTTTTCCCGCTCGGTCGTGAACAGACGTACGAGTTGGGCCGTGACAACGCATGGCTCGTCGGGACGTCGGAAGTTCCGCTGGTTTCGTATTACTCGGGGGAAACGGTCGATGTGTCGGAACCGATTCGCATGGCGGGCGTGTCGAACTGCTTCCGTCGTGAGGCTGGAGCGGCAGGTCGTGATACGCGCGGGCTGTATCGCGTTCACCAGTTCGCCAAAGTCGAGCAAGTCGTGATCTGCAAAAACGACCCCGCCGTGTCGGAAGCGATCTTGCAAGAGATTACACGCAATGCGGAAGACCTCCTGCAACTGCTCGAAGTTCCGTATCGCGTCGTCGCGGTTTGCACGGGCGACATCGGACAAGGCGTTTATAAAAAATACGACATCGAGACGTGGATGCCGTCGCGTGAGAATTTCGGAGAGACGCAGTCGGCTTCGAACTTGCTGGAATTCCAAGCGCGCCGCTCGAACATTCGATACCGCGATGAGAACGGGCAGTTGCAATACTGCCACACGCTGAACAACACCGCCGTGGCCACGCCGCGCATCTTGATCCCGCTGCTTGAGAATCATCAGCGTGCGGACGGGTCGATCCACATCCCGAAAGCTCTGCGCAAGTACCTGAACGGGTTGGAAGAAATCAAGCCGGGCGTGAAGTTGTTCGGGTAAGACAAGTCGAGGAACGCGAGGTTTCACTTCGATTCAGTTCCATTCGCCGTACGATTTGTTCGTTAAGCGAAATAGTCTTCCGCCCGACACAATTTTTCGTTAAGATAAAAGCGTATCGACCCGACTCGGGGGCGGTACGCTTTTTTCATGAGGCGGCATTTGTAGACCGTGTGGCTTCAACGCGCGGATTCGTTTTTTAGGAGTGATTTCTTTGGCTCTTCTTCCTTTTCTTGAAGCACTAGTGGTCGCCGTGCTTGGCGGCGGACTTTTTTCCTTGTTGCATGTGCCGTTGGCTTGGATGCTCGGGTCGATTGCGGCGATTATGACGTGGCGGTTGACGACGAAACGCCGCTTGGTCTGGCCGGGGCAACTTCGCAACGCAGGTCTCGTCGTGCTCGGGTATATCCTCGCGACTTCGGTCACACGCGAGACGGTGACGTTGATCGGGCACCACTTGCCTTCGATGCTCGTGGCGACCGTGCTCACCGTCCTGTTCGGGATTACGATGGGCGTTTGGAGCGCCAAACTCACGGGCGGCGACGTTCCCAGCGGCGTGTTCGGCAGCGTGCCGGGCGGTTTGACGCAGATGGTCGTGCTCAGCGAAGAAGTTGAGGAGGCAGACCCGACCGTCGTCACGTTCATGCAGACGATTCGCGTCATCGCCGTGATTTTTCTCGTGCCGTTTCTCACCGTCAACGGAATCGTCGGAAGTTCGGGAGATGCGGGCGGAGCAAGTTCTATCGCGGCGCATGTGTTGCCCAGCATCACGGACGTTTCTTGGAAAACGCTCGCTCTCTTCACAATCGCAACACTCGGCGGGGCATGGCTTGGGATCAAACTTCATCTGCCCGCCGCCCCGCTCACCGGCCCGTTGCTTGCCAACGCCGTCGTAATCCTCTGCGGATTTGAACCGCCGCAGTTGCCGTCCGTGTTCCTCACGTTGTCTCAGATCTACATCGGCGCTTCCATCGGTCTGCAAATGCAACCGCAGAAGCTGAACAACTTGCGAAAACTCACCCTCGTCACGATTCTCAGTTCGATTCTTCTCTGCGGATTCGCGCTGCTCGTCGGTTCCCTGCTCGTCTGGTGGAACGGCGATATGTCGATTGCGACTGCGTTCCTCAGCTCCGCACCGGGCGGCATCGCCGAAATGGGCGTGACGGCGCACATCGTCCATGCAGATGTTTCGCTGGTTACCGGCTATCAGTTGTTCCGCATCTTTTTCATCCTCTTCCTCGTGCCACCGTTGCTGCGTCGTTGGATACAGCGACGGTCTCGCACACCCCGCCCAAATCCGGGTACAAATGCATGATCCGGCACTTCACGCCGTGTGCTGAAAAAGCGTCTTGAATGGCGTGCCCGACCTCTTCGCGATGACCTTCTGTAAAAGCGACCAAGGTCGGTCCCGCTCCCGACAACGCCGCCCCGAGAGCCCCCGCCGCTTCTGCCGCAGACAAAACGTCGCGCAGGCCCGGCACCAACGGCTCTCGATACGGCTGGTGCAAGACATCCTCCAAGCACGCCCCGAACAATTCCAAGTCATTGCGCGCAATCGCACTCACCAACAACCCCACATGTGAAGCTGTAAAAATCGCATGACTCCGCTCCACTTTTTCCGGTAAAACCTCCCGTGCTTTCTCCGTCGACAATTCAAAATCAGGCACCGCCGCCACGATGCACAAGCCCGCAGGCGGAGTCAATCGCTGCGTGCGCCACTTGCCCCGAACAAGCCCCGCGATCATCAGACCCCCGTACAAAACAGGAGCGACGTTGTCGGGATGGCCTTCCATCTCCGTCGCGATCTCCAACAATTCCTCCCGCGTCAGAGCATCTCCACACAACCGATTCGCTGCTGCCAACCCGCCGACCAACGCCGCAGAAGAACTGCCGAGCCCCCGTGTGACGGGGATTTCGTTGTGAAGGTGGATGCGCAGGCCCGAAGGAGCCCTCCCCACTTTTTCAAAAACGTGCAGGGCCGCTTGGTAGACCAAGTTGGATTCGTCGAACGCAATGAGGCCGGCACCCTCTCCCTCCACCGTAATTTCCAACCCTTGCTGAATTTCCTCCATCTCGACTTCGTTGTAGAGATTCAACGCCATGCCCAGCACATCGAACCCCGGTCCGAGGTTTGCCGTCGTCGCCGGTACCCGCCAGATCGTTCTCATCATGAACGTACCTCCCCTTTTTTCTCTCCTTTGGTTTGCAAGATCATCTGTAGAACCGCCTCTTGCGTGGCCGGGATGGAGTGGAGTTCCAAGGCGCTGGCTTGGATGGCGATGTCGGAGTCCTTCAAGCCGTTGCCCGTCAAGACGCAGACGACGCGTGCGCCGGGAAGCAAAACGCCTGATGCACGGCGTTTGATCAAGCCGGCAAGCGACGCCGCAGACGCCGGTTCACAAAAAACGCCCTCTTCGCGAGCCAGCAGTTTGTAAGCCGCGAGAATTTCGTCGTCAGTCACACTGTCAATGACACCGCCCGATTCCTGAGCTGCCTGTACCGCTCCGTTCCAAGAAGCCGGGTTCCCGATGCGAATGGCCGTGGCGAGAGTCTCCGGCTCCGGGATCGGTTCTCCGCGCACAATCGCCGCTGCGCCCTCCGCTTCAAAACCGAGCATCTTCGGCACGAAATTCACGTGGCCTGCAGCGCGGTACTCGCTGAACCCCTTGTAGTACGCGGTGATGTTGCCCGCATTGCCCACGGGGAGCGCCAGATAATCCGGAGCATCGCCCAGTTGCTCGCAGACTTCGAACGCCGCCGTCTTCTGCCCTTCGATGCGAAACGGATTGACCGAGTTGACGAGCGTGATGGGGTGTTCCTGCGAGATGCTGCGAACCAAATCCAAGGCTTGGTCGAAATTTCCTTGCACCGGCACTATTTCAGCGCCGTACATCATCGCTTGCGCCAATTTGCCGTATGCGATCTTGCCGTCCGGGATCAACACGATGGAACGAAGCCCGAGACGAGCGGCATAGGCCGCCGCCGACGCAGAGGTGTTGCCCGTCGAAGCACAGATGACGGCGCGGGAGCCGTCTTCCACAGCTTTGGCAACGGCGAGCACCATGCCGCGGTCTTTGAAAGACCCGGTGGGGTTCAAACCTTCGAATTTCAGATGGATGTCGAGCCCGAGCTTTGCTGAAAGATTCGGGGCGGGGATCAGCGGCGTGTTGCCTTCGCAAAGCGTCACCATCGGCGTGCGTTCTGTGATCGGCAACCATTCACGATACGCGTGCAGGAGCCCTTTCCAAGCGACCATTACGCCCACCTCGCAATGAGTTCAAGTTGCCCGGCCGCGAATTTGCGACCGCGCAGGACGGCGTGCAGATCACCGACGACGGCACTGGCGGTCGGCATCTCACCGGCTCCGCGTCCGTAGAGCATCGCTTCGCCGAGTGCATCGGCGTACACGTAGACCGCGTTGAAGCTGTCGTTGACTTTCGCAAGCGGATGCTCTTCGGGCAGACGCATCGGCGAGACGGAGACTTCGATGGAATCCCCCTCCCGTCGCGCACGGCCGATCAGTTTGATCACTTGTCCCAACGCTTTGGCTTCGGCGACGTCTTCACTCGTGACTCCTTCGATGCCTTGGAGTTTCACGTCTGCCAGCGGCACCGCTTGGCGCATCGAGATCGAGGCGAGGATCGCCATTTTTCTCGCGGCATCGAGTCCGGAGACGTCGGCGTGCGGGTCGGCTTCTGCGTAACCGAGGGCTTGTGCTTCGCGCAGAGCGTCTTCGTAGGAGGCGTTTTCCTGCGTCATTTTGGAGAGGATGTAGTTCGTGGTGCCGTTGACGATGCCCATGACTTCGCGCACGTTGTCCCCCGCAAACGACTGCTTCAAGACGCGCACGATGGGGATTGCGCCGGCGACGGCCGCTTCGTAGAGCAGTTCCACGTTTTGAGAATCGGCTGCGTGGTGCAAGTGCGCGCCGTGCAGGGCGATCAGATCTTTGTTGGCGGTGATGACGTGCTTGCCGGAGAGCAGAGATTCCAGCACGATGTCCCGCGTTTCGCCTTCGCCACCCATGACTTCGATCACCACTTGAATGTTCGCATCGTCGAGGATATCCCGCACATCGCGAGTGAGCAGGGCGCGGTCTACCTCAACGCCTCGTTTCTTGTCCAGATCGCGCACGAGAATGCGCTGGATTTCGATCTCGTACCCGCATTTCTGTGCCAACTCTTCCGAATTCTGCCGCAACATCTTCACCACGCCGGACCCGACGGTGCCCAAGCCCAGCAATCCGACTTTCACCACTCTGCGTTCCATCTCTCCAACTCCTCCTCGTCTCTTTGTACGCCCTGAATGTACACGTATTGCGTACTCTTGTGTTTTCTTGTTGGACATTATAATACGGGTCGGAGGAGGGCACAAGGGCTTTTTGATACATATTTCAGATTTTTTTACTTCCATTTCATTTGAAAACGGATTCATTAACGGCGCAACAAAAAAAGCACCCTCCCACGGAGAGTGCTGTTGTCTATTGCTGGCTGACATGCGTTACAAAATCGACTTCGGAAGCGCTTGGAGCAGTCGCTCTGCCATTTTCTCATATCCGTTCTCATTCGGATGGAAATGGTCGCCCGCCAGCAAGCGGTCGGTGTTCCATTCGAAGATGTCGAACGTCGGGACGACTTTCGCATTGGGGTACTTTTGCACGACGGTGATCGCGTTGGCGTTCCAGCCGTCGAGAAGGGCGTTCATTTTCGCGGTGTCCTCGACGATACCCTCAAACGGGTTGTAGGTCCCGACGACGAGGATCGGAGCGTCCGGGTTGCTGGTGCGAACGCTTTTTAGAATGCCGTCGAGGTTTTTGGTGTAGCGTTCCTGTGCGGTGAGGAACTTGGTCTCGTCGATGCTCGCGGAGGTCAGAATCTGCGAGATGTCCCCCACAGAGTGCGTCATGTCGTTGCCGCCGATGGAGATCAAAATCAACTTGGCGTCCTTCAAGATCGACTTCGTGCCGGCGCTTTGCACCGTTTTGAGCAACTCCGGAGATTCAAGTCCCGAGACGCCGAGGTTCTGAACGGAGACGCTGCGGCCTTGCTGGTCGAGCTTGTCCTTCAGATAGCCGACATAGCCTTTGCCGTTTTTGTCCCCGACGCCCTTGGTCAGCGAGTCACCAAGTGCGACAATCGGGTAGGTTTGCGGGTTCTGCGCCGTCGCGGCGGCGGCCGGAGCGGCGTCGTTTTTCTGTTGAAGCGTATCGGTCATTTCAGCGGCGGAAGTCGTTCCTTTGGGGCCGATGATGGCCATCACGAAACCGACGCCGAAGATAAGAGCACTGAGCAGGGCAAGCGTAGAGACGATTCTCCACGACCAAGATTTATTTTTCAAAGTCGTGCCACCTCCTTCACCTTCCTAGTGTAGCACAAAAACGGTACAATAGGAGCATGACTCAAGAACTGAGGTGTTTTCGTTGACCCCTACATCCTCTGCCGTCGCACTGTCCGTCCAAGGGCT